>CALKFF010000015.1 GCA_938084585.1 uncultured Flavobacteriales bacterium
AGCACCTGCGTGCTCGCACCTTGTGGGATCCACGTCCTGAACAACCCGAGGACTTGCCACATCCCAGCCCTCGCGATTCATCGCTTCCACGACAGGCCACAACCAACCTTGATTCACCCGCACATCTGAATTGAGCAACACAAACAACTCTGCATTGACGGACTCAAGGGCACGGTTGTAGCCCTCTGCGAATCCGTAATTCTTAGGCAATTCCAGGACCTTGATGCGATCAGGATACGCATTTCGAAGCCAGGCCACACTGTCGTCCGTGCTTCCGTTGTCCGCCACCCAGAGGTCAACCTCGTCAGGCGTGTTCATTACCACGGAGGGGAGGTAGGTCTGCAGGTGATGGAGTCCATTCCAATTCAGAACGACCACCGCAACGCGAGGATTTGTGGCGTCTCTCATCGTGGGTTGTAAAACAAATCCTCCGGCTCTTCTCGCGAAAACGAATCACGCGGATTCAAGCGGTTCTCCATGGACTCCGAAACCCGGAGTCGGTTTTCACGCGACCGCAATTGAGCGAGCCAATCTTCGTTTTGGCGTTCTCCCAGCATGTCGCTGTGCAGCAATTCAAAGCACTCTGCAACCACATGCGGCGCATAAAAGAGGAAACGTTTGTTGTTGAACCTGCCGGCCTTGTGGTAGTGCCAGATCTCGTAAGGGTAATATTCCGTCTCATGGTGGCGCTTCACCACGGTGTTGGGCTTGCCAAACCGGAGGTAAATGTTGCCCATTTCGGTCATGCTTCCTTGACCTTGCTTGCAGTCGCCGTACATCTCGTTGACGTAGGCCACGCGCTCCAAGAATTGCCGGTGACGCGCATCCGCTTCGGCGAGTGAGCTGCTCCGTTCAAGCCAAAACCCTGAAACGTACAACTTCATCCGAGCAATGTCGCCTTCGGGGACCAACACATTCAAAATCGTGCTCTGCTCATTCGTGGTCGCCAAGGCCAAATGCTCGTGCATGTGCCTCACCACATCCCCCAACTCGACAAACGAATCCAGAGAGGGGAGGAGGGGCGCGGGTCCAGCTTGAACGGCTTTGGACGGCTGAGGATGGCGCCGGGGCGCCAGCACCACATCCCTTGACACAATGACGTCGCCCCGCTTGGTGCGGGCTTCCAACTTGAGCACGGGACGTTGCACATTCGGCGCCGTGGCGGAGGTCGGGAGGGACTCAAACACAGGGACCACAGGCTGGGCGGTCAAGCGCTTGTACTTGGTGAAGGCCGCATCCCAGTTGCCTTGCGCATCCGCCCAACCGTAGGCCAGCAGAAACAAAGAATCTCGTCCCACGACCTCGTCCATTTTGTGCAACTCCACGTACATCTTCGCAGCGGCCTGGTCTTGTGCGATGTGCTTGCCCACGGAAGGAATCAGGTCCATGCCGCTGTGCACCATGTTGGCGTCAGACATCGCCGAGGCTCTGGCGTGGGTGGCCACAACCATGGGGTCTGCAATCTCTGGCATCCCACTTGGTGAAATGCGATATGTCAAACTTGAGGAGTGGAGTTTCTCGTCGGCACGCAACACCATCCATTCCACAGTGCATGGGCCACCTGGCACAGAAATTCGATCCACGTGCAAATGTGAAAGTGCAGACGAGTCTGGCACGTCAGGACGGACTTCCAAGCGTGATTTCCGGAACCCCAACACTTCGTTGTCACGCGCCACCACAACCGTCAGCGTCAGGGAATCTCCAGCGGACGCAAAGTCAGATTCCCATGCAGTTTGAATCTCCAAATACGCCTGGCCTGATGGCAAGCGCTGCACCAAAGCGTCTGTGCGCCAATCACGTTGTGCAAAGGCTGTGGTCCAAATCGTCAGGCCCATGAGGAGCCCAATCATCCTCGGGAGCGTGACATGGGACAATTGAAAGGCTGTCGCTTGTTCGTTCACAATCTCAAATGTACATGGGGTTTCATGGGTGGGCACACAGGTTGGCGTGAACCCATGTGAAGGCAAAAAAAAAGTGCCCACATCGTGGACACTTTCTTGGCGGAGGCTGAGGGATTCGAACCCCCGGTACCTTGCGGCACGCCGGTTTTCAAGACCGGTGCAATCGACCAACTCTGCCAAACCTCCGGGACGGCAAAAGTAGCACATCCGTTTTCAAATTCACGCTGGCTTGTTGCATTTTCAGCAGAACCCCTCTTGAATGATAATTAACATTATGTAATTCACATACAGGAGTCGCCAATCACTGCCCAAGCGCCTTCAACTTAGCGCTGATCTCCAGCAATTTGTCGTCGTCCCCTGTGCGTGCGTACACATCACGCAACGAACGCATCGTCTCCACATCTTCCGCGTCGACCGCGTGTGCAGCTTCCAAGTACGGCTCCGCGGTGGCAAACAACGCCTTCGCATCGTCTTCCAGTTTTTTCTGGGCATCAGACTCGGTCTTCGTCATCCGCGGCTTCCACATGTCGTTGGCCTCGTTGATGCCTTGCACGGCCTGGTTGAAGTACAACGCGCCAAGGTTGTAGTTGGCGTCAAAGTAGTCGGCCTTGACTTCCAAAGCCTTGAGATATGCCTCAATGGCTTCTTCTGCGTTGCCCAAGTTGTCCAACACCGAACCCAGGCTGAACCACAAAATCTCGTTGGTGGGATCTTGTTCTGCCGCGAGCGCCAAGTTCTCTTTGGCTTTGTCGAACTCCTCGTTCGTCAGGTAGATGTTCAATTCCTCAATGATGAGCGATTGCTCACGTGGGTAGGCTTTCCGGGCGTCCGCAAGTGTTTGCAGGGCGAGATCTTCCTGGCCTGACGTGCGGTACAAATTGCTGATGAACAAGAACACGTTGGGCACCTGGTACTGGATGTCTGCACACGCTTGGTAACGGGCCACAGCCAATTCCACGTTGCCAGCCTTTTCGTAGCACAAGGCGGAGTTGTACAACGCCATGGTGTCGGTGACTTCAAAGGCCGAAGCGATTTCTGCACTCAGGTCAAAAAATCCACCTGCACGACCAAAATCGCCTGTGTTGTACTGCGTGATGCCGGCGTTGCTTGCCGCCATTTGCACTTGACCCAATCCGATTTGGCACTCCTGGGCGTACGAGCCCTTGGTGTCCAACTCCTTCGCCTTCATGTAGCTTTCCTTGGCGATGGTCAACGCATCTGGAAACGCCGCAAACAAGGTGCTGTCTTTGCTGATGTTCAAGTAGATCTCACCGCGGTAGCGCCAGGTCTTGTTCTTGCCGTTGGCCTTGGGGTTTTCGATCGCCTGCTCGATGTAGCTGGCTGCCGTGGCGTAGTCGCCTTCTTTGTTGGCGTTGTAGGCAGAGACCACTTCTTTCTGGGCCAAGCCTTGGAATGAGATGGCCGCAAAAGCCATCAAGGTTGCGAAGTTCCGCATGTTTTTGGGTTTCAATTCGTCACAAAAGTACGTCGACGGTTCATCGTTGGTCAAAGGCCGTGCCAATCTCAAGCTTCTGCGCTCGGGGTGTCGTCGGACGTACCTTCAGGTGCAACGGCTTCGGGCGCGTCGCCCTCAGTGGCCTCTTCCTCCGACTTGGGGACTTTGCACACCGCTGCGATGGAGTCTTTGCCGCGAAGGCTGATGAGACGCACCCCTTGGGTGGCCCTGCCCATCACACGCAATTCATCCACGGCCAAACGGATGGCGATGCCCGACTTGTTGATGATCATCAAGTCGTTCTCGTCCGTCACGTTCAAGATGGAGATGAGTTCTCCGGTCTTCTCCGTGATCTGCAGGGTCTTCACCCCTTTGCCGCCGCGGTTGGTGACACGGTAGTCGTCCACTGCAGAGCGCTTTCCATACCCATTCTCCGACACGACGAGGATGTCGCTGGACGCATCTTGAATGCACACCATGCCAATCACCTCGTCCTTGTCGTCCGCAAGGGTCACACCACGCACGCCCATGGCGGTGCGTCCCACGGCGCGTGCCTTGGATTCGTGGAAACGGATGGCCTTGCCTGAGCGCAAGCCCAACAAGATTTCGCTGTCACCGTTGGTGAGGCGCGCCGACAAGAGCTCGTCCCCTTCACGGATGGTGACCGCGTTGATGCCGTTGGTCCGTGGGCGGCTGTACGCCTCCAAGGACGTCTTCTTGATGAGGCCTTTTTTGGTCGCCAGGATGACGTAGTTCTCGTTGACGTAATCCGCGTCCTTCAAATCCTGGACCGGGATGTACGCAAGCACTTTGTCGTCTTGCTCCAAGTTGATGAGGTTGACGATGGCGCGGCCTTTCGACTGCTTGCTGCCTTCTGGCACCTCGAAGATGCGCATCCAAAAGCAGCGGCCTTTGGCTGTGAAGATGAGCAACCAATTGTGGTTGGTTGCCGTGAAGATGCTCTCCAGGAAGTCTTCGTCGCGGGTGGTGCTGCCTTTCGACCCCACACCTCCCCTGCCCTGAGCACGGTACTCTGCCAGACGCGTGCGCTTGATGTAGCCGGCATGGCTGATGGTCACCACCACCTGCTCGTCCGGAATCATGTCCTCGATGCTGAGGTCGGCGCTGCTGTATTCAATGGTGGAACGGCGCTCGTCTCCGAAGCGTTCCTTGACGTCCAACAACTCGGTTTTGATGATTTCCATCCGGCGCTCCACGCGGTCCAAGATGTCCTTCAAATCCGCGATGACGGCCATCAGCTCGTCGTACTCGGCACGCAGTTTGTCGCGCTCCAGGCCAGTCAACTTCTGGAGTCGCATGTCCAAAATGGCGCGGGCTTGAACTTCGCTGAGTTCGAACTTCTCCATCAGGCCAGTGCGCGCTTCCTCAGGCGTTTTGCTGGCACGAATCAGCGCGATGACCGCGTCAATGTTGTCGAGGGCGATGATCAGGCCTTGCAAAATGTGGGCCCGCTCTTCCGCCTTGCGCAAGTCAAATTGGGTCCGACGGACCACCACCTCGTGCCTGTGCTCGACATAGTGCGCCATCATTTGCTTCAAGTTGAGCAACTCTGGACGGCCCTTGACCAAGGCGATGTTGTTGACTGAAAAAGAGGTTTGCAGTTGCGTGTACTTGTACAACTTGTTCAACACCACATTGGGAATGGCGTCGCGCTTCAATTCGTACACGATGCGCATGCCGTTCCGATCCGACTCGTCACGGATCTCTGAAATGCCCTCGATTTTCTTGTCGTTGACCAAATCCGCGGTCTTGCGGACCATGTCCGCTTTGTTCACCTGGTAAGGGATCTCCTCCACAATGATCATCTCGCGTCCGGTCTTGGTCTCCTCAAAGCGCGCCCGTCCGCGCATCACCACCCGACCTCGGCCCGTCTGGAACGCGTCGCGCACGCCCTCAATGCCGTGGATCACACCTCCTGTGGGGAAATCCGGAGCCTTCACGTGCTCCATGAGATCCTCCACCGTGCAATCGGGGTTGTCCACCAAGTGCACCGTGCCGTCCACCACTTCGCTCAGGTTGTGGGGAGGCATGTTGGTGGCCATCCCCACCGCGATCCCTGCGGCGCCATTGACGAGCAGATTTGGGATTTTGGAAGGCAACACCGTAGGCTCCTTCAAGCTCTCGTCAAAGTTGGGACGAAAGTCAACCGTCTCCTTGTCCAAATCGGCCAACATTTCCTCGGCGACCTTCCGGAGGCGGGCCTCCGTGTAACGCATGGCAGCGGGGTTGTCACCGTCAATGGACCCGAAGTTCCCTTGGCCGTCCACCATGGGGTAGCGCAGGGACCAGTGCTGGGCCATGCGAACCATGGTGTCGTACACTGAGCTGTCTCCGTGTGGGTGGTACTTTCCAAGCACCTCCCCCACAATCCTCGCAGACTTCTTGTAGGGTCGGTTGGACAACACGCCCAAGTCGAGCATGCCGTAAAGCACCCTTCTGTGCACGGGCTTGAGGCCGTCGCGCACGTCGGGGAGCGCCCGACTCACAATCACCGACATCGAGTAGTCGATGTAGGCAGACTTCATCTCGTCAGAGATGTTGATTTGAATGATTTTTTCTCCTTCAGCCATGGGTTCCAATTCGTGCCTCTGCAATGCGCGAGACACCCTTGTTTTTCAACCTGACCAAACACCTGGTCAGACATCTTCAAAAATACCTTTTCCCCGCGCCCTGCGCAGGAATCAGACGAGTGCAATTACTCACAAATGCCCCAACAGCGATGTGAATAACCTGCCGGGACTCCAAAGCATGCGGCGAGGGTGAATCCTAGCTTTGACGTTGAACTTTCATTGAACATTGATGGACGCAAAATTTTCAGCACGGGTGCGAGAGGTGATTTCGTTGAGTCGTGAAGAGGCCCTTCGTTTGGGCCACAACTACATCGGGGTGGAACACCTGTTGTTGGGCATCATCAAAGAAGGAGAAGGCACCGCTGTGCGCATCCTTGAGGGGCTGAATTGCGACTTGCAAAAACTCCGCAAACTCGTGGAAGGCTCGGTCCGACCAAGCGGCGCCAAAGCCGGCGGCGCGGGCAACATCCCCTTGGTCAAGCAGGCCGAGAAGATTCTGAAAATCACCTATTTGGAGGCCAAAATCTTCAAGAGTCCCATCATTGGAACGGAGCACCTGTTGCTCAGCATCTTGAAAGACGAAGACAACGTGGCAACCAAGAGCATTCACGCATTCAACATCGATTACGACGTGGCAAAAGAAGAATTTGAAAGCTTGCTCTCAGAGGGCGGCGTTCCCTCCACCCCCCGGGCAGATCACCCCATGGCCGACGGCGGCGAAGCTGCGGACGACGGGCCGGGGAATTACGGATCAGGTGGCGGTGGCGAAGGTCCCTCCGGACGCAAAGGCGACCCCAAGTCCAAGACCCCAGTCCTCGACAACTTTGGCCGGGACCTCACGCGCATGGCCGAGGAAGGCCGCCTCGACCCCATCGTCGGCCGGGCCAAAGAGATTGAGCGCGTCAGCCAGATTCTAAGCCGCCGGAAGAAGAACAACCCCATTTTGATGGGGGAACCCGGCGTCGGGAAATCCGCGATTGCTGAAGGTTTGGCCTTGCGCATCGTGGAGAAGAAGGTGAGCCGTGTGTTGTTCAACAAACGCATTGTCACTTTGGATGTGGCTTCGCTTGTCGCGGGCACCAAGTACCGTGGTCAGTTTGAAGAGCGCATGAAAGCGGTGATGAACGAGCTGGAGAAGTCTCCTGACGTCATCCTGTTCATCGACGAAATCCACACCATCGTGGGCGCCGGTGGGGCGAGTGGATCGCTGGACGCATCCAACATGTTCAAGCCAGCCTTGGCCCGCGGTGAGATTCAGTGCATCGGCGCCACCACCTTGGACGAATACCGCCAGCACATCGAGAAAGATGGCGCCTTGGAGCGGCGTTTCCAAAAGGTCATGGTGGAACCTACCACGATTGAGGAGACCACCCAGATCCTCCAAAACATCAAGGACAAATACGAGGAACACCACAGCGTCAAGTACACCGACGAGGCAATCAACGCCTGTGTGTCGCTCACAAGCCGGTACATCACGGACCGGCACCTGCCAGACAAAGCCATTGACGCTTTGGACGAGGTGGGAAGCCGCGTGCATTTGACCAACATCCACGTGCCCGAGGAGATTGTCAAGATTGAGGAGGAGATCGAGGAAGTCAAGAAGGACAAAAGCGAGGTTGTCCGCTCCCAGCGGTACGAGGAAGCGGCGAGGCTGCGTGACAAAGAGCGAGTCCTCAACGACCAACTCGAAAAAGCCAAGCGGGCTTGGGAAGAAGAGTCCAAGAACCAGCGTGTGACCGTCACTGAAGCCCACGTGGGCGATGTGGTGGCCATGATGACCGGCATCCCCGTTCAGCGCATTGCGGAAAAGGAAAGCGGCAAACTCGCCCGCATGAACACCGACTTGGAAGGCAAAGTCATTGGCCAAGACGACGCGATCCAGAAAGTCGTGAAGGCCATCAAGCGCAACCGTGCGGGGCTGAAAGATCCCAACAAGCCCATCGGCTCCTTCATCTTCCTCGGGCCCACAGGGGTCGGCAAGACCCAACTCGCCAAAGTGCTGTCCCGGTTCATGTTTGACAGCGAGGAAGCCCTCATTCGCATCGACATGTCGGAGTACATGGAGAAGTTTGCCGTCACCCGATTGATTGGAGCGCCTCCGGGCTACGTGGGCTACGAAGAAGGCGGACAGCTCACGGAAAAGGTGCGTCGACGCCCCTACTCCATCGTGCTGCTGGACGAGATTGAGAAAGCGCACCCCGACGTCTTCAACCTGTTGTTGCAGGCGCTGGACGACGGACAGTTGACCGACTCGCTCGGCCGCAAGGTGGATTTCCGCAACACGGTCATCATCATGACCTCCAACATCGGCGCCCGTCAGTTGGCGGAATTCGGCACCGGCGTGGGCTTTGGCACTGCGGCCAAACAGGCCAACGTCAACTCCGACCGCGACTCCGTCATTCAAACGGCCTTGAAGCGCGCCTTCGCACCCGAATTCCTCAACAGGATCGACGACGTGGTCCTGTTCCAAAGCTTGAAACGTGAGCACATCCACAGCATCATCAACCTCGAGTTGGATGCGTTGAAAAAGCGCGTGGTTGAGCTCGGCTACGACTTGGAAATCACAGGCGCCGCTGCGGACTTCATCGTGGACAAAGGGTACGACGAGAAGTACGGTGCACGCCCCTTGAAGCGCGCCATCCAGAAGTACCTCGAAGACCCCTTCGCTGAGGAGATCATCAACAGCGAAGTTCAAGAGGGCGATCTGCTCCGTGCCGATTTCGAGAAAGACAGCACAGAACTCGCCATCTCCGTCATTAAGGGCGGTTTGCTGGAAATGCCCGAAGGTGCAGAGGAAGCCTTGAAAGGAGAAGCAAGCGAGGACAAGCCCAAGAAAGGCAAGTCCAAAGGAACCAAGAAGGCCGAATCTCCGGCCTCTGAGGACGACAACAGCAAAGACGCCTGATGGATTGGAAGACGTGGACCCTGCACACCCTGCAGAACAAATACGTCGCGGCCACGGTGCTGGCCGTGGTGTGGTCCACGTTCATCCATGACTTGGGCATGCTCTACGTCTGGCGAGAATCACGCAACCTGCATCACCTTGAGCAAGAACTCTTTGAGGCGAATCACCGAAATGAAGCGTTGAGGCAAAGCCAAGCGGACATTTTCGCCAACCCCAAGGCGCTCGAACGCTTTGCCAGGGAGCGGTACTTCATGCGACGACCCAACGAAGAGGTTTACAGGATTGTGAGCGACTGAAGGCTGAAAACCATCTGTTGCCAGCAACATTCCCAAGCGTTTGGCACCAGCAGGATGGTCCATGCGAGCCCAGCAATCCCTCCGGCCAAATGGGCGTCGTGCGCCACCCTGGTGCCAGTGCGACTGGCCATGCGAGATTCATACCAGAAAAACAGCACCCCGGCCAACGCCGCAGGGATGGGAATCACAAAGAAGAGAAGCAGCGTGTGGGTCGGATGCAGGAGGATGTACGACACCAGCACCGCACTCACCGCGGCGGAAGCGCCAAGGCTTCTGTATCGAGGGTTGTTCTTGTGCTTGAACAACGCAGGCAGACTGCCACAAATCAAAGAGAATACGTACAAGCCTGGCAAGCCCGCCCACCCCAGGAAACCGAGGTCCGCCTGAACCGTTCTGCCAAATTCGTAGAGCACAAACATGTTCATGGCCAGGTGCATCCAGTCCGCATGCACGAATCCATGAGACAGCAACCGCCACCACTCTCGGTGCGGCAACACACGTGATGGGATCAGCATCCATCGGGATTTGTCATGAGACTCCATCCACTTCCAGGACACCACGCACGTGGCCGCCACGACCAGGGTCAGAAAATCCATGCCTCAGGAGCTGTGGTCGGCGACGATCACCCACTTTCCATTCAACCGGCGCCACAGCAAAGTGTACATGCCCTCGGCATTGGGTTGTCCTTCCTTCTCAAGGTGCCATCCGCCGACGAGCCAACCTGAGCGGCGTGACACGCGCACCCACTTTTCGTTGCGAAACGTCAATGTGCCCATGTCGGATTGCGTGGGATATCCCAGCTTGTAGCGTTCCAGCGTCGCGGAGTGCCCGCGCGTGATTCCGGATTTCCCCACAAACAACAGACTGTCGCTTCGCCAATACCCATCCATGAACCCCTCGAGGTCTCCTTGGTTCCAAGCTTCCATTTGGCCGGCCATCACCAGGGCTGCCTCTTCCGGCATGTCCCCGACGTGGATGCGAGAAGATTGGCCAAACGCCTGTGACCAACAGCACACCATGAATGCACATGCACCCAACACGCGCCGCACCAGGACTTCGCCACGCATCAGACGTTGAATCGGAAGTGCATGATGTCGCCGTCTTCCACCACGTACTCCTTCCCTTCCACACTCAGTTTGCCGGCTTCCTTCACCGCTTGTTCGCTGCCAAGGTCGACAAAGTCGCTGTACTTCATCACCTCAGCGCGGATGAAACCCTTCTCAAAGTCGGTGTGAATCACGCCCGCCGATTGGGGAGCCGTGTATCCCTTCCGAATGGTCCAAGCACGAACTTCTTTCTCGCCGGCCGTGAAGTAGGTCTGCAAGTCCAACAGGTCGTAGGCAGACCGAATCAATTTGGCCACCCCGGGCTCGTCCAACCCAAGGTCGTCCAAAAACATGGCGCGCTCCTCGTGGTCCTCCAGCTCGGCGATGTCTGCTTCGATGGCTGCGCCCAACACGAGCACCCCGGCGCCTTCCTGCTGCGCAACTTCTTTCACCCGGTCCACATGCCCGTTTCCAGAAACGACCGAACCCTCGTCCACGTTGCAGATGTACAAGATGGGCTTGGAGGTCAGCAGCTGCATTTCCGCCATCAACGGCTCCTCGAACTCCTCCAACTCCAAACCTCGTGCGCTCAACCCTTGCTCAAGGTGGGCCACCAAACGGCTGTAGAAGGTCATTTGCTTGACAGCTTCTTTGTCACCCGTTTGCGCCGCCTTCTTCACCTTGGACATCCGCGACTCCACGGTCTCGAGGTCTTTCAATTGCAACTCGGCGTCGATCACTTCTTTGTCCCGAATGGGGTCCACGCTGCCGTCGACGTGCACAATGTTGTCGTCCTCGAAGCAGCGTAGCACGTGAAGGATGGCGTCGGTGGTCCTGATGTTGCCCAAGAACTTGTTGCCCAATCCCTCACCCTTGCTGGCGCCTTTCACCAAACCCGCGATGTCCACAATCTCCACGGTGGTCGGCACCACATTCTGAGGCTTCACCAAGTCCGCCAACGCGTTCAAGCGCGGATCAGGAACGGTGATCACCCCCAAATTGGGCTCGATGGTGCAGAACGGGAAATTGGCGCTCTGTGCTTTCGCGTTGGAAAGGCAGTTGAAGAGGGTGGATTTCCCCACATTGGGAAGTCCGACGATGCCGCATTGCAATGCCATGTTGGGTCTGTTTTTGTTGGGCTGAACAGGGCTGCGAATGTACGTCCTGGATGCCTTCCAGAGGGCCCTCGGGTTTTTCCAAAGTTTATGCACAAACCACGGCCTTCGCGTCCACCATCCGGTAATTTTGCGGCATGAATCACGGAGATCTCCAGGCTACCGCCACCCAAGTCCGTCGGGACATTGTTCGCATGGTCCACGCTGTTCAAAGCGGCCACCCAGGAGGCTCTCTTGGGTGCACCGACCTCTTGGTTCAGCTGTACTTCGACACCATGAATGTCGATCCTTCATCGTTCGACATGGACGGGCACGGAGAAGACCTCTTCTTTCTCTCCAACGGACACATCAGCCCCGTTTGGTACAGCGTGCTCGCACGCCGGGGGTACTTCCCGGTGTCGGAGCTGGCCACCTTCCGGAAGCTGAACTCGCGCTTGCAAGGTCACCCGGCCACAGAAGAAGGCTTGCCAGGCATCCGTGTGGCATCTGGCTCTTTGGGTCAGGGACTCAGCGTGGCCTTGGGTGCGGCGCAGGTCAAGAAGCTTGCCGGCGAGGACACGTGGGTGTACTCGCTGCACGGCGACGGGGAGTTGCAAGAAGGCCAAATTTGGGAGGCGGCCATGTACGCCGCCCACCACAAGATTGACAACATCCTCTCGTTCGTTGATTGCAATGGACAGCAAATCGATGGATCGACCGAGGACGTCATGTCCTTGGGTGACCTCGCAGGCAAATGGGCGGCGTTTGGCTGGCACGTGCTAACATGCGACGGCCACGACTTCGAGGACCTGCAACGCACCATCCAAGCCGGGCATGCCCAACGCGGCACAGGCCAGCCCACGGTCGTCCTGATGAAAACAGAGATGGGCAAAGGCGTGGACTTCATGGAAGGCACACACAAGTGGCACGGCATTGCGCCAAGTGACGAGCAACTCGAGTTGGCCTTGGGCCAGCTGGACTCCACGTTGGAAGACTACTGACTCCGGGCTTCCCCTCCCCCATGCTTCCTCGCCCCATGAAGCCATTGGCACCTCAAGCCAAATCGCCTGCCTTTGGAAGGCTGGGGCTTCTTTGTGTGGCGTTGTGTTGGATGGCCTTCCCAGGTTGGGGTCAAGTGTCCACCGACGAAGAAGCGCTGCCCACCCGAATTTTGTTCGTGTTTGACGCATCCAACAGCATGAATGCCTTTTGGGGAGGTGACCGAAAGATTCAAAGCGCAACAAGGCTTCTGAGTGAAACGCTCAAGGGTTTGAACCAAAGCGACGAGCTGGAACTCGGGTTGCGCGTCTACGGACACGGCACCAAGCATGTGCCGGGAAAGCAGGACTGCGACGACACTGAATTGGTGGTTCCGTTCTCCTCCTTCAACAACCTCATCATCAAGCAAGCCCTGTCTCGCATCAGGGCCCAAGGCACAACACCAATCGCCCGCTCGTTGGAGTTGGCGGCCCAGGATTTTCCGGAAGCACCAGGCCGAAATGTCATTGTGCTCATCACGGACGGCATTGAAGCGTGCGACGAGGACCCGTGTGCGGTGTCCAAGGCGCTTCAAGCCAAAGGCGTCACACTGAAACCCTTCGTCATCGGCATGGGCATGGACGACTTGATGGCGGAGAGTTTGAATTGCATCGGCAACTTCTACGACGCGGCTGATCCCCAAGCTTTTGAGCACGTTTTGCAACTCGTGTTGGAGCAGGCCATGCACAACACCACCGTGCAAGTCGATTTGCTCAACCACGCCGGGGAAGCCACCGAAAGCAACCTGGCCTACTCCTTCACGGACACCCGCACGGGCGTCCACCACCCACAATGGGTGCACACCCTTCGGTGGGGCGGCGGGGCCGACACCTTGTACATCGATCCCCTGCCGTTGTATACGCTGACAGTGCATAGCCTGCCAGAGGCTCGGCTCGACAGCTTGGCCTTGAAGCCCGGCGTGCACAACACCATCGCCATGCCCGACATGGGAACCGGACACTTGACGCCCCAGTTCGCGCGTGGCGTGCGAACGGACTACGGCAAGGTGAAGGTGCAATGGCACGCACAAGGCGCCTGTGAACCGTTCTACAGCAGCGATGCTGGCGAGAGAATCCGATTGCGCGCAGGGACCTACGACCTGACATTTGGCACCACCCCTCCCCTGACCGTCGGCGGCGTTCAAGTGAAGGAAGGCCAAGACGACAAGGTGGAAATTCCAGCGCCAGGTTCGTTGGTGTTGCAGGCCGCCACAAGCGGCTACGCCGTGGTCATCGAAGCGCAATCGCTTCGGCCGGTCCTGCAATTCGACGCGTCAGATTTGGCCGGCATGCACACGCTGCAACCTGGTGACTACACGGTCATCTTCAGGGCTCGCAACGCGCGCGGCACCCTCTACAGCATTCAGAAAAACTTCACGGTTGCCTCAGGCAACACCACCACAATCAAACTCCATGGTTGATTCACATCACATCCTTCTCGACCCCACAGAGAACAAAGACACCCGCTCCGGCTTCGGCCAAGGCCTGCTTGAAGCCGGGCAAGCCGACAGCAACGTGGTGGGTCTTTGCGCTGACTTGACAGGTTCGCTGAAAATGAACGCCTTCCAAAACGCGTTCCCCGACCGATTCTTCCAAGTGGGCATTGCCGAGGCCAACATGATGGGCGTCGCCGCAGGCATGACCATTGGTGGGAAAATCCCATTCACGGGGACGTTCGCGAACTTCTCCACCGGTCGGGTGTACGACCAAATCCGCCAAAGCATCGCCTACAGCGAGAAGAACGTGAAGATTTGTGCCTCTCACGCGGGATTGACCTTGGGCGAGGACGGCGCCACACACCAAATCTTGGAGGACATCGGCATGATGAAGATGCTCCCCAACATGACGGTGATTGTGCCGGCAGATTACGAGCAAACTCGCCAAGCCACCCTGGCCATTGCCAAGCACCACGGCCCGGTGTACCTCCGGTTCGGCCGTCCCAAGGTGCCTGTGTTCATCCAGCCCGAAGCGCCCTTTGAAATTGGCAAAATCCAGCGCATCGTCACCGGGTCAGACGTGACCATCGCCGCGTGCGGCCACTTGGTGTGGGAAGCCGTCCAGGCTGCGCTGGAATTGGCCAAGGATGGCATTTCAGCAGAAGTCTTGAATGTGCACACCGTCAAGCCTTTGGACGAAGCCACCCTTGTGGAGTCGGCCAAACGCACTGGTGCTGTCGTCGTGGCTGAGGAGCACCAGCGTCTTGGAGGGTTGGGAAGCAGCGTCGCCCAGTGCCTGGCGAGCCACCACCCCACCAAGATGGATTTCGTGGCGGTGGAGGACCAGTTTGGTGAATCTGGCACACCGGCGCAATTGATGGCCAAATACGGCCTCGACGCCAAGACCATCGTTGCAAAGACGCGTGCCCTTCTCGGTCGCTGAGGCACGTCAAGCGGACATGAAAAAGGCCGACTGCAGCAGTCGGCCTTTTTCGTGCGCCCTCAAGTTGGTGCTGGTGCTTTACCTCGAGGTGACCTGCAAGTCGGCAATGGCCTTGTACAACTTGTCGGTCAGGTCTTTCGAACCTTCCACCAAAGGCATACGAACATGTGCCTCGCACATGCCCAAGTGCTTCAAGGCCACCTTCACCCCCACAGGGTTGCCCTCTGCGAACAGCAAGTCCATGATGGGGCTCAACGCTTGATGGGTCTGCTGGGCTTCTTGAATTTGCCCAAACGCTGCTTGTTGAATCATCCGCGACATCTCAGCGGGGTATGCGTTGCCCATGACCGAAATGACACCTTCAGCACCCATGGCCACCGTAGGCATGGCCAAGGCGTCGTCCCCCGACCACACGGCGAAGCCCTCTGGACGCTGGGCCAAGATCATTCCGATTTGCCCGAGGTCTCCGCTCGCCTCCTTGACGCCACACACGTTGTCGTGCTGGGCAAGCTCCAAGGTGGTGGCCGCAGTCATGTTGCTGGCCGTCCTTCCTGGCACGTTGTAGAGTACGATGGGCTTGGGTGCGGCATCTGCAACCGCCGTGAAATGCTTCACGATGCCCAACTGCGAAGGCTTGTTGTACGCGGGCGAAGCCACCAAAAAAGCATCGATGCCTTCCCGATCCCAAGTGCGGATTCGGTCGCACAACTCCAAGGTGTTGTTTCCCGACACGCCCACCACGAGTGGCATTCGTTTGGCGTTCACCTCCACCACAAAGTCCACCACCCTGCGTTGCTCCTCCGGGCGAAGTGTGGGCGTCTCCGCAGTCGTGCCAAGCACAACCAAAAAATCGCAACCGCCTGTGGCCAAGTGCTCCACCATGCGCTGTACCGCAGGAAAATCGACCTTTCCATCGGCGTGAAAGGGCGTGATCATCGCCACCCCCAACCCTTGCAATTTCATGTGTGCACTCATTGGAAATCGATCTTGCTGAGGTATTCAAGTGTTTTGGCGGTGTGGGCCTTCCACTCCTCCATGGGGTCTTTCAGGATGACGTCCACCTCCTCCAACTCCTCCTCGTCTTCTGCCGGCTCCGGCACAATGCGGAAATCCAAATCCTCGCACCATTCCGTGCCGTCGACCCCCACCTTCATGCCGGCCGTGCTCTTGCGCACCACAAATTTCAGCGGCAACACAGGCTCGAGCTCCAAGTCAATGAGGATGTCAAACGGCGTGTCTGTGAACGCCTCGAACTCCTTCACAGGCCACCCATGCCAATTCAAATCGCTCTTGCAGAAGTACCCTGAGTCCAATTTCTTGACCAGCCAATTGGGGGTGCTCTTCTCCTCCTCCTCCACGTAGCTCAGAAAGCCCACACGCTTCACCCCAAACTTCTCTTTGAGCATCTTTCCGATGGCCTTCACTTCTCGAAAGTGCGCGTGGTCACGCTCCAAGTAAACCAGGCCCACACTTGTGGCCCTGGACAACGACACCGCGCGGCGTTCTCGCTCTGGAGAATCCAACCGCGCCAAGCGCCAACGGAATATTCGCTCTTTCAAGGACACAGCCTCCAAAAATACACCTTCGGGTACCCTGCTGGTGTCCAAGTGGTTCGCATTCCTCCCCAACAACGGCGAAGTTTCCCACATCACCCACAAAAAATTGATTCATGTTGGCACGGTTCATGCCTTCCATGGCGAAATTTCCATCATGCAGCAACCATTCTTTTCCCTCGCGCGCCTCGGAGGCGCGATCCCCGCAGTTCTCTTGGGCATCGTCGTTTTGCTCACCTCGTGCTCGAACAGCGCAGGCACCCAAGTGAAAACACCCTTCTCTGGAAAGAAGTACATGTCAGACACACGGTACTTCCGTGGTGTGGGCATGGGGCAGAGCGCCAACCTCAACATCGCCAAGAGCAAGGCAGAGCTGGAATCTCGGAAAGCCATCGCCCAACAAGTGCGCACCAACTTGAAAGTCGTGTCAGACGCCTACGCCAGCGAACTGGTCGGGGCCCAGGCTTCTGAAACCGTCGAGAGGTTTGAGTCCCTCGCACGCGAGGTCACAAACAACACCATTGGCGACATCCGCCAATTGGGCCAGGACATCCGTCAACTTGAGGACCAAACGTATCGCGTGCATGTCGCCGTCGAAATCAAGAAGAAGGCGATGTTCCGGTTCCTCAAAGACAAAGCCCGCAACGACGCCAAGATTTCGGAGCTCACACGTGCACAGATGATCACCATGCTCGACAAAGAAATCGAGCGCCTCGAGTCCGAAGAGTGACGGCGCGCTCAGCGCAGGTCGTACTTGTCTGAGAATTTGGACTTGAACTTCTTGAGTTTGGGGGCGATCACCGCCTCACAGTAAGGGGCTTCTTTGTGAAGCTCGAAATAGGCTTGGTGGTAATCCTCAGCCTCGTAGAACGTCTCGAAGGCAGTGATTTCTGTCACAATGGGGTCGTCCCAATCTTCTTGTGCTTTCAGTTTGGCAGCTTCCGCAATCTCCCGCTGGGCGTCGTTGCGAACGTAAATCGCGCTGCGGTATTGCGTGCCCACGTCGGCGCCTTGCCGGTTCAATGTTGTGGGGTCGTGGGTTGCGAAGAAGACCTCAAGCAATTCAGCCAAGCTCAGCTTGGTGATGTCGAAGGTCACTTGGACGACCTCAGCATGGCCCGTCCTTCCCGTGCAGACCTCGCGGTAGCCTGGATTCTTGATTTGGCCTCCGCTGTACCCAGAGACCCCGGATTTCACCCCAGGAATGGACTCATACACCGCTTCCACACACCAAAAGCACCCTGCTCCGAGGGTGATCGTTTCCAAATGTTCTTGTCCCATGGATGTTGCTTGCAGGCCCAGGGAGCACAACGCTGCCCAAAACCACTTTATTTGAGTCATGAACAAATGTCACCTCTTGCGAGAAGAACTCCAACCCAATCAGTCCCCTGATTGTGCCATCCGGTAGCGCAAAAAGCACCCTTGAAAACCCAGCTCGGGCTGTGCCCCTTCCCAGAGCACGGACACGTCAGACGTTCTCAATCCAAACTCCAGCCCTCGGCGCATGCTGAAACGGAAGGACACCGGGTACCGGACGACATCCTGGCGGCCTCGATGGACGCCCGCTTCCAACACCAACACCGAGGTGAGCCTCACACCCGCGGTCGCACCCCCTGTCCAACCGCCACGTGCGATGGCGTCTCGGTTGCGCACACTCATGTTCGCCGCAAGCACAACAGGCTGAATGGGGCGAAAGCCGGCAGAAAGGGCAAGCATGGGCTTGGCACGCACCACGCGCTCCTCATCTTGTCCAGATTCAAACCACGACTCCGGATTCAACAAATCGGACGCGCTCGACAGCCAACTTCCTGGATCGATCGAGAATTGTGACGGATCGAACGCTTCCGGGTCGGTGGCGTTGGGTGCTAGACCCAGGCTGAGGTTTTGAATGCCGTATTGCTTGCCTTTCCAGGTCATTTGGCCCACGTCCACAAGGGAAGCCCCGATCCAAATGTTGTCGCGGGCAAGAACCCCACCCACGTCGACACTCCATCCTCGACCCGCTGGACTGAGGATGTCCAACCAGCCCAAGGACAGTCCCGTGCCTCGCAGGGAATCGAAGGCTTGGATGCTGCTCCAAGACAACCCTTCAGAGCGGGCCCCAAAGGCCTGCAACTCGTTGCCCTCCGCCTGAAGGTCGAAGTAAGCCGACCCGAGGATGAGCCGCGCGCCCACCCCCGTATGCAACTCCCAGCCGCCTTCCTGTTGGGCACCCCAAGACTTGGAGAGCCCCACTTCATGCGACCTCACCGATTGAAAAGACAACGTGGAACCTTGGAGCAGGTTGGCCAAGGTGGCCTCGGTGTTGAGCTCAACCCCCTCCCACACTTGACCCAACGTGAAATCAAAATCGTCAACCGGCACGATTTCACCTGAGTCCACCAACCGAATCGAGGAGAACAAGTCGAGCCCCCCATCCGAAAACAACTTGGCAGCCGTCGACGACAAATTGACAGAAGCCAGAACCGACCGTCTGTTGGCGTAGGCAAAAGCCCATGACCCCATTCGTTTGGCATAAGCTGCCGACAAGAAACTGGCACCCATGTGGAGGTCCTCATCCGTCAAGGCGTCCACCCAGTCGTCCACGGTCCATGGGGTGGATTCGGATTCAGTGTCGCCCCTCAACTGGGACCAAAGGTCAGCGCGTTCCAGAAATGTGGAGCGGATGGACAGGCCACCTTCAAACCCACCTGTGGTGCGCGTGTACCCGCCTTCCCATCCGTCGAAAGTCATCAGGGCTGGGTTGAAACCCAGTGCACGGTAATCAGAACTCAGGGCAAAGGGCGTGGCCGCACCTTGGATGTGCGTTCGCTCCATTTGGGCCTTGGCGACATGCGAACCGCACCACGCCAGCAACATCAGAAAGAGGGACCGAGCCATGGTCCAATGTACGGGAGTCAGACGGGAATGTTCCAGGCGAAGGGATCCTCACCTGCGCCGGTTCTCACCTCATCGAGACGTTGCTTCAACCTCGGGGCCACGGACCACGTGTCTTGGCTTGGCAAGTCCCAGTCGCCGTCTTCCAGTCCCAACGTGCAAATCGGGGAGATTGTGGCCGCCGTGCCCAAACCAAAGGCCTCCGTCAACCGTCCAGCCTTGATGGCCTCGTGCAATTCCCGGACTTCCACCACCCGTTCTTCCACCTCCATGCCTTCGTGGCGCATCAGCTCCACGGCGCTGGCCCGGGTCACCCCAGAGAGGACAGTGTCACTTGTGGCGGGAACCACCAACTTGCCGTCCATCACAAACCCCACGTTCATCGTGCCGCACTCTTCCACTTTCGTGTGGGTGGCGCCGTCTGTCCAAAGGATTTGGTCGTAGCCCTCCGCCTTGGCAAGTTCCGTGGGATGCAGCGATCCGGCGTAGTTGCCAGCCGCTTTGGCCGCGCCTGTGCCGCCTGAAGCTGCGCGGGTGAATTTGGTCTCCACCTTCACACGAACAGGCTTCGTGTAGTACGCGCCCACGGGGCATGTGAAAATGCAGAGACGGTAGTTCAAACTTGGACGCACCCCAACGTGGCTTTCCGTGGCGAACATGAATGGACGGATGTACAACGCGCTGTCCGGTGCGCTTGGCACCCACTTCGAGTCAAGCTTGACCAACTCAACGATGGCCTGAAAGACGATGTCTTCGGGGACTTCGGGCATGCTCATCCGGTGCGCGGAGAAATTCAACCGCTGGATGTTGCGTCCTGGACGGAACAACGACACGGATCCGTCTTGTTGACGGAACGCCTTCATGCCTTCAAAGATGGCCTGGCCGTAGTGCAAGGACATCATGGCAGGAGAGAACGTCATCGGTCCAAATGCAGAAATTTCTCCCCGTTGCCACGCCCCGTCGGCGTAGTCCATGACGAACATGTGGTCGGAAAACACCTTGCCAAACGCAAGGTTGTCGAAGTCCACCTCACCCAGTCTGCTCGTTCCCACAGGGGAAATGTCAAAGTCCAACATCACGTGATTCTCCAATTGCATGACCTGTCATTTAGGTGGTGCAAAAGTCGCAAATCTGAGGCCTCGACGCAAGTCAAGGCTTCCCAACAAGTGTTCAATGGACACGACTCACTGAGCCTCACCTTGAAACAGGAATTTGTTGGGGCTGACCAACCCTGTTTTGACGGCGTACATCACCATGGCCGCGGTGTTGTTCACACCCAACTTCGCCATGATGTTCTTGCGGTGGGTGGTCACCGTGTGGGCACTCAAAAACAATTTGCTCGCCACCACCCCATTGGTGTGCCCCTCCGCAATCAAGGAAAGCACCTCGGTTTCCCTGGCGCTCAAGTGAATGGGATCGCATGTCAGCGGAAGGTTGTCAAGGTCGCTCACGTCGATGGACTCCTTCCGAATCCGATCCAGAATCTGACCACAGAAGAAGGCCCCACCTTGGGACGTTTCACGGATGGCGTCCTCCACCTCCCCGAGGTCGCAATCCTTCTTGATGTAACTGTCGACCCCGGCCTTGAGCGCGTTGACAATGGTGTGTCCACTTTGCTCCGACGTGATGGCGAGCACGCGGCATCGGGGCTTCATGACCTTCACTTTGCGGACCACGTCGATGTCGAATCCCTCCGCAAGAAAGTCCACGATGACCACCTTCGGATCGAAACTCTGCACGAGGCCCACAAGGTCTTCAGATGTGCTGGCTTCCCCCACAATTTGAATCCCCTTCACATGACCCGCCATGTTGCGCACACCAAGTCGGAACAGGGCGCTGCTGTCGGCAATGGCAACGGTGGTGGACAACGAACTCATGTCTTTGGAATGATTCTAAACAAATATAGAACACCCCTTTGGGACAGGGTCATCCTGCGCCCACCTTCTTCACCATTCCGTCCGTGGCCACCTCCACGGAACCGTGAACCGCCTTGGCTTCTTCAAGTAGCTCTCCGACGTCGCGGTACCTGGTGCTGATGTGCCCCAAAACAAGGTGTTTCACATTCGCCTGGCTGGCGAGTCGCGCCGCTTCTTTCGCCGTGCTGTGGTGGGTGTCTTTGGCCCTTGCTGCGTCCCGTTCCGCAAAGGTGCAATCGTGGTACAGCAGATCTGCCCCCTCGGCCAACTGCTTGACGGACTCGCAAGGCCTGGTGTCTGAAGAGTACACGTACGCCCTGGCTTGAACGGGTGGCTTGCACCACGCTGAAGCCTCTTGAAGTTTTTCGTTCCAAAGCACAGACTCGCCCCGCTTCAACGCTTGACGAACGTGGAAAGGCATGCCGGCTGATTTGGCCTTGGCGCCGTCCAATTTCCAAGGAAGGTTGTGCTCTTCGATGCGCAATGCTCTGGTGGGGATTCTGTGCTTGGCAGGGGCACTTACAAGCCTGTGGCGTTCTCCTTCCTCAATGACCTCCACACCGTCTCCCCATGGCTTGAACTCCACCTCAAACGACATGTGCGCCTGGATGGCATGCCACGTCGCATCCAGCCAAGGTCCGAGGGAGTCAGGCCCCCACACGGGCAACGGTTCTCGGCGCCCCAACAACGACATGGTGCTCAACAAGCCGGGCAGTCCCAAGACGTGGTCTCCATGCATGTGGCTGATGAAGACACCTTTCAGCTTTTGAAACTTGCGCTTGTTCTTCCGCAATGCCAACTGAACCCCTTCTCCGGCATCCACCAAATACGTGTGCCCGTGGATGTCCACAAACTGCGAAGTGGTGCGCCTCGAGGGCACTGGAACCGCAGCTCCTGTCCCGAGAAACACCACTTCGAAATTCATGGCGTGAAAACCTAACGGCTCAGTGCTGGATCTGCACCTGAAGCACTTTCCGCACGCCTTGCCGAGTCACCACCATGATGTACATGCCCGCGTCGAGCGAAAACACGTCGAGGGTCAACCCATGGTTGTTCGAGCGGCCCTCACGCACCGTGGCCCCATTCAGGTTCAAGACCGCCCACGAGTCGCCTGGCAAAACGCCGGTGCAGAAGAGCGATGACGAAGCCGGGTTGGGAAACGCTGCCAGATTCAATTGGGCAACGTCGTCCAAGCCAGTCAACACGTTGATGTCTTCCACTTCCACCGTGCATCCTGAGTCGTCAGAAACCACCACGCTGTACGCGCCTTCCCCCAACCCTGACAAGACCTCACCTGAGCCCAACAGGATGCCTGCACCGCTGTACCAATTGGCGGTCCAAGCGCCAACAGCACCAGACACCACCACGGTGGCCGACCCGTTGAACATGTCAGGGTCCGTGTTGGACACTTCCACCGTGGCCAACAGCTCACATTCCAACGCGTCGTCCCCCACAAGCAGTCCACCAAACAAGCTCTGGCAGTCTGCGGTGGTGATTTGCACCGAGAAAGCACCTGGGTTGTCCACACTCACTGACATCCCTGTGCCAATTTGGTCGCCAAAGGCATTGAACCAAGCCACTTCAGTGGCCTCCACGCCTTCTGCCAGGGTGGCGGTCAACGTGCCTTGGATTCCCTCGTCGCTGTTCACGTTGGTGACGTCCACATCCTCCAAGAGCGGACAATTCACACGCATCGTGAAATTGTCAAAGGTGTAGGGCGCGTTGAATGGCGTGAAAATGGTTGCCCACGCTTGGATGTCGATGCTGATGCGGTAGATGCCAGAACGGTTGGGCACGCCCTGGATGGCTGCGCAGTACTGCTCGCCGCCCATGAACGCATTGGGGTTGCCCGAATCTCCGTTGTTGTTGAAGAGGACCTCCAAGCCAATCTCGTCTGCAAAAAACTGTTCCTGGGTCACCGTATCCGTGAACACAATGCCTTGGTAGGTGCCCGCCCCGTCCACGGAATTGGCCAAGACAATGACACTGTCCACAGGCAACGTGGGCGGATAGGTGGAGTCGATTCCAGCGGCGTTGGCGGGAATCAAAATGTGCAAGACGTCGAAGTACGACTCGTCCAACATCCCGTCGAGGAAGGTTTCGCCCATCGCAGGATCCGGCGACACCCCAAAGGTGGCCTCCCCAAAATCAAAGTCGATGTCGCATTGTCCCCACGCAATTGATGAGGCACACAAGACGAAGGTCGCCAACGCGAGCCTTTGCAAATTCAGCATGGCATTCATGACGTTGGTGGATTACGACTCCGAAGAGCTGCCCAACTCTTTTTCTGTCGCCTCCATGTACACGAAGTCCACAGCCTCGTTGACGGTGGGCGTGATGTTCAGGACGCGGTCGAGCTGGGAAATTTGGACCAACTTCTCCACAGTGGGTTGCAAACCACAAAGCACGAAGGTGCCATTTTCATCCCGGCACAGGCGGTTGCCCACAAGCACGGCGCTGAGTCCGCTTGAATCGCAGTAGCGCGACTCGGTGAGGTCAAGGACAATGTTCAAGTGGCCGGACTTGCCCAACTGGACCAATTCAGCTTTCAAATCGGGCGCGTGGAGGGCGTCAAGCTTTTCGACGGTGCTCGTCACGATGACGACGCGGTCGCGGTGTTCTGTGGTAAACTTCATGTTGAATCGTTCAGGCCAAATATAGCACGGCCAACGACGCCGGCTCAGCCCTTTCTTTGGGCGAGAAGATACAGCACCGCCATCCGAACTGCGACGCCATTCTCGACCTGATCAAGGATGATGGCATGCTCGCTGTCGGCCACCTCGCTTGAAATCTCCACCCCACGGTTGATGGGGCCCGGATGCATGATGACCACCGGCGTATCGGATTGCGCAAGTCGCTCCAACGTCAACCCGAAGCGCATCGTGTACTCTCTCAACGTTGGAAAGAACCTGACTGCGTCAGAAGGCCCTTGGCGCTCAAGCTGGATGCGGAGCATGTTCAAGGCATCTGCCCACCGAATGGTGTCGTCCAAATCGTGGCTGACCTCCACGCCCATGCTGTGAAGGTGCTTGGGAATCAAGGTCTCTGGTCCACAGACGCGCACGTTGACTCCGAGCAGTTTCAGCGCTTCGATGTTGGACAGCGCCACACGTGAATGCTGAATGTCCCCGACAATGGCGATGTTCTTTCCTGTCAAGTCATCTCCCAACGCTTCCCGCAGGCTAAAGGTGTCCAGAAGGGCCTGAGTCGGGTGCTCGTGGGTGCCATCGCCGGCATTGACAATGGGCACATCCACCTTCGATGCCAAAAATTGATGGGCGCCTGGGTGCGGATGGCGCATCACCACCATGTCCACTTTCATGGCCAAGATGTTGTTCACGGTGTCCACCAAGGTTTCCCCCTTTTTCACACTCGAGCCTGCCGCTGAAAAGTTGACGACGTCGGCCGAGAGGCGCTTCTCCGCCAATTCGAAGGACAAGCGGGTGCGGGTGGAGTTCTCAAAAAAGAGGTTGGCCACGGTGAAGTCGCGCAGCGAAGGCACCTTCTTGATGGGGCGGTTCAACACGTCCTTGAACTCCTTGGCCGTCGCGTGGATCAAATCCACGTCTGACTTGGTCAGCCCTTTGATCCCCAAAAGGTTTGGGGTCGACAATCCTTGCGTTTCGCTCATGACGGCTTCTCGTTCAACAGAATGACTCGATCCTCTCCTCCCTCTTCGCTCCAAAACACCTTGACGTGCTGCGCCCCAATGCTGTCAACATACTTCCCCACGTAATTGGGTTCGATGGGGAGCTCCCTGGAAAACCTTCGGTCAATCAACACCGCCAACGCCACGGCGTTGGGCCTGCCATGGGCGAGCAACGCGTCCAGCCCAGCCCGAATGGTCCGGCCGGTGAAAAGCACGTCGTCCACCAACACCACATCCTTCCCTTCCACAGTGAATCCCATGTCGTTGACGTTGGGGCTCAAAAATTTGTCGTTGGAACGGATGTCGTCTCGGAAGAACGTCACATCCAATTTGCCACACGGCACATGGGCGTCGGGCTGCAGTTCGTACAAACGACGTTGCAAGCGCTCGGCGAGGCGGCTGCCCCTTGGTTGCAAACCCACCAGCACTGTGTTCGAGAAATCGTGGTGTTCGATCAATTGGTGGGCCAACCGATCGAGGATGAGCGCAAACTGCGCTGGAGGAATCAAGGTTTGATCCGTCATGTCTGCTGGCAAAGATACAGGCAAAAAAAAGGAGACCCGAAGGCCTCCTTTTCATTTCCAAACTTGAAGATCAAGCTTTCTCGTCTGCTTCAGGAGCGTCTGCCGCGTCGTCGGCCTTGGGCTCCTCAGCCTTGGGCTCTTCCTTCGCAGCTTTCTCTTTCTTGGCTGCGGCCTTCTTGGGGGCAGCCTTCTTCTTGGGAGCCGCTTTCTTGGGCTCTTCCGCAGCGGCCTCTTCTTGGGCACCGCCGTCCATTTGCTCCTTCAACGCCGTCAAGACGCTCAAGTCACCGAAGGTGCTCTTCTCGACGCTTGCGTTCACTTCATGCATCATGCGCGAAGAACCTCCGCCGCCGCCAGAGTTGCTCCGAGGCTTCTTGGGCAAGTCAGACTTCACAGGTCCTTCTTCGTAGGTGCGCAAGTGGCTCACCGTGATGCGCTTGGCATTGCGGTTGAACTCCAACACCACGAAATCGGCTTGGTCGTCGACCCCGAGGGCACCGCCTTCCTGCTTGTTGAGGTGCTTGCTGTGGCAAGTTCCTTCCAAACCGTAGGGCAATGCGATGGTGGCGTGGCCGCCTTCCACCTTGACCACAGTGGCCTGGTGCTTGCTGCCCACCGCGAACACGCTCTCGAAGACCTCCCATGGGTTCTCTTCGATTTGCTTGTGGCCGAGGCTCATGCGGCGGTTGTCCTTGTCCAATTCGAGCACGACAACTTCGATTTCGTCGCCCACGTTGCAGAACTCGGAGGGGTGCTTGATCTTCTTGGACCAGCTGAGGTCAGAGATGTGCACCAAACCGTCGATGCCTTCTTCCAATTCGACGAACAGGCCGAAGTTGGTGAAGTTGCGCACCTTTCCTTTCTGCTTGGACTCCACGGGGTACCGTGCTTCGATGTCCTCCCATGGATCCTTGGTCAATTGCTTCAGACCGAGAGACATCTTGCGCTCTTCGCGGTCAATGCCCAACAAGACGCATTCGATCTCGTCGTTGACTTTCAAGAAGTCCTGGGCGCTGCGCAAGTGCTGTGACCAAGAGATTTCGCTGACGTGGAGCAATCCTTCCACACCTGGGGCGATTTCCACGAACGCACCGTAGTCCGCCATGACGACCACGCGACCCTTGACCTTGGTGCCTTCCACCAAGTCCTCGCCCAACGCATCCCATGGGTGCGGGGTGAGTTGCTTCATGCCCAAGGCAATCCGCTTCTTGTCGTCGTCGAAGTTCAAAATCACCACGTTGATCTTCTGGTCCACTTCCACCATTTCTTCTGGGTGACCCACACGGCCGTAGCTCATGTCGGTGATGTGCACCAAACCGTCGACGCCTCCGAGGTCGACGAACACGCCGTAAGAGGTGATGTTCTTGACTGTGCCTTCGAGGACCTGACCCACTTCGAGGCCTTGGATGATGAGACGCTTCTGCTCTTCGAGTTCGGCCTCAATGAGGGCCTTGTGCGACACCACCACGTTCTTGAACTCTTGGTTGATTTTGACAACCTTGAATTCCATCTGCTTGCCGACGTACTCGTCGAAGTCGCGGATGGGCTTGACATCCACCTGAGATCCAGGGAGGAACGCCTCCAAACCGAAGACGTCCACGATCAAGCCGCCCTTGGTGCGGCACTTGACCGAACCTTGGATGATCATGTCTTCTTCCTTGGCCTTGTTCACCTTGTCCCAAGCGTCGTAGATGCGCGCCGTCTTGTGGCTGACCACGAGCTGGCCGTTGGCATCCTCTTGCTTTTCAATGAACACAGGCACTTTGTCGCCTGCCTTCAATTCGGGGTTGTAGCGAAACTCACTTGCGCCTATGACACCTTCAGACTTGTAGCCAATGTTGACCACAATCTCTTTCTTGCCAATGGAAATCACAGTGCCCTCCACCACTTCTTTTTCTTTGATGAGGGTGAGGCTCTCTTCATAGAGGTCCTCGAGACGCTTACGCTCCTCTGCGCTGTAATCGTCTTGCTCGCTTTCGAAAGCGTCCCAATCGAAATCACCGGCGGGCTGGGCGAGCTCACGGGGCTCTGAAGGCGCTGGTTCTTCGGCCGCGGGGGCTTCAGCTTTCACTTCAGGTTCAACTTCGAGGGCAGCTTCTGGAGCTGGTGCGGCTTCTGCCGCTTCGGGTGCCTTGGCTTCCTGGTTCTCCAGGTGGCCTTCTTCAGGCTGTTGGGTGGCGTCGTTCATGCGTCACCGGGGTTTTGATGCGTCGCCACAGGGAGCGTTGCGGAGTGAAACTCGCCTTGCCCTGTCAAGGTTTTAGGGGTGCAAAAGTAGTGCACTCCCTGCCAGCATCCAACTTGACAGTCCGCCTTTTCAAATCAACGAACGACCAGCCAAGTCTGGCTTCCTTTTGACGACACAAACGTGCACCACCCCACCCACGATTCAGGCACAGCAAATTCGCCCGCAGGAATCCGGGCCACGTGTCTGCCTTGGGCGTCGAACACGTCGAGCGCTGTGGTGGCTTCCAAGCGGCCACCTGGTCGAATCGGGTTGGCGCCATGCACAGCTCCCCCAATTTCAGGCTGCCAAGCGGTGCCATCCGGGCAATCGTTGCACGCCCCAAAGGTGACCAAGTCGGTTTGCACAAACTCCCCCACGCCGTTGGGCAACCGGGCAAACGACTGGTCTGCCTCGCTTGTGCCGAAGTGGGAGCTGTCCGCGATGGAGAACCCGTCAGGCGACCGAAGCACCAGCACTTCACCCGTGTTGTTCAGGCGAAAGTTCATGTGGTTCCAACCGTCTCCGCCGTCTTCATCGGCCCAGAGCACCATGTAGCCGTCGCCCTCAATCACCGTCGAGTCTCCTGCATCGACCGGAATCCGCCACTTGGTGGGATTGTTCAGCCTGTCGGTCACGTAGTACCCCGCCAAATCGATGGGGACCGTGCTTTTGTTGTGAATCTCCACCCAATCTTCGAGTTGACCCTGGGCATCTGTCTCGCCGTTGACGTTGAATGTCATGTATTCGTTGATCACCACGTTGGAAGGAGGCACCACCAACAACGCGTTGGTCACCCGAGGGGTGGGCGTGTCGAACCATGTGGTCGTGGGCGCGCCATCTGTGGTTCGCCCAAAACTCACGTTTGAGAACGACGTTTGAACTTCCCAAGTGTCTGCCACCGCGCCGTCTGCACCTGTCAAGGTGAACGTTTGGTTTTCATTGGTCGCCGACCAACCCAGGTGGTGGCCTCCCTGGTCGGGCTGGCCGTCCATCCACAACAACAAGAACCCCTCCGCGGGCACCATGGTTTCCACGGGGTTGTCTGTGGGCAAGGTGTAGGAGCTTCCGACCGAGGACGACAACGTGCACCCCCCGAGGTTCACCTGAAAGGCGTTGGGGTTGTACACCTCAATCCATGCATCGAGTTCTGCGTTTTCGTCAATCAGGACGTTGGAATTGTCCAAGAGAACTTCATTTAGATAGAGCGCTGGCGTGGGGAGCACCTGGTCCACATTGGAGGCTTCCGGCGTGGGCACGTTGAAGAACACCCAGTCCTCACATCCGTCGCACGACCGTCCAAAACTGACGTCGGTTTGCTGCGGGGGATACACAATGGAGTCCAACACCGTGACCCCGTCGGGCGCCGTCAACCACACCCCCTCGTTTTCTGCACTCAATTTGAAGTTGGCGTGCAGCACGCCTTGGACGCTGTCGTTGTCGCACCACACCAGAAGGTGGTCTCCAGGGGTCATGAACGTGCTGCCTGGGTCCGAATCGGGGAAGGTGTACTTCGTCAGGTTGGTGGGGTCGTCTGAAATGTGGTGCCCCGCCAAATCCAGCAACCCGCCGGGGTTGTAGATCTCGACCCAATCGTCGGATTCAAAGAAGTCATCGAAGTGCGCCAGTTGGTTGGAGGACATCATCTCGTTCAACACCGGTGTTTGGGCCAAGGACAACGTGCCCCATCCCAACATGGCCATCGCGCCAAGCATGCAGTACTTCATGCCGCCAAAATTAAACCACAGCGCCCCCGTGTTAGTTTTGCGACCACAAATCAAACACCATGGCCCACGGAACTTTCAACGTCCCCTACCCAATCAACGAACCCGTGCTGAGCTACGCCCCGGGCTCCCCAGAGCGCGAAGCCTTGCAACGAGCCTACGCTGAGATGTACAACCAAGATCCCATCGAGGTCCCCATGTACATCGGCACGGATCAGGTCAGCACAGGCGACAAGCGCGCCATGACGCCCCCACATGAGCACGGGAAAGTCCTCGGTCACTTCAGCTACGGCGACGCCAGCCATGTGCAGGCAGCCATCGACGCGGCCTTGGCGGCCCGTCCAGCTTGGTCTTCTTTGCCGTGGGAACATCGCGCGGCGGTGTTCTTGAAGGCCGCCGACTTGATCGCCGGGCCTTACCGCGCGAAGATCAACGCGGCGACCATGCTGTCCCAGGGCAAGAACTGTTTCCAAGCGGAGATTGACGCCGCGTGTGAGTTTGCAGACTTCCTGCGCTTCAACGCCTACTACGCCCAGCAAATCCATGCCGAGCAACCGGAAAGTGCAGACGGCATTTGGAACCGATTGGAATACCGCGCTTTGGAGGGGTTTGTCTTCGCCATCACGCCATTCAACTTCACCGCCATTTCCGGCAACTTGCCAGCCGTCGCCGCCCTCATGGGCAATGTGGTCGTGTGGAAACCGAGCGACACCCAGGTCTACAGCGCCCAAGTCATCATGGAGATTTTCCAAGCGGCGGGACTGCCTGACGGCGTGATCAACATGGTGACATGCGACGGCCCTGTCGCTGGGGACGTGGTGTTCAAGCACCGCGAATTCGCCGGGTTGCACTTCACCGGATCCACCGGCGTGTTCCGCCACTTGTGGAAGACCATCGGCGAAAACCTGGAGCTGTACCGCAGCTACCCACGCATCGTGGGCGAAACAGGAGGCAAGGACTTCGTGCTGGCCCACCCCAGCGCTGGGGTGAAAGAAGTGGCCACAGGCCTCATTCGAGGCGCGTTTGAATTCCAAGGTCAAAAGTGCAGCGCCGCATCTCGCGCCTACATCCCGGCCTCCTTGTGGCCAGCCTTGGAGGAGGAATTGAAAACCGAAATGGCCACCCTCAAAATGGGATCGCCCGAAGACTTCGGCAACTTCATCAACGCGGTCATCGACCGCAAATCGTTCGACAAAATCAAGTCGTACATCGACTTCGCCAAGTCGGCCACCGACGCCCGAATTGTGGCTGGCGGCGGCACCGACGACAGCGTGGGCTATTTCGTGGAGCCCACGGTCATTGAAACGCCCAACCCGCATTTCAAATCCATGGTGGAAGAAATCTTCGGCCCGGTGCTGACCATCCACGTCTACGACGACTCAGCAGCCGACGCATTCGAGAAGGTGCTCGATTTGGTGGACAACACCTCAGAGTACGCTTTGACCGGGGCTGTGTTCTCCAACGACCGCTACGCGTTGGATTTGGCGTCCAAGAAACTGGAAAATGCCGCCGGCAATTTCTACCTCAACGACAAGCCCACCGGGGCCGTGGTGGGGCAGCAGCCATTTGGTGGAGCGCGCGGTTCAGGAACCAACGACAAGGCGGGCTCCTACCTCAACCTTCTCCGTTGGGTGAGCCCACGGACCATCAAGGAAGCGCTGGTGTCTCCCACCGATTACCGCTACCCCTTCTTGGGCTGACCCTAGGAGCTCTGAACACGAAAAAGGGACGCCTCACGGCGTCCCTTTTTTCTTGGCAATGCGTCGAATGTCCCTCAATCTTCGTCGTCTGGATAAGGGTTGGCTGGAATGGCCGCCATGTCCACGCGCGCAGCCTTGCCGCCCATGATGGATTTGAAGGCTTTTGCGTGTTCCGGCTTGAGTGCGCCACTTTCTTCGACCCACTTGGTCAACACCACAAGTTTGTCCTTCTTGCCAGGTCGCCCCACGGTGACAATCTTTCCATGCACGGTCCGCAGGCGAAAGGCACTGTTCAAAATGCTGGCTTTGGCCGACTTCAACCTCGCTTCTGGGATCTTGTGGATCGACATGGCGTCGGCGATGAGCTCGTCGTAACTCATGGGGCGGTTTCGGGCCCGAAGACGCTTCAGGATGAAGGCGCCCCAAATGCTCTTGGGGCCGCGCTTTTTGGGCGCATGACCCGATTTGGTCGCCGTCTTTTTCAAAGGAGCGCCCAGTTTGGACAACATCAACTCGACGTGGGACAATTCCGCGGTCAGGCGTTCCTTTTCGCGGGCGAAGTGGGCTTGGAGACTGGCCGTCTCCTTGGCTGAGAGCTCAATTTTTGTCATCAATGGCAAAAACAATATGAAACTTGGAGAGAGGTGCAAGGACATGACGTTGCATGGCAAATGTATGGTGCTTCCTTTTTCCAATACAAACAACACCATATCGCAAGGAGAAGGGAGACGCGTTTCCGCATCTCCCTTCAAGTTCGGTGTAAGCCGGATTCTGTTCCCCGAAGGGCTTCGTCATTGATCTAACGCGACCTACCCTCTGACTCGGACGGGACGCCCTCAATCGCCAGTTTACATGGTCTTGCAACCCACAAGGTTTACCCAAGCCGCAAGGTCACCCTTGCGCTGGTGGGCCCTTACCCCACCTTTTCAGCCTTGCCTGTGCCCGAAGGCCATCGGCGGTTTAAATCTCTGTGGCACTGTCTGTCACGTTCCGTTGAACGCGCCTTCCCTTTCAAGAAGTGTGGCTCCCTGCGTTGTCCGGACTTTCCTCCCCACAGTAGTGAGGCGACGAAGTCAACCGAATGACAAAACTACGACAACGCGGGGTCAAGATGCGGCTACTTTCGCCGCATGAAAACCAACCACACTGTGTTTGCCTTGTTCGCAGTTGCCTTGTTGACCCAATGCGCCACAACCGAACAGCCCCCTGCTGGACCAGAGGCTGCCGAAGCCAACCCTTTGGCGTACGCGCAAGAGACTCACCTCGCCAACGTGCGACAATTGACCTTTGGAGGCGACAACGCCGAAGCGTATTGGGCGTTCAACAACGACGCCCTCGTCTACCAAACCACCCAGCCGCAAGCGGGCATCCCCTGCGACCGCATCTTCGTGATGCCTCTGGACGAGGAGGCCACGGCGGACGGGAAACGAAAGCCGGTTCAGGTCAGCAACGGATTGGGCCGCACCACATGCCCGTACTTCTTGCCGGGCGACAGCGTGGTCGTTTTCGCCTCGACCCACGCCGCAGACAGCGCCTGCCCTGAAGTGCCGGAGCGCGGTCCGGAGGGCCGCTACGTCTGGCCCATCTACGACAGCTACGACATGTACCTGAAGAACTTGAACACGGGTGAGACAACGGCCATCGCGGTGAGCGACACGTACGACGCGGAAGCCACCGTCAGCCCCAAGGGCGACCGCATGGTGTTCACGAGCACCCGCGATGGCGACCTCGACCTCTACACCTGCGACTTGGACGGGCAAAATGTGGTTCGTGTCACCTCCGAGTTGGGTTACGACGGTGGAGCCTTCTTTTCACCTGACGGGGAATGGTTGGTGTGGCGTGCTTCTCGCCCATCCACACCAGAAGACATTGCCAAATACAAGGGACTCCTTTCCAAGGGCATGGTGGAACCCACCAGCATGGAACTGTTCGTGGCGCGCACAGACGGCAGCGAGATGCGCCAAATCACAGAGCTCGGAGGCGCCAACTGGGCCCCGTTCTTCCACCCCGACGGCAAGCGGATCCTGTTCTCGTCCAACCACGCCACTGGTCGGTTCCCATTCAACATCTACATGATTGACGTCACCGGAGAGAACCTGACCCAAATCACCTACGACGAAGCGTTTGACAGCTTCCCCATGTTCTCCCCCGACGGCACCAAACTCGCCTTCAGTTCCAACCGGAACAACGGAAGAACACGCAACACCAACCTTTTCGTCGCGGATTGGGTCGAGTGATGCCGACCTTCGCGGCATGGGTGACTTGAAGTTGTACATGCTGAACAAACCCTTCGGGCTTCTGAGTCAATTCACGGACGAAGGGCACAAGCACGGTTTGGGGTCGCTGCAGTTGCCTTGGGACAAAGACATCTACTCCGTAGGTCGGCTCG
>CALKFF010000016.1 GCA_938084585.1 uncultured Flavobacteriales bacterium
GTGGACACGGGGGCGCCATCTCCATAAGCCCCTGCGAACTGCAATTGGATGTCCACCGAGCTGTTCAGCGTCACCTGGGCTTGTTGGGCGGAGGACGCGTTGTCGGCACCGGTTGTCAAGAAACTGTCAAACGCGATTTCAGGAAACGACCCGAAGAACGCCGGGTAGACGCCAGAGGCATTCCAGGACGCATTCAGAGGGTCGTTGTACCACGCGCCGCTTGTGGTCGTCAACTCAAACACATCCACTCCGTCTCCTGAACACGACAACAAGTAGTCGTCCTCGTGCAAGAAGTGCATGTAAATCCGATATGTGGTTTGGCCCGCAAGCACCCCTTGATCGTGAACCGCCACGGGGCGTGCCTCCAGCCAATGGCCGAGAACCGCATCCTCCGAGTAACCTGTGGAGGACAAGGGATTCACCTGCGAGGTCAGTTCGTGGGGGACCAGCATCCCCACAAGGATGACCAGAGCCACCGACAACGGCTTGACGTGATAAAGTGTCTTCATGATGTTGGTTCGGCCTTAAGCCAGTTGCTGCTCGTACGCAGGTGGCTGGCCTAGGGTTACGACATAAATATAAGATGACAACACCTGTAGACCGTCAAAATGTTCGGCAACCTGGGCTACACAAGGGGTGAACGGCCTGGCTTTTCCGTTCTTTGCGGCAAGCATCTGTTCAATGAAAACAACCCTCTCCCTCCTGCTGGCTTGCGTGTCACTTTCTGTGCTCGGCCAGTCTCAGCTTTACGTGCTCAACGAAGGCCGCTTCGACTGGAACAACGGAGTCATCGCGGAAGCACCGAGTCTTGGCGTCATCGACCTTGCCACATCCAGCTACGCCCAAATCGCCTCCTTCGACTCCATTGCCTTCGCGACCGACCTCGAGGTGCAAGGCGAACATGGCTACGTGTGCCTCGAGAACACCGTCATGAAGGTGGATTTGGCCACAGGTGACGTGCTTGCGGAGGTGGCGCTCGAAGGCGCACAAGAATTGGCCTTGTTGGACGGCATGGTGTACGTCACACGCGGTGGGCTCGACCAAGTCACTTGGGGCCCGCTTGACCTCGAGAGTCACCTGGTGTGGCTGAGTGCTGACGATCTGTCGTTGGAAGGTGAACTCCCCCTGGCGTCGGGGCCTCAATACGCGTGCCAAGCCATTTGCGTCCACAACGGCCTCGTTTTGGTTGGGGTGAACAATGGATGGGTGTGGGGTGGCGAAGTTGGACTTGTGGGCACGTTTGACCCTGCATCAGGCTCGTACACCGAGGTGGATTTGGGCGAAATGGGCAAAAACCCTGTCGCCTTGCACGAGGTGGACGGGGCCGTGTTGTCTGTCAACAACGGCGACTGGAGCTCGACGTCCGTCAGCCGCGTGGTGGCTGGCGAGACGCTTCAAGCCTCCACCGAAGTGCTGACCGACGTCGCGGCAGGATGCAATGCATCTTCCGTGGTTTCTGCCGACCGCCTTGCACTCCAAATCGACCAGGAAGCTGGCCTGCGCCTCGTCGACGGCGCCACAGGCCTAGGCACCGGAGAGACCTTGAACCCGGACGCGGCCAGCGCCTACAGCTTGGCCATTCACCCCATCAGCGACATGACCTTCAGTGGGGTGACTGATTTTGTCTCTGAGGGCCACGTGGACATCCACGACGACCTCGGAAACCTGATTGGATCCGTGCAAGTGGGCATCGCCCCTGGCACCTTGGTTTGGGGAGAAGCGGCCACCGACAATGTGAATGAACACGTGCAACATGAAACCGCATGGCCCGCCGGCACCTACGACCTTCAGGGACGTTTGGTGGAATCCCTTCAAGCCACGCCCGGCCAAGTGTTGCTCCACGTGGACTCACGCGGCACAGTCACCAAAGAGGTGGTGGTGCGCATGGATTGAGTTCATGACAACCATCCACGCATGAAAAAGGGAGGCCACTTGGCCTCCCTTTCTTGTTTTGTGGTTGGATGACAATCACTCCACTTCCACGTGGAATCCGGTCTCCATCTCCACACCGTTCGCATCCACAGCCTTCATTTCGAAATGGTGCTCCCCGCCTGCTGCCGGAACGGTCACGGTTTCAGAGAACTCGAAGTTGGTGGCGCCCGCTGGATCCAGGGCCACTTCCCAGACAACGGTTTCTGTGTCTTCAGAGATGAGCTCCAACATGGCGGAAGCCACGCCGTCGCTGTCGGCAACATTGCCGGTCACGACCACGTCCGTGCCTGCAGCCCAAGTGGGCTCGCCGTGCCACATGGCGGGGTCTTCACCCCCCACCTCTGTCAAGGTGAACTCAGGCAAGTGGTCGTTCTCCACGTGCAAATCGGTGGCCAACGTGGTTCCATTGCCAGCCTCGTCCACCAGGGAAACGACCACGTGCCACACCCCGCGCGCAGTCAAAGGCACGTCCACGTGAAGATCCACTTCCGCTTGGGTGCCGGTCAGCGCTTGGGTTTCAAGCACGGCCCAATCTGTGCCGCTGTGCAGCACCAAGCCGTGCTCGTGCTCCTCTTCTTCACCTTCCTCCTCGTCTTCATGCGCGTGGCCCTCGCCGTTGTGGATGTCCCAGCGCACTTCGCTCAAGGCTTCGTTGTCGCAAAAGATGTCCTCCAAATCAATGTGGTCGCCGGCTTCGGCTTCAATTTCTTCCGCAGTGACGCTGTTGGTTGCGCCCAAGCCTGTGCAAGCTGTTGGGGCTTCTGTGTCGGTTTCTTGGCAAGACACCAATGCCATGGCCACCAGGACGGCAGCCGAAGTTTGAATGAAATTCAGGTTCATGATGATGAATGTTCGTTTGTTGTTCAATTGGTATGTTTCAACGTCGCGTTGAAACTGAGTTGCACCCAGCGTCCTTGGGCGACGAGCCCGAGGATGCGATAGGCGCTGACGTGGTCGAGCCACGCCTGGTTGAAGGCGTTTTGGACTTCCAAAGCCCACACGCCTTGTTTCGTGACATGGCGAATCGCCACATCTGCAAGGACGGCGCCCGGGGTGGACGCCTCATTGCGCGCAGTCAACACAGCTGGTGCGAGCGCCCGGCACCCCAGGCTCCATTCCAGCTGCGCTCCATGACCTCCTGACCATTCCAGTCGAGATTGGGCAGGCGTCGTGAACGGCAATCCGAGTCCGGTTTGCAATTCCCACTGTCCAAGCACCGATCCGGACCAGTGCAGCCCTTGAGAGGCCCAGCGGTGCGCCAGGGTCCATTCGGCACCCGTCCGGAATGCGTCGTTGGCCATGAATTCATAGATCTGACCGGCGTGGGCCACCGGCGCAAAGTGCGCACTCGGGGTGAGCGAGATGAACCCTGCATGCAGCGCGGCAAATCCTTGGACCTGCCAGGACCAACCGAGGCCGTCGGGATTCACCATCCCCACTTGCCCGCGCCCCTCCAAGGCCCATTCCGTGGACAGGTTGGGGTTGCCTTGCTCGAAGCGGAACGAGCCGTGATGGATGCCGTTGGCGCCCCACTCGTGGTTGCTCGGCACGCGGCCGTAGGCCACCACTGTAGCCAAACCATCCAGCTCAGACCGTTCGAATCGCAGCGGGGTTTGCCAGGACAACATCCCGCCCGGAAGCGTTTTGGCAAAAGGCGTCGCCCGAACGTCGTCGCCCACCACGTCGCCCGCGGCGTTGAACAGGGGTTCTGTGTGCCCCAATTGACTCGATTGCACCACGTCCACCCGGCCCGACAATGTCGATCCTGCAAGCCGAGCCTCCCCCATGAAGGAGGCGCGTGCACGTCGGTGCGAGGGCAACAAGAACTCCCACCCTGTGGTGGTCACGTGCTGCACTTCGGCCTGGGCTCCGTAAGACCCATGCGCGCCAGTGTGGCGAGCCTCGGCAAACCCGGAAAGTTCCTCCAAGGACAAGCTCAAGTCCGACGACGGCAACGGTCCCCATCCGTGGGCGTGAGGCGGGGCAAATTCCTGCCTTCGGTTCCACGACGTCGACACCTTGTAGATCCACCCCTCGGACGCGATGGCCTGGGGGGCAGACCATTGGACCAAGGATTGGAGACGTGAAGCATGCTGGTTCGGCAAGCGAACTTCGAAGATGTCGTCGTTGGGCGCCAAATCCCCTTGCATCGGGAGGCCGACGATCCCAGGGAACATGCCTTGCCGCACGTCCGACACCCTCATGGACCAAGACACGTGACGGCCTGACTCCGTCCAACGCCCCAGCCCCATCACCGCGTGGCCGGCACGACCAGCCGTGTTGGGAAGCTCCCCAGTTTCCAAGGTGTAGGCCCGGTCCAAGTAGGAGAATGCCCGCTGAGGCACTTGGCTGGCCCCGAAGGCCGACGTGGAGATGCCGGCATGCCAATGTCTGTCGTCCGTTGTGGTGCGATGCAGGACGTGGAACGCCGCTTGGGTTTGGCCCCAACGGATCCTGGAGCTCCAAGAGGTGTGCTGTCCATCCGTGTTGAGCAGGCTTGGAGATTGAAAACGCAATCCCCCCGCCACAGCCTCAGGGCCCATCCAAACTTGGCCTCCACCTGGCACCCACGACGACGCGACTTGAAGCTCAGGCGCCACCAGGACGCCGTGGTCGCTTCCCCATCGTCCGCCTTGCTGCGGGACGCCATCTTCCAAGACCGCCACCCGAGACCCGAAGAGTCCGCGGACCACCGGCTGAATCATGCCGGCCCCGAGGTCGAGGCTCTGCAATCCAGGGGTGTTGTCCAACGCCTGCATGAGTTCAGGCGTGTCGAGGGTTTGGCCTTCCGGTTCCACATGCCGCACAGCCGACACCGTCGCTTGAGACAGGTTGAAGCCCAGCGGCTCAAGCCACACGTCCACGTGAGCGCGGCCTTCGAGCTGGACCGTGGTGGTGTGGTGGCCCTCCGAAACCAACGTCAGCGAGTCCACCCCATGAGGGCACGCCACCCGGAAGGCGCCCCAGGTGTCTGTGGTGGACGCCAAACCGCATGGCCACGCCATCACAAGCACCTCAGAAAGAGGGCGCTGCGAAGGGCTTTGAAGCACATGGCCGTGCACCGCTGCGGCGGGTTCAGATTGGGCCCAGCACCACGCCGGAACCCAACACAACGCCCACCACAACAACACACGCCGCGACTTCCCAAGAAGGAAAGGACACAAGGCCTGCATGGCTGAAGGTTGAATGAAACGGAGGACTGTGAAATCAGCCGCGGGCAGGCGGCCCCCGGTCAGGCTCTGTCAGCCGTTCGTGCGGAAGCACCGCCGCCTGAAGCACAGGCCAAACCTGAGGTTGCCCTTCATGGACGAGCAGGGCGCGAGGCCCGCCGAAGTCAGGCTGGTGGCCTTCTGGGGCCCAATCCCAGCCGCACACTTCACACACGTGCAGATGTTCCGAGAGTTGGGTGTTGTCGTGCGTCCCTTTCCACACAGCGCATGACCCGTGGTGGTGCGCGTGCACCCCGTGGTGCTCGTGGTGGGAACATCCGGACACGACGTGGCCCAGCTGGTGGCCAAACTGCAACGCCGTCAACGCCGTCCAAATGCCCAAGAAGAGCACAGCGGCGCACACGGATGTCAGACGGCCCACAGTCATGGCGCAAAGCTAGGGGCTGCGGCCGTCTTTCACCCCACTCCAAGGTCCCAAGTCTCCTTAACTTCGTCGCCACATGAGCCACTCCCCTGACTACACCATCCAAGGCATCCAGCACATGGGCATCGCCGTGTCCGACATGGACGCCAGCCTGAAACTTTATCGGAAGTTGTTTGGGCTGGACATCCCGTTTTTTGACGCGGTGGCTGCGGCCCCTTTGATGGACAGCCACTGCAACGGTGAGACCATCGTGAAACGCGCCAGCATGGTGATGAACATGCAAGGCGGCTGCGCGGTCGAAGTCGTCAGCCCCACAAGTTTCAAGCCGCGCCCATGCGTGTTTGAGCCGCAGGTCGGCGATTTGGGGATTGGATGCACGTTCATCAAAACCCGGGACGTCCGTGCCATGCATGCCCACGCCCGCGCCCTGGTGGGCGACAAGTGCGACGCCTCCCTCAGCAAGACCCCGCTGGGCGAAGACACGTTTCACGTCCGAGATTTGGACGACAACCTCTTTCAAATCCTGCCCTCAGACCACTGGTTCTCCAACTCAGGGCACACTTCTGGCGGCGTCATGGGGGGCGTGGTCGGGGTGACCGACATGGAGGCCTCGTTCAAGCTGTACAAGGACATCCTGAAGTACGACAAGGTCTTGCTGGACGAGACCGGAACGTTCGAAGATTGGGCCGGTCTGCCTGGTGGAGACCAAACCTACCGCCGCGTGATCCTCGTGCCGTCCAACCCCGGCACCGGAGGCTTCGCCTCTTTGATGGGGCCGACGCGCATTGAGCTGGTCCAGGCCATGGACAGGAAGGGACGCTTCCTGTTTGAGGACCGCATTTGGGCGGACACAGGCATCGTGCACCTCGGGTTTGACATCCGCGGCATGAAGCCGCTTGGCAAGGCCCTGGACAAAGAGGGCTTCGGATTCCGTTGCGACAGCAACGAGGCGCTGAACATGGGCGACCACACCCGCGTTCACTGCACCTACATCGACGACCCCGACGAGGCTTGGATCGAGATGATCGAAGTCCACAAAATCCCCATCCTCGAAAAGCTTGGCTTGTTCCTGGATGTGCAGAAGCGACCTGCCAGCCAGCCCTTGCCCAAGTGGATGCTGCACGCCCTGCGATTCAACCGCATCAAGGACTGAGTCGCCGTGCCATCCAACTTTCTGACACATTTGATGGTTGTTGCATTGACATGAAGCTCCACGCCCGCTTTTCAACTTGGCTCCAACTGGCGCTCGTCGTCTTGGCCTTTGGTTTTGTGTCGTCCGCCCGAGGGCAGGCCTGCGAGACGGTCACCATCGAGGTGTTGACCGACAACTTCCCTGGAGAAATCGACTGGGTGTTGACGGGGACGCCTGGTCCCAACGTCGACACGGAGTCCTACAACTGGGGCCAAAATGGGCAGTTGTTCACCTACAACTATTGCCTCGAGGACGGGTGTTACACTTTCACCATCACCGACACGTTTGGAGACGGCATTTGCTGTGGGTACGGCCAAGGCTATTACAACATTTACGTGGGGGGCGCACTTGTGGCCACCGGGGGCAACTACAACTATTCAGAGAGCTACACATTTTGCCTGGAGCTCGGCGACTGCTTCGACCCCGAGGCCTGCAACTTCAATCCCAACGCAGAATCCGCCAACAACGACCTCTGCGAATACGCCATCGACAGCTACCCTTCCGGGCTCTACGACTGCGACGGCAACTGCTACCTCGACTTCGACGAAGACGGCATTTGCAACGCCCTCGAAATTCCAGGGTGTCAAGAGCCTTGGGCCTGCAATTACAACCCACAAGCCACGGACCCCCCGGCGTTGGGCTCGCCTTGCACCTACCCCACCAACAACGACGTGGACTGCGACGGCAACAGCTTGTTGCCCCAGTTCTTGACCCAGCCGTTGGACGAAACGGCCTCGTGCGAAAGCATCCCCTCCATCCCCTCTTTGGCCACGCAACCCGCACCTGCCGCGGTGGCCTACCAAGCGCTCTTCCCAGAGAGTTGCTACGAGGTCAACGAGAACCTCGTCGTGGATTTCACGTCCACCGTCTTCCCGGGGAGTTGTCCAGGCAACTACACCATCGAGCGCCAGTGGGTCATCACCGATTGCATGGGGCGCCAAAACGCCTTGACCCAGACCATCCAAGTCGTCGACAACCTCGTCCCAGTCGTCAGCTCGGGGCTGGACACCGTCTACTTGGGTTGCAACGCCCCTGTGGTGTATCCCCCGCTGGTGGTGACCGACCAATGCGGAAGTGCCGTCACCCTCACCGAGGCGCCCAGTTTCGTGACGTTGCCTGGGGCGTGCCCGGGCGAATTCGTCGAAAAGAAACTGTCGGAGTTCACGGACGAATGCGGCAACGTCACTGCTGTGGAGCAGGTGGTCGTGGTGGAAGACAACACGCCCCCGGTGTGGATGAGTGCCCCCTATGAAACGGTGGTGACCGACGACCTGGCCAACCACGTGTTCACCACCCCTGTCGCCGAGGATTTCTGTTCCAGCGTGGACTTGGTGGTGGAGGAAGTGTACAGCCAAGGGGCATGCCCGCTTGCCGAGACGATCGTGCGGACCATCCAAGCGGTCGACGCGTGCGGCAACCTCTCCGCCCCCTACACCCAAACCGTGATGGAAGCCACCGACCTTGACGCCTCTGCCTCAGTGACCAGCGTGTCCTGTCACGGAGGCCAAGACGCCATGGGAGAGGTGGTCGTCGAAGGAGGCGTCGCGCCTCACGCCGTGGATTGGGGAGGATACAACCCTGAAGCACTGGGCGCAGGCACCTACGCCATTCAAGTGACGGACGCCAACTTGTGCCAAGCCAACTTGTCGGTGTTGGTCTCCCAACCCGCGCCTTTCGAAGTGACCCTGACGTCCACCACACCCTTGTGCACCGACCCGTTCAGCGGGACCCTTACACCCATCTTCACCGGAGGCTCAGAGCCCATCTCCTTGGACTGGGGTGGCATTGACCCGGACGCGGCTCCGGCAGGCGAGCACACGCTGGTGGCCACGGACAACGCCGGTTGCATCGCCTCCGCCAACGTGGTGGTGCTGGAAGCCGACATCCCTGACCCGCTGGATCTGAACGGGAACAACGCTGTGGTGCAAGGCGACAGCGCGGCGTACTACTACGAATTCACGTTGGGAAGCGATTACGCTTGGACCTATACAGGCGCCCAAGCCCAACAGGTCTTCAACTCCTTCGCCATCTCCCTTCAGTGGGACAGCTTGGGCATGCAACAAGTGTGCGTGACCGAGACCAACGAAGACGGATGCGTGGGACCCGAGGTTTGCTTGGACGTGTGGGTGGAGGACGACTTGGCCGAGGTGGCGCAGGTGCTTGCCACCCCGTCGCTTTTGGCCTACCCCAACCCTGTGCAAGAGACATTGCTGGTGCAATGCGAGGTCTGCAAGGCCGGGGAACAGATGCAGGTGTGGAACAGCGTGGGGGCCGTGATGCAGACCTCCATCTGGGGAGGCGGCCAAAGACAATCCTTGGACGTGACGTCGCTGCCCGCTGGACTGCACATGCTGCAAGTGGGCGCTGCGACCACGCCATTCATCGTGAAGTGATTGCCCTATCTTGCTGGCAATGACCAAACGCCACACACGATCATGGACCAGCACGGTGGACGTGTTGCCCCCTCACGAGTTGACTGAAGACGACCGCACGTTGCTTGAAGCCGCCCACGAGGCCGCCAAACATGCCTACGCCCCATACAGCGGATTTCACGTGGGAGGCGCCGTGCGCTTGGCGTGCGGCACGATTGTCAAGGGCAGCAACCAGGAGAACATGGCCTACCCTTCCGGCATGTGCGGAGAACGGGTGGCCGTGTTTGCGGCAGGGGCACAACACCCTGGCACCAAGATGACCGCGGTGGCCATCGTGTCCCCATCTGAAAAAGCGATTCCCGAAGGCTTCATGCCGTGCGGCGGTTGCCGTCAAGTCTTGGTGGAAGCAGAACGCAGGCAAGACCAGAACCTGAGGATCCTCTTGCAGGTGCGTGACGAAGACGTGATGATCTCAGAGAGCGCGGTCAACTTGATGCCGTTCGCATTCGAGGCCCTGGGGTTGGGGCCCGACGTGGTCGGCATTTGACGCGCGGTCAGGCCTCTTTGTTTACCAACAACCGCTCGCACACCTTCAGGCTGAAAGTTTGGTCTGTGGCGCCTTGATGGACCACGGTCATGCTGCCGTCGAACGGCTCCACGGCGCGGATGTCGAACGTGTGGCCCAAGGCGATGCCGTGGCTGTCGAGAAAGGTCAACAGGGATTTGGACGACTGGGACAAGCCCACCAACGACACCTTCTCGCCCACAGCGCACTCAGACAGCTTCACGCAATCGATTTCGAGCACGTTGCCCTGCGCATCCGGGATGGGAGAACCGTGGGGATCCACCGTGGGGAAGCCCACGAGCTCGTCCATCCGGTCAAAAAACGCCGGGGCCTTCACGTGTTCCACCTGCTCAGCGATGTCGTGAACCTCGTCCCAGCCAAACCCCATCTGCTCGACCAAGAACATCTCAGTCAACCGGTGCTTCCGCACGACCAGAGCTGCAGCCTTCTTCCCTTTGGCGGTCAACTTCAGGGGCTTGTACTTCTCGTACTTCAAGAAGCCATCCTGCTGCAGGGCCTTGGCCATGCTGTTCACAGAGGGCTTGCTCACCGCGAGGTGGTCGCTCAAGTCTGAAATGCCCACTTCCCCGGCCTCGTTGGCCAGCGCAAACAACGCTTTCAAGTAATTCTCGACGGTGTGGGAAGCCATGGTGGGGAATGAACCGCAAATCTAAGGTCAAAATTGACAGCCCTACCTCGATTGTTAGAGCACCCTAACAATGTAGTTTTACACTCAGAACTTTAATTCATGCTCAGGCCCCTCCTTTTGTCCGCTTTGCTGTTTGCTCCCGCGCTGTTGTCGTGGGCACAAAGCTCCCTCACTGGCAGGGTCATGTCCAAAGGTCAGCCCCTGCCCTTCGCCAGCGTTCGCCTAGAAGGCACGCGCATCGGGGTGGCCGCAAATGCCGAGGGCATATACCGCATCGACGACGTTTCAGCCGGGGCTTGGACGGTGGTCGCGTCCGTGGTGGGGTTTGTGCCGCTCGAGCGGCGCGTGGAGGTGCAGGCGGACGGCGTCATCGAGTTGGATTTCTACCTCGAGGCTCGTCCCGAAGCGATTGAAGAAGTGGTGATTTCGGGCACCATGAAGGAGGTGTCCAAACTGGCCAGCCCCGTGCCGGTGGAAGTGTACTCCCCAGCCTTTTTCCAAGCCAACCCGACGTCGTCCTTGTACGACGCGCTGGAATGCGTCAACGGCGTTCGCCCCCAGATGAATTGCTCGATTTGCAACACCGGCGACATCCGCATCCAAGGGCTTGAAGGGCCGTACACCATGGTCCTCATCGACGGCATGCCCATCGTCAGTGGGTTGGGCACGGTCTACGGACTGAACGGCATCCCCTCCGCCCTCATCGAGCGCATGGAAGTGGTGAAAGGCGCCGCGAGCACTTTGTACGGGTCAGAGGCTGTCGGGGGACTGATCAACGTCATCACCAAGTCTTCCGACGACGCCCCTGCCCTCTCGGCCGACATCTTTGGGACCACGTGGGGAGAAATCACCGCCGACGTCGCCGCGTCCGTCCAGCTCCACGACAAGGTCCAGGGACTTTTTGGCGTGAATGCCTTCCACTTCGGGCAACGCGTGGACCGCAACGGAGACCAATTCACCGACATGCCGCTTCAGGACCGGGTGTCGCTGTTCAACACGTGGAGCGTCGACCGAGAGCACGATCGCGTCATGACGCTGGGCGGCCGGTACATCTACGAGGACCGGTTCGGAGGCGACTTGAACTGGGTCGAGGCAGAACATCGCGGAGGTTCTGAGCGTTATGGCGAGAGCATTTACACCCACAGGTGGGAGGCGTTTGGCACGTACCAGCTGCCCACCGCCGAGCGCCTGACGTTGCAATTCAGCGCCAACGGACACCGTCAGAATTCCGTGTACGGAGACGTGTCGTACATCGCCGCACAGCACATCTCCTTCGGCCAACTGAGCTGGGACAAATCGCTGGGCCGCGTCCACGACGTGTTGGCGGGTGCAGCTTTGAGGCACACGTTGTACGAGGACAACACCCCCGCCACGGCGGACGGGCCGTCCGAGGTTTGGCTTCCTGGCTTGTTTGTCCAAGACCAAATGGCCTTCAACGCCCAAAACACCTTGCTCCTGGGGCTTCGTTACGACAGGAATTCTGTGCACGGCAACATCTTGACCCCGCGCCTGAACTACAAATGGAACACCCGGGACCAGTGGACGGTGGTCCGAATGTCTGCAGGAAGCGGCTACCGGGTGGCCAACATTTTCACAGAGGACCACGCCGCCCTGACGGGCGCCCGTGACGTGGTGGTCGTGTCCGACCTGAATCCCGAACGGTCCAACAACTTGAACGTGAACGTCGTGCGCAAGTGGATTGGACGCCGGAGTGGTCTTGTGACTTTCGATGGTTCGGCCTTCTACACGCACTTCAGCAACAAAATCCTGCCAGACTACACCACCGACCCAAGCCAAATCATCTACGACAACCTGGACGGCTTCGCGGTCTCTCAAGGCCTCTCGCTGAACTTGGATGTGGCGCATGAAGATCTCACCCTTCGCGTGGGCGTCACCGGCATGGAGGTCTACACCGAAGAGAACGGGGTGCGCAAACGCCAAGAACTCACCGAGCGCTTCTCCGGCACGTGGTCATTGGGATACCACATGCACCGCTGGGACCTCACACTGGACTACACGGGCAGCGTATACAGCCCCATGGATTTGCCCACCCAAACCACGTCTGACTTCGTGGATCCACGCCCCGCGCAGTCCCCTTGGTTCAGCATTCAGAACCTCCAACTCACCCACAACCGCGGCGAAAAGGTCGAGTGGTACGGCGGGGTGAAAAACCTGCTGAATTGGACGCCTTGGCAAGACATGCCCGAGGGCGTTCGCTTTCTTGGCAACACTGCAGACCCGTTTGAACTCAACCCTCAAGAAGGGGAACTTGTCTTCGACCCGACGTACGTCTACGGGCCCAACCAGGGCATCCGCGGATTCCTGGGCGCTCGGGTGCTCCTGAACTGAGATTCTGGCCGGTCAGCACACGGTGCCGAAGCCGCTGAGCAACGTCAGCACGTCCGCCACACTCACCTGCCCGTCCCCGTCCACGTCGTTGGTGCACCCCGCTTCGCAACCAAATTCGGAGAGCAAGCTCAACACGTCCGCCACAGTTACGGCCAAATCGCCGTCGAGGTCCAAGGGGCATGCCGCCTCGCTTTCCGACAGAACACCGTCGCAATTGTTGTCCACGCCTGAGGCCGTTCCAGGCGCACCGGGGTACACCGTGTCGTCTGAATCGTCGCAGTCGCAAATGGTGGATTCACCGTCTTGGTCGAAGTCCACAATGCCCGCGCACACCTCGAAATCGGCTTGGCAGTTTTGGGCGACGCATGCCTCGCACTCGGCTTCAGACCCGAACGCGCAAGCGAAGAAACAGTTGTTGGAGACGCAGGTGCTTTGGTCTGCAAAACACCCGACACATCCAGCGCTCATTTCTGGAAGCGCCTCGGCGATGCACCCTTCAAAACACGCGTTGATGTCGCTGCTCAAAAAACACGAGAAGCCACAATCAAACACCGCATCATTCACCATGGTCCCCTCGTTGCACAGCAGGTTGAAGTCGCTTGAGTTGCACTGGGCATGCCCGACAAAGGGAGTCCAAATCAACGACATGAAGGTCCACAAAGCGGCGAGGGAAAGGAGGCGAAATGAGGTCATGAAGTAAGAACTGCCGCCAAGCCCAAATGGTTCAAAATCAGAGCCGCGCCTCCATAATTCGGAGTTTCAAATGTGACCAAATCATGAAATTTGCAGACGGATGCTTGTCGCTTGGTTTGGCAACCATTCGGCGGGTCTATTTTTGGCCACCTTTTTCAAAAATCTCGGTCATGAATGTGATTGGCAATGCAGAGTGGTGCCGTTTCCCGCAGCTCGGGGTGCCGGCCGTGAAAGCCCGCGTGGATTCAGGCGCGAAAACATCCACCATCCAAGCAAACAAGATCAAGCCGTTCATCAAGGATGGCCAGGAGTGGGTGAAGTTTGAAGTCACCCCAATCCAAGACAACCGCAGCATCGTCATCAGCTGCGAAGAGCGGATCACTGGGCGAAAGGTGGTCAAGAACACCTCCGGCATCTCAGAGGAACGGTTGGTGATTCAAACCACCATGCTCGTGGGGGAGCACACCATGAAGGTCGACTTGACCCTCGCCAACCGAGATGCGATGGAATTCCGGATGTTGCTGGGACGCGATGCGTTCGTCGACCGCTTCCTGATCGATGTGTCCCAAGAATGCGTGCAAGGCGACGTGTCTGACGAAGAATTGAAGGACCTGTACAAGGCCTTTTCACAGGAAAAAACCGGACTCCGAATTGGCGTGTTGGCGTCCAACCCCAAGTTGTACAGCAACAAGCGCATCATGGAGGCGGGCGCGGCCCGCGGCCACGAAATGGTCTTCTTGAACGTGGAGCATTCCTACATGAAGCTGGACGTGCACTCCCCAGAAATTCGGTACCGCGGGGGCAACATCTTGAACCAATTCGACGCGATCATCCCCCGCATCAAGCCTGCGGTGACGTTTTACGGTTGCGCCTTGCTTCGCCAGTTCAAGCACCTTGGGGTTTACTGCCTCAACTCCGCCGACGCCATCACCCAATCCCGCGACAAACTCTTCGCGTCCCTCCTCTTTTCTGAGAACGACATCAACATCCCCATCACAGGCTTTGCCAAGTCCCCTCAAGACACCAAAGACCTGATTCGCATGGTCAATGGCGCACCGCTCATCATCAAACTTTTGGAGTCCACCCAAGGGCGTGGCGTTGTGCTTGCAGAGACAGACAAGGCCGCAGAGAGCGTCATCAACGCCTTCAAGTCAGTCAAGACCAACATCCTCGTCCAAGAGTTCATCAAGGAAGCCAACGGACAAGACATTCGCTGCTTTGTGGTCAACGGCAAGGTGGTCGCCGCCATGCAACGCCAAGCGGAAAAGGGCGAATTCAGGGCCAACATCCACCAGGGAGGCACAGCGTCCTTGATCAAAATCACCGCAGAGGAGCGGAAGCTCGCGTTGAAAGCTGCCAAAACGCTGAACCTGGCGGTGGCCGGGGTGGACATCATCCGATCCAACAAGGGACCACTGCTGCTTGAAGTAAACTCTTCCCCGGGCCTTGAGGGCATTGAAAAGGCCACGGGAACCGACATCGCGAACGCCATGATTCAGGCAATCGAACGCAAGTTGAAATACGCGGTTTAGGGCGTCAACCCAGGTCGCTGACAAACAACCGGACCTCGTGAGCCTCGAGGTCCTGGACATTCGCTGCCACCCATCCAGTCCAGATATCCCGCGCCTCAATCCCCGTTCCCAAATCCACCTCCACCCTGACAGGCTTGTCCGTCACGTTGGCCACCAAGCACGCGACGTGCCCCCTTCCCTCGTCGCACGTGCGATGGACAACGATCACCTCGTCGGTGCCTGAGAAGGCGACATCGCCTGACACCAGGGCCGGGTGCGACGTCCTGGCGCGCAACAAGGTGCGCGTCCACAACCGCATCTCGGGGTGTGTCGACCAATCGATTGGCGTCCGCTCCACCAGGCTGAGCGCTTGAGCGCTGCCCACCTCCTGGCCGCTGTACAACAAGGGCGTGCCGGGCAGCACGTGTGCGATGGCTTGTGCACATTGGGCCGCCTTCAACCCTCCAAACAAGACGGGTGGCGCGGCGTCCCAAGCCGTCTTGTCGTGGGTGGTGGAGCATCGGACGCGGCATGAAGGCGCGCCCATCCACGATGGCTCCTTCGAGGACGCCTCGGCCAAGGATTGAGCCGACGCCCCTTCTGCGAACACTCGCTTCAGCGCGGCCAACACATCCTGGCTGTGGAAGTGGGTCATCCCAACCTCCGCCAGCCAGGGCGGACCAGCTTTGGCCAACAAAATCAGGTTGGGATTGACCTGCTTCAACATGGGAACGGTTGCTGCCCAGAACGTCTTCGGAATTCCTTCCGCGTAATCGCAGCGAAACCCGTCCACACCAACCTCTTCCACCCAAAACCGCATCGCATTCTGCATGAAACGCCAGACGTCGTCGTTGGCGTAATCCAAGTCGGCCACGTCTGTCCAAGAAGTTCCCGGGGGGTGGGTGATGTGGCCGGCCCGGTCCCGCGTGTATCGTTCAGGGTGCGCGACGATCCAGGGGTGGTCCCATGCCGTGTGGTTGGCCACCCAATCCAACACGACACGCACCCCCTCGTCGTGGCACGCCCGGACCAAGCGCTTGAAGTCCTCCATCGTCCCATGCTCGGGATGCACGGCCATGTGGTCACGCACGGCAAATGGGGATCCGTGGCTCCCTTGGGACCGCGCACGACCGCTCGGATGAACGGGCAACAACCACAGGGTGTCTGCCCCCAAGGCCACGATGTCGTCGAGCCCGGCCTCGACCGCTTGGAAGGTCCCGTCCTCTGAAAAATTCCGGACAAAAAGCTCGTAGATGACCATGGCATCGAAAGATAGCGGGGCGCTATTTTGCGACATCAACCCTGGACACCTTATGAAATTCTCCCTCTTCCCCCTCCTGACGTTTGCTGTGCTTGCCTTGGGCGCTTTGGACATGTCTGCCCAAAAGTGCAAGTACACCATCGACGAAACCGACCCCATGACCGACGCCCGGGTGCGCCGGACCAAGATGACGCTCGAGGGCCGCGACTTCGTGGTGAACTACTACCGCAAAGGCGATGAATTCCGAGTGGAAATGGCGGTGGCCCTGATTGGCGAGCGGAACTTTGTGGTTTCGGAAGGGACGGAGTTGAATCTGAAACTGGGCAACGGGGACATCGAAGTCTTCAAGGCTGCCCAACGCGCCACCCCCGTCAGCTACGTGGCCGGCACGCAGGTGGCCACCAACTACAGCGCCACGTTCTTTTGCACGGAAGCCCAAATGGCCTCGCTCGCAGAGCATGGATTCAAGGTGGCCAGCATCCAACTCGGCGACGAGACCGTCACCCGGGTGGTGAAAGATAAAAAGGCCTCCAAGACCCAGGAGAACGCCGCCTGCATCCTGGGCGACTGATTGCGCCGCTCGGGTGCAACCATTCTCGATATTTGACGTCTTGTCCTTGAAAAACAACCACCCATGATCTCTCGCTTGCTTGTTTGTTTGTTGGCCTTCGCCCCTTTGGGGTTGGTAGGCCAAATCGACGGCGACAACATCTTCTCCGTCGATCAAGTCATCTCCATTGACCTCGCGTTCCCTCAGGTGGACTTTTGGTCCTTGATGGAGGCCAACTACGAGGCGGAGGAAAATGAGTACATCGCCGCGCATTTGACCTTGACGGACGTGAGTGGCACGCACGTCATGGACAGCGTGGGGGTTCGGCTGAAGGGCAATTCCAGCTACATGCACCCCGGCGACAAGAAGTCCTTCAAAATCGACTTCAACAAGTTCATCTCCGGCCAGAACTACGACGGGCTCAAGAAACTCAACTTCAGCAACGGCTTCAAGGATCCGACCTGCATGCGCGAGAAGCTGTTCTTCGACGTGTGTCGCCAAGTGGGCGTCCAGGCGCCACGGGCCAGCTTCGCAGAGGTGACGTTCAACGGCGAGCCCTGGGGCTTCTACACCATCGTGGAGCAGATTGACGATCAATTCCTCGATTGGAGCATCCAAGAGGACAGCGGCAACCTGTTCAAGGCGGGCGACAACTTCGGCGGGGGCGGCCCTGGCGGCGGAGGTGGCGGTTCGGAAGCCGACCTTGTTCACTACGGCAACGACCAGCTGGTGTACGAGGACCGTTACGAGCTGAAAAGCAACGAGGACGCGAACGATTGGAGCGATTTGATGTCGTTCCTCGACTTCGTCAACAACACGACCGCAGATGCGTTTGCAGCAGGCATCGATTTCAGGATGGACGTGGACGGTTTTCTGCGGTCTGCGGCGTTGGACATGCTGTTCAGCAATTTGGACACCTACACGGGGTCTGCGCGCAACTACTACATCTACCACAACATGGACACGGACATGTGGCAGTGGATCAAGTGGGACGGCAACGAAGCGTTTGGGTCCTACGCGAACGGCGCCGGCAACATGGAAACGCTTGCCATCGACTACAGCGACTCCCCCCGCCCTTTGCTCGAGAACATGCTGAGCCACCCCGACCTCTACGCCCGCTACATCGGGCACGTCTGCGACCTGGTGGACCACGTGTTCAACGAAGTCCACATGCACGCCCAAATCGACGCCACAGCTGAGCTCATCGCCCCGTTCGTCTACGCGGACAGCCACAAGATGTACTCCAACGCCGACTTCGACACCAACCTTTCGTCCGACCTCGTGAGCGGCGGCGGGCCGGGCGGAGGTGGACCGGGCGGAGGCACCACGTACGGGTTGAAGTCGTTCGTCTCCAACCGTGCCTCGTACATCTTGACCCAATTGGAGTGCCCCACATCGGACGTGGCCGATCTCAATGCGTCCGGCCTCAGCGTCTATCCCAATCCCGCCAAAGACCGCATCCACGTGCAGCTTGGCCGTGCCTCAGGTGGCAACGTGCGCCTGACCAACTTGGTCGGACAAGTGCTGCACACGGAACGAATCGCCTCTGCTGGGTTGGTGCAATTTGACCTGACTGACTTGCCTGTTGGCACGTACGTCGTGGAGGTCCAGGAAGCAGGCCTTCCGGCGTTCCGCACCCACGTGGTGATCTTTTGAGGAAGGGCGCTTCAGCCGCCCAGCAAGCCCAAGAAGGCGAGCAAATCTGAGACCGTCACCGAGCCGTCTCCATTCAGGTCGCCCTCTGGGCACCCCTGACAGCCGTATTGGCTCAGCAATTGCAAGAAGTCGTCCACGGTGAACACACCGTCGCCGTTGTAGTCTCCGGCATACAAACAATCTTCAGTTCCCGAAACGGTCGCATCCGGGTTGTACGTGTACGAGGATTCGTCGGTGCACCCGGTGACCAGCAGGCTGCCGTTGTGGAAGGTCAATCCTTCTGCCATTTCCAAGGTTGTTCCACCATTTGTCAGGACCATCAAATTGACCGTGCCATCAAACTCGGAAGGGTCGGTCACCGTGAATTGTCCCAACAGGGACAGACCGCTGTGGTCAGGCCAATCGCCCAACATCACGTCCTGCACCCAAATGGCCCCGCCCACGGCGTCGTTCATCGCGATCTGGCCGGGACCCTGTGCTTGCAGCCCCTGCCCCGCGCCGTCCACATACTGCATGCTGGTGCTGACGCTCCAATCGGACAACCACTCCGACTCAATGCCCGCGGAGAACCAAGTGGAATAGGCGTTGGCCGGGAACACCCCGTCAAACAGGGGCTGATAATCCGACAGAAGCGTGGTCCCCGTGGTTCCGCCAAATCCGTAGAATTCGCCCGCCGTGTTCAGCTGCAGGGGGCGATCGTTGTCGCCGTAGATCGCCAGCACCCGGTCGCTGGGGTCGCTCAGTACGGCGTACAACCGATACGTCACTGATCCCACAGGCAGGGCTGCCCCCAATCCCACAAGCTCGTTGTCGTGCACCGCCACTTCCATCAACCCCACCCCGAGCACATGACCCGAGGACATGGGAAGCCATGTGCCTGGACACGGTGTGCCCATCTGAGGGATGAACGCCAAAAGGTCCGGGAGATCCACCGTCCCGGATCCATCCACATCCGGCTCGCCCCCTTCCGTGCCGTAGGAACCCAAGACGTACAACCACGTGTTGGCCCCGACGACGCCGTCCCCGTTGTGGTCAAACACGTCGCATGGCGTTTGGGCATGCATCTGACACGCCACCAGGGCCAAGATCAAAGGGAGCTTCGAAACCATGGCAGCTAAGTAACAACATTTATTTGATGTTCAGCGCATTGCGCCAGACCCCTTGGTGTTGGACACCCATCCTAGGCGTAACCCGCCAGATGCACGCAATCCTTGGGGCGGCGGATGCAGCGCAGTCGACTCTACATACACACCAGGGTACGTGTCGTTGGCCCAAGTCGCCCCCAAGTACACGTCCAAGACCAGCCGACCCAAGCACTTTTGCTCCCCGAGGTGCAAGGACGCCCCACGGGCAGACCATGTGTGTCGACCCAGCCCATCGGGCTCGTCCAACGTGTATTTGGCAAGCCCAAAGAAACCGCCAAGGGAAGCGTACACGCCATCCAAGTCTTCCGAACCAAAAGGGTACCATCGCACGAAGGGCTCTGCCACGACCCCTCGCTTCATGGCGTGTTGCGAAATGAACCAAGACAAGCCCTCAAGGAAGACCTCCCGTGACAGCAGATCCACTTCTGCCCCAGCTGAAAAAGCGTCGTTCAGCCGATGCTCCACAGACATGCCATACCTGCCCGACACAGGATCGGTGGCGCTGAACTTGAGCGCGGTTTGGGCGGTGGACGCCGTGGACAAACACAACACGAACCATGTAAGGAAGTTGATTCTCATGATGCCTAAACGCAATTCGGAAGGATTCATTTTAATCCAAGGCTTGAGGGTGAAGTCCTTCATGCCATCACAAACTGTCCACGTATTCTTGAATCAACGCCAAGCCCGCCTCATCCACGGTGACCAGCCCTTCGTCTGGCATGCGACCTTCAACCATGTTTTGCAACATGCGCTCGGCCTGACCCCCAATGCCCGTTTGGTGGAATGGGGTTTCAAAGCGCAAATCAAGTCCATCACCTTGCGTCTCTTCAATGCCCTCCGGGTGGTGACAGCTTGAGCAATTCAAGTCCAAATACGCCCTTGCACGCTCTGCCAGCGGCACGTCCTCAGAGGCGTAGTTGGGGATGTGGGGGGCGACCTCCACGTCAAAAGGGTTGAGCAGTCCCTTCGATTGAAGCCAAGCGAGTTGATGGACCTGTTGTCCGTCACGGAGGACGTCACGGTTCCAATTGCGCACGGTCGCCCCCAGTGGGACAATTTCGCCTGAAGATTGGTGGCACTTCGCGCACTTCCTTTGAGAAGGCACTTGGTACAACAAGGCCCGCAAGTCTCCTTGCTCGTCCAGATATTCAACGTTCACAGAAGCGCCGTCGTTCACGAGCATGGCGTCGGTTTGGTCTTGGTTCCAGAGGTAGGTGGCCGCATTCCAAACACCGTCACTTTTCACAAGCAGTCGGGTCTCGATGACTTGAAGGTTCGGACCGGATTCACTTCCCTCAATGGTGTAATAGAACGTCTTGACCAGCACGGTTCCGTCTGGAAAGCGCGGACGCCGATCGCCTTGATGGGTCATGCTTGTGCCCTCTGGCAGGCGAATCAATCGCTGCTTCAAGGCGTTGTCGGAGTACAATGTTGAATTCAGCTCCAACAAGACAAATCCAGAATCTGGAACGAGGTCCGCCTGAGGCCACTTGTAAATCGAATGGTCCGACAATTGGGCAGCAAACGCCACCGTCGCAGCGGGCTTGATTTCTCTGTAGTCATCTTGACAGCCCACCAAAGCCAGGAAACACGCCGCCATCATCGCCATCCTTCCGACCTGAATCATGGTCTGAATTTACGCCTTTTCACCCAGGACAAACCTCGCCAAACGCCGTCAGGAACTGCAACAAATCTGCAGTGCTCACCGAACCGTCTTCGTTCAAATCGGCTTGACAGGGGTCGTCGACGAGGTCCTCGATGCAGCTGCCGTCGTCGTACAGGGCCTCGGGGTCGTAGTTGGAAGACCACGCGTAGGTGCATCCAGCGCAGGAGAGGAAGTCGCACGACCCATCCTCCGAGGTGGCTTGGTCGTCAAAGTTGCACGCCCACGGGCACATGCAACCTGCATCCGTGGCACACACACCCTCTTCCCATGAGGTCACACCGCCGGAATGGGTGGCCACACAAGAATTGGAATACGTCACCCCATCGCACCCACACACCGGGGCGTAGACCTCAGGGCAGAACACGATGGGGTCGATCAAGCCTTCGTCGATGCAACTCACAGGGCCGTTGGCGTCGACGCCCACGCTCCCGCCCAACGTCCACGTGCCATACTCTTCCCCGCTGAAGGGCCAGGTGTCGATTTCCCACACCAGGAAGTCTTCAATCACGCACGCCACAGGCTCGCCATCCAACATGGCGTCTTCGTTGGTCAACAACACCGAGACAAAGAGGGTGTCGGTCAACGGGATGTCAAATCCGAAAGACACGAAGTTGTTGTCCACCAACACTTCCTCGTGAATTACGTTGCCCGAGCCATCGGTGAATTCCCAGGCCATGACGTTGGATTCTCCTGGCCAGGTGAGGTACCCCCCTGGGTGGTAGATGCTGATGGAGTTGGGGTTGGAGCCCACGTTCACCACAAGACTCATTTGGTCGCAAGGCACGGCCGTCACGACCTGGGCCAGGCCCGCCAAAGGCAGGATGCAACAGGCCCAGAAGAATGCAAGGTTTTTCATTCGGTTGGTTTCCAGCCCTCAAGATAGGCACCCGCCACGACAGACGCCGTTCATTGTCGCCAGCCATGCCTATCTTCCGTGTCATGCACGCACTCAGATCTTTCTGGCTTGTTCTCACACTTTTTATGGTTGCCCAGGCCTCTGCCCAAGCAGACGCGACTTCTGCACCAAGCGGTTCCAGCTTTGAGCCATTCAGTCAGAGTTACATCGACGCCAACTTTGGCCTGGCCAACATCGACGGCGAGTTTTTGTTCCCCGGGGTGTCTTTCCTGGTGGGCAAGCGCATGTTCGTGTCGCAGCGGTTCTTTGTCGACGGACAATTGGGACTTGCCTTTCCATCGATTGGTACAGCCAAACTTGGTGCAGGCGTCCGCAACCCCGCCAACGGATGGTCGGTGGCTGCCGGACTTCGGCCATGGCCCACCCACTGGTACCTCCAAGTGGGCCGAGAAGACCGACGGTGCAGCGACGACGTGAAGCCACGGGTCGCCAGGCGTCTCAAAAGGCGCGGCAAAGACCCTTCAGACATCTTGTGCGGCGAATGGATCTTCTCCATCGAGGCCAGCGCATGGCTCATCGATCGTCTGAAGGTGGGCAAAACCCCTTGGAGGTACCATTACGGCATGTACGACAGCAATGCTTACGGCAGCAGCATGACGAGCGCCGCCATGGTCACCTGGAGCCACCGTTGGTACTTGCATTGATTTCATGCGCGTCCTCTTCATCAAGTTTTCGAGGCTGACGCTCCTGGCCTTGTTTGTCGCAAGCTGTTCCATCCAAAAGCGAACTGTCCTTCCGGGGTTTCATGTTGAGCGAATGCACAAGGCCTCTGCCAAGGCCGAATTGCGACAATCCCGGAGCGCCAAGGTGAAGGAGATGCCTCCGTTGCACGTGGAACGCCTGGCCTCAGAATTCACTCGGCCAGTCCTGACGGTTGAACAACATCTGAACACGCCTCCCTTTGCTCAAGTGACAACCTTGCATGCAATTCAACCGCGCGTGCCGGATGTGGACCTTGTCGAGCCTGAATTGCTGGAGCCTCAGCCTTGGGACGAAGCGTACCGGCAGCAAAAGTTTTTTGGCAAGTTGGCGCTCGGGCTTCTCTGCCTGGCCCTGGGGTTGCTGGCCGCCGGCGCTGGCCACCCCCTTGCGTTCGCGGCCTATTTCGTGGCGCAATTCGTCAACCGTCGTAAAGCCAAAAAAGTCCTCGACATCAAAGAGTCACACGGCGTCGATGTCGAGCAGGAACGGAAACGGTTGAAACGGTCCAACATTGCCCTGGGAGGGGCCGCGTTCGCTTCAGTGGCCGTGGCTGTCGTTGTGGCCGTCATGACGATCCTGCTTTTCCTCCTGATTTTGGGAGCAATCATCAGCTTCTTCACTTCGCTGTAAGCGAAGGCGGAGTTGTCTCAGGTCTGCCGTTCAGCTCAAACTTCAGCCAGGGAAACCATGCGCCCGCGCTCGTCGTCCCAAACCTTCAAAGCGAGGCACCTCCTCACTTCCTTCAAAGTCAAGTCGCTGCTCAGCGGGTTCTGCAATTCCGCAATGGCCGCTTTGGCTTCCGGCAACCGGTAAAATGGAATTCGGGCGTTAAGGTGGTGAATGTGATGGTAACCGATGTTGGCGGTGACCCAATGCATCACAGGGTTCAAATCCAGGAAGCTTGACGACTTCAAAGCGGAAGATTCGTAGGCCCACTCCCCATCGCTAACGTACTGGACAGCCGGGAAATTGTGTTGCACGTAAAAGAGATACGCGCCAAACCCAAACGCCAACGTGTTGGGCAGCACAACGGCCAGCAGCGCCACCTCCCACCCTGCCATCATGCACATCGCAGACAGGTACCCGGCGTGCAGAAACACCGCGAGCCACGAGTCCCAATGCTTCTTGGGGCTGGCCAACCCGGGTTGGATGCACATCCCGTGCAGGAACGTGAACCAATACCCCAGGGCGATGACGGCGGGATGTCGCTGGAACAGGTAGAATCTGCGCTCCGCCGCGGACGCCGCCTCGAACCTCGTTTTGGTGAAGACCGGGTACGTCCCAATGCTGGGCTTGGAAATTCTGCCGTTGTGGCGGTGGTGGTACTCGTGGGTGCGCCTCCACACCGTCACCGGAGCTATACAAAACAACCCGTACACCGCAAACAGCCCCTTGGCCAAGGGGCTCGACTTCAAAATGGCGCCGTGCACATGATCGTGGTAAATCACGAACGTGCGCGACATCAGCGCGGCCACGCCCAGGCTGCTCACAACTTTCATCCACCAAGACGGCAGCACGACCACACCCACGATGCAGGCCACGAGCAGCAGCCAAGCCGACGCCACGAGTCGCCAGCTCTTGACCACGTCCTCCTTGGCGAAGGGCACGGTCTTTTGGAGCAGCTCAGAAGGTGCATGCTTCATGGCTGGGCCAATTCAGGGTTGATCGGGTTGCCGTTGTTGTACAGCAACTTGAAATGAGAATACATGGCCGAGAACATGTGCTTCTCCGAACGGTATTCCACCCCGTGCTTGGCCGCCACCCGGATGAGAATTTTGGTCAGCGCAGGGTAATGGATGTGGCAAATGTGTTGGAACAGGTGATGGATGACGTGGTGGTTGAAGCCCCCAAACAGGTGGGTCACCAAAGCACTCTCTGTCGCGAAGTCTCCCGCCGTCAGCATGTGGTGGTGCGACCACGAGTATGGCATGACCCCATCGGCGTCCGGCTCGGGAAAATTGGCGTGCTCCCCCACGTGGGTGGACAACAGCACCATCGTGATGGTGAGGCTCGCGAAGACGGTCAACAAGACAAACGCCCCAAACACCTGCCCCCACGAAAAGCCCAGCACCAACTTGGGCACCACCACGATGTAGTACAGGTAGCCCAGCTTGAAAAGCACCATCTTGACAATCTCCCTCGACGGATACTGTCGGTTGTCAAACCCTCCGAGCCTCGGAGAGAAAATGTCTTTGAAGTCGCGGTACACCACCCAGCGGAAGATGTAAATCATGTACACCACGGGCATGTAAAGCCATTGCACCTTGTGAATGCTTCGGTGCTTGTCTCTGGGGAAAATCTTCACCACGTCGGACTGCTGGATGTCGGAATCGTGGTCCATGATGTTGGGGAACAGGTGGTGCGCTCCGACGTGGCGGTTTTTCCAGTTGAACGAGTTCGTGCCCAACAAATCAAAGACGTGCAAGAAGACCTTGTTCCATTTGCGCGATTTGAACAGGGCAAAATGGGCGGCGTCGTGCCCCACATTCAAGCCCAAGAACACGCCCCACACCCCAATCGTCGCGTACCAAACCAACAGCATTTCCACGTTAGGAGACGCGGTCAGCATGCATGCGTACAAGCCGAAGTACACGGCAAACATGACCGCCACTTTGACGTGCATTTGTCGGTTGCCAAAGTGGGTGTGGCCTGCGTTCTTGAAATGCGCGGACACTTCTTTTCGCAGGTCCGCGTAGAAATCGTCCCGTTCCGGAGGGAACGAGATTCGGGCAAAGGAGTCAGACATCGTCGGGGTGTTTGATGAAGAAGTAGATGTCAAGGTCGGCATAAGGATGCCTTCTTACGGCATATTCGGTATAGCCCGCATACCGATACAACCGCCTGACCCTGGGCTGAGTAGTCTCCAAACAAATGGGCAACCGCCGGGATTTGGCCAGCTGCTGCATCCCACCATGAATGTCAAAAATGGCCTTGGTCCCTTTCGCAAGCCTGTCCGTTCCGACCAAGAACCCCACCATGGCCTCCTTGGGCCTGGTGGCGGCGATCATCTTCCTGTAAATCAACAAGCGCCAGACGCTCTTAAACCCTGCGTGACGCACCACCAATTGGGCCTTGCGACGGGCGTTGGACCAGCTCCACCTGTGGTCGTTGATGTCGTAAAACACCACCGCCCCTTGGCCATCCTCTGCGAGGAAAACGCCGTCCTTGTCCACCCCTTCAAAGAACAACACCTCCAAGGCCAACACCTTCCCTGCTTCACTCTTGTTGCGGAGCACCCAGTGGACCCCCAAAGAGTCTTTCAGCGCGCCCACCAGGATTTCACGGGCGCGTTCAATGTCTGCTGGACGATGTGCTTGGACCATGGCATCGGCAAAATGGGACAAAAGATTGAATTGCGCAGGACCCTGAACCGTCACCCAATGATCCCGCTGAGCGCCGCAACGATGAAGTATGCTGCAGCGATTGCCAGCACTGGGAGGCTGAGGCGCCACCACGGTTGGCTGGAGTCGGGCGAAGTCGCTTCGCGCTCCTGGCGTTTTGCGGATCGCTTTTGCTTCGCATTAGGGCTGGCCCACGCTTTTATCTTGGCTCGGAGCTTCGGGAAGGCCTCCTGAAGGGCGCGCAAACTCAACCAAACCAACCCCATCGCAAGCAACGCGAACGGCACCGTGAATTCATGAAACCCCCAACCAAAGGCCATGGCAAAGGCAGGCATGCTTCCAATGGCAAGCGGGATGGCGAGCAAGCCCATTAAGATTCGTCCCGCCGTGCTCCGAGACTCCTCCGGGGGTGGAAGGTGGTCCTCACGCTCTTTTTGTTTTGCTTGTCTTGCTTGTCGATCTGGTTTCAAAACAGACCATGAGGGCACCCACGCCCGAAGTTTTGGAAACGCCGCAAGAAGCGCCCGCCAGGCTACCTCAAGCAGGATGACTCCGAGAAGAAACAAGGTCACATCCCCATCTGGGTTGTACTGGGTGTTCCCAGACATCAAGTCCCACCACCCCAAACCCATTTGGACAAACCGAATGCCAAAGGCGCCAAGCGCCGCGGCAATCACGCCCAACAACACCCTCCACACGACCCTGCCCAATCCTCCAGGGTTCTGAGGGGTGGTTTCGACATCTTCCTCCGAGACAACGTGGTTCACATGTGACGATTCGCACGAAGACGACCTGAAGACCAACTTCTGAAGCTTGGGCGCCGCAGCCCCGATGTCTTCAGGCACAAAAGCTTCCAAATAAGTCAGCGGCGCGGGAACAACCGCAACTTCAAGCGCCTTCTCAGTCGGTTCTGCCTTGACGTCCACCACAGCCTCCGACTCCTGGGACTCCGCGGACACCTCCGACACCTTTGAAGACATCGCAGTCGCGCGTTCCACATGCCAACCAGGCAGGTGGCTTCGTTTCTGAATGGTGCACCCCTGGAACAACAGCCCAAGGGCAAGGCCAAGCGCAGCGAATCTCATGGTCATGTTGCAAGTAACGGAACTCAGGACAAAGAACTCCTGACCTCACCCCCCGAACGAAATCTCGAGGTCGAAGGTGGCAATTTCCACCAATGCAGCCGCCATCGCGATGGCCAAGCCAAGGCCAATGAGCGCCTTGGTCCTCAACCTCGCTTTCCCCATGCTTTGTCTTCTCCGGTTGATCAAAAACTTGCTGAGAAAAAAAGCCACCAACCACGCGCCGCCAACGACACCGTAGAGCATGAAGGGACCTGCCGTAAAGGGGTCGGCGTTGCGAAAAACCAACCAACCGATGGCGCCCACAAGCCAATACACCCCGGCGTATAACAAGCCTTGGACATCCCTTTCGTTGTGCTCAACATCCCGCGTGGTCTCCGCTTCCTCAGGAATGGTTGTCTTGGCCCATGTTCGGGGCTTTTGAAACGCCGCGATGGCACGCTTGAATGGCACATGCGCCTCCAAAGACCGCAGGGGCGCAGGGGCGACTTTTGGAACGGGAGCAACGGCAACTGCAAACGCCCTCTCAGCCGGTTCTGCCTTGGCGTCCACCACAGCATCCGGCTCCTCCAGCACCTTTGAAGACAGCGCAGTCGCGCGTTCCACATGCCAACCAGGCAAGTGGCTTCGTTTCTGAATTGTGCACCCCTGGAACAGCAGCCCAAGCGCAAGGACAAGCACAGCGAATCTCATGGTCATGTTGCAAGGAACGAAAACGTGAGCAAACGCTGTCCCGCCATGACCTTACGAGAACATCCGGACCTCACTTGGACAAATATTTGCGCAGCCCAAAACCCAGGATGAATCTGCTGTAAAAACTTCGTTCCTCCGATTCGTAATGGATGGAAGAAGGGTTCGGGTCTCTTCGTTCGTCAATGAGCCACTGACTCACTTCAAGGGAAATGAAACCCTCAATCCTCTCACGGTCTCTCACATTGACCAGTCTCTCATCCGACTTGTACTCGAGCTGCACGAAGACATGATTTGACCAGAACCGGTAACCGGCCTTGAATGAAACACCTCGCGATTTGGGGCTGAGGAATCCCAACCAACTTTGGCCGTTCCGAGGCTTGGGAATGCGGCCCCCACTTGACAATCCAAGAACAGGTGCTTCCCCGCGCGGAATCCGACCAAGCCAGAGAATCCTGGAAAAGGCCATTTCGACTCCGCGCCGAGGTCAATGCCCCCATGCAGCTCGACGTAGCGCATGTTGGTCAGCGGTAAATTTTCCTTGATCGCATTTGGTTCCATGAAATCTTGACTGAACGCCTCCACACGGGCATCCGTCCCCATTAGGCCATCATGCTTGGACGGTAGGCACTCGTCCATTGGTGAACCACTTCATCGCAATTGTTAAGGAGGTAGGTGTTCAATGACGGATTCAACGGCATGAGGGTGTACCCGTCAAAGGATTGCTCCGTCTGGGTCAACAGCCCCACCGTGGGGTCTTGGGCGAAGAGGCCAAGCGCCCCAAACATAACGTGAATGTGACTCCCAAGCGGAGACCAAGGGCGAAGTGCAACCTGCTCAACATGACTCCGAAGTTAAGGGCACATCGTGCCCCTACCCCTTCCACGTGCCGCCGTAGCGGTAAAAAGGATTCTCCTCCCTCACCTCGAGGACGCACTTCTCACACAGAAAACACCACACCTTTCCAGGTTTGTATTGAATGCGAAACATGACGGAGTGCTCGCCACCGCAATGTGTGCAAGTTTTGGTTTTGCTCATGGTTCACGTTTCGGTTGGCTGCCGTCGGCACATCGGATCGCAAGGCGGCAATAGGACTTGCCAGACGTGGCCTGTGATTCCAACACTTCCAGTCGGCCGCCCACAGCCTTCATCAGGGAACGGTCGTAGTTCATCAACGCGTGACACGCTTGGCCGTCTCCGGTTCCCCTGAGCGGACAATTCAAATGGATTTCCGCAAAGGCCGCTTCTTCTGTCACTTCCGTGATGCAAAGAGCTCCTGGTCGTTGGGGGGCATCATGGCCTTCCATGTTTGGCCCAGCTCAGCCAACGACGCTTGGGAACGATGGCCGTTGACGCGCACATTCAGCCACGCGAGCGCCCGGGTCAACGGCTTGGCGAGCGGCCCCAGAACCTGATGACGTGCAATGCCCGCGAGCAGCGCCAAAGTGCGCTCAAAGGTTTTTAAGGAATTCAGCCAAGCAATCATGAACTCAAGGTAGCGTCAAGCATGTCAATGTGGGTTGGGTCAATTGCATACAGCGCCAAACAAGGACAGCATCATCAACAGATCCGACGTGTTGGCCGCACCGTCGCCGTTGAGGTCGGCCACGCCGCAATTGACTTCACAGCCGAAGGAACTCAAGTAGGCAAGCACGTCCGAAACGCCCACCGTCAAATCGCCGTTGATGTCTCCTGGACATCCAAAGAGCTCCTCGTAAGACGCCAAGCAACCAGACCCAACGTGGATGGCCACCACCCCGTAATTGCCGTCCGCCTCGGCGTCCAACACATTGTCTTCTGCTCCAGGCACGACCGCCCCATTGAACGTCCAGGCTTGAACCAGCCACTCGTCCCCCACCGAGAGCTGCGCAGGCCCTGTCCCTGAAGACGACGACCAAGACAAGGCCGGCACCACCGCTTCAGCAACCTGAAGAAATGCCACCGCGTCGCACCCCAAGACGTCCTCGTCATGATGCCAATGTTCTCCTGGGGTGTCGATGAGTTCACCCATCCACTCGATGCCCTCTCCAGGGCAGAGTGTCGCAGCTGTAGAATCGACATTGCAGTGGTCGTCAACCCAAATCCATTGCCCCTCCACCCCGAAGGCCGACTCCGTCGAGAGCGCTGTCGGATTCAAGTCCTGAGCGCCCATGGCCACAGGCGTCCATGCACCTTCGCTGTGGACGCCACGCGATTGCAACGTCACCCCTGCGAGTTGCGCCGGCACATCCCACGGTGCACTTTCAGGCAGAGCTTGCATCGACCACGTCCCCGACCACAACGAGCCTGGATCAGCTTGCGTTGTGGACGCGTAGGCGTCGACAATCCACCACCCTCCTTCCGTCGCCCACGATTCAGGCGTGGATGGTGGGGTGTTGGTCAATTGGTGCACGCGCAATTGGGTCCCTGCCGCCGCATTGGTCGCCGCGACGTCCAAGGAACCGAATGGAAGGGCCACCTCGCCCGAGGAAGGCATGGACATGGTCGACACCTCACCGCCCCCCACAGGCGCCCCGGAATCCACCAACCCAGCGCCACCACTGAACACGCCGTGGTTGCTGTAAGGCCTTTTGTTCACCAGGAAAGGCGCGGCCTCATTGAATTGGAAATACCCCAAGAAATCGGGGTCGTCCTGGGTTTGGGCGAGGGTCAAGTTGAGGTGGCGTTGGGCCCGAACTTCATCCAAGCTGAGCGCCCGGTTCCAAAGCTTGACTTCGTCCACCAATCCATTCATGTTGCGGCTGGACCACGCACGGTAACTGCCCAGCCACAGCGCGCCCAAGTCCACGGGCTGGGTGGTCGTGTTGTGCACGGCCTCCACCCCGTTCAAAATGACTTTCACCGACGTGGGGCTGACGACCAAGGCCACGTGCGACCACTCGTCCGCAGGAACGGTCAGCCCGCTGCTCCACCACCATGCCCCACCCGGCCAGTGGTACGCCAATTCGTTGTTGGGGCGAAAGTTCAAGCCGGCGGCGTTGGACACGCCTCCCAGGAGGATGCCCGTGTAGTCAGGTTGAATGCCATTCGGCTTCACCCAGGCCATGGCCGTGAACGCATTCGTTTCCACCTCCAGGTCGTGCGTCAGCCCAAACTGGGGGCTTCCTCCGCACATCAACGCCTGCCCCACTTCTGTATCTGGAACGCATTGATTTTGGGCATCCACGGTGACCATGGCCGGCACTGTTTTGGTGTCGGAGCTGCCGTCGCTTTGGGTCACCGTCAGGGTCACATCCACAGGTCCGCCCACCCCAAACACCGCCGCCACACGACGGTCCGTCGACGACGAAAGAAATTCAGGTTGAGGGTCAAAGGCCCACGACCACCCCGCCCCGGTATGGTTCAGCACGCTGTGGCAATCAAACACCACCGTGTCCGAGGCGCAGAACACCTCTGCAGAAGAGGTCATGGGCTGGGCGAGCGGTGCCAAATCAAAAGGGATGGCAGCTTGCCAAATGCCCTTCCCCTTGTCCGCGACCCGCACTGTGCCGCTGGCATAATGCGTCGCCCCTTCCAACGGAGCCCAAAACGCAGGGATGCCGGCGCTGGCGTCCGTCCAAGCCCCAGATTGGTTGTCAAACCAATACACGCCCTCGCTGGTGAACAACCCCACGCCACGACCTCCCAACGCCAACAATTCGCGGTTGGATTCACCCGCCCACATCGCGTCGGTGAGGTTGGTCCAACTCGTCCCGCCTGAAGTCGAGCGGTACACCGCAGACCCTCCCGCTTGCATCGCGTAAATGTCGTTGGCGTCCATCGGGTTGACGGCGATTTCCATGCTGTTCCAGTTTGTGGGCAGCCCCGCAGTGAGCTGCCCCCAAGCACCTCCATCGTTGGTCGATCGGAACAACTTGCAGGTGTTGTTTGACCGGGCGACGACGTACCACCTGGCGGGATCGTTGAGACCCTGCTCGATTTCATACACTGTCCATCCTGCCCCAAACTCAAACCAAGGCTCCCACGCGTTTCCGCCGTCTTCCGTCTTGTGCAACGCCGACCCATTCCCCAAGACCATGCGGTCCCCGTAGCGCGGATCCACGACCACTTCGCTGTTTCGGAAGTCCACGTAGCTCTCGTTGGGGTACAGCCCCAAGTTCGCCTGCGTCGACGTCGCACCTCCCAAGGCTGCCGGAACGACCACATCCGTGATGTCGCTGAACCTGGCTTGACGCCCTTCGCCGTTCAACGGATGCACGTAGCCCGTTGGCGATTCCGCACCACCCAACCGCATGTGGTGCCCTCCCCCGTAAGTGGACAGGTAGCCGGTGTTGCCGTTGTGGTATCGCCCCCCCACTTGGAGGTCGTTGTTCCAGCCGTGACCGAACCCCCAAAACGTCGAGTTGTAAATGCCCGACTTCCGAGATTCGTGGGTCGACAATTCGTCCGAGCTGTAATTCAGTCCCCCATCGGTCGCCACCCAAATGTGGTCGCCCATCACATTCAAATCCTGAATGTCCGGATGAATCCAACCAATGTCGTAGTTGCTCGCGCTGTACGCGCCAATCCGCTGCCACGAGGCCCCTCCGTCGTAGGTGGCGCTCAAGGCCGTGACCCCCACCCATGCCGTGTTGGGGTCGTTGTGGGACACCGCCAAATCAAAATCGTAGAACCCTTGGTAGATGCCAGAGCCGTTCAGGTTGCCGTTGGCCACACTCGGATGCAACGTCGCGTCGTAGGGCGCGCCATCTTGGCCGTTGAGGTTGGTCCAAGAATCGCCTCGGTCCAGACTTTGGTACATCCCAATCCACCCTGTGTCCTCCGCCTTGCCCCGGCCGATGAGGGCCACGTACACGCGATCTGGGTCGGCAGGCGTCACCCCCAATCTTCCGCCATCGGCACTCGCGTTGGTTGGGTCGGCCGGGATGAAGTACCCGTTGTCCTTGAGCGTCCAGGTGGCGCCTCCGTCGTCGGAGCGATGCATCTCACAACGATTCAGCCCCGCCGCGTAACGGAGCGCATAAAGAACCGCAGGATTCGTCGGGTGGAAGGCCACGTCCCAGGTGGTGCCGGAGAACAGCTGAGACCACGTGGACCCGCCGTCCAACGAGCGGTGGAGTCCATTCCAAGCTGAGACAAACACCACATCCGGGTTGGCGGGGTGCACTGCAATTTGCGTTGCGTGTTCCCCGAGGCTGTGCAACAACGACCAGGTGATGCCCCCATCCGTCGTGCCGTACAAGGATGCGTTGGCTTCGAAGTACATCCGGTCCGGGTCGGAAGGTGCGATTTTCACGGCGCGCACGGTCCGAATTCCAGGAACGCCTTCTGTGATGGGGTGCCACGTCAATCCGCGATCCACCGTTTTGAAGAGGTCTCCAGCTTCAATGCCCGCCACGCAGATGTCAGGGTTGGCTGCGCTTTGGTCGAAGCAGTACACGTTGCACTGCCAGGAAACCGGAAATCCGCCTTCGCTGGCCTTGTTGTAAGTCTCCATGGGGCCGATGGCCTGCCAAATCGCCTCGGTGTCCAACTTGGCCTCGGGCGTCTTCTTGGCCCACTGATCGCGTGCCCAGACATGGGCCGTTTGAATTTGGCCTTCCGCATCCACAAGGTGCTCGACATGCATCAACCAATGCTTGAAGTTGCGCTCGTGGATGGTCTTGTCGTAGTCGCGGTGTCGCAAAAACGCTTCTCGAGCCTCGACGATCCCGAAGAAATCGGTGTCCCCGGCATACATGCGCTGGGCCCATTCCGGCGCCGGTTCTTTCTCCGTCGGGACGCGCTTGAAGAGGCTCTCGTGCGCCACCTCCGTCACCACGCGAAGCCCTTTGGCTGGGTCCCATTGGGCTTGCACCGCGGAGATGTTCAAGCAAAGAACCAAGGCCGCAAACGCGCCTGAGAAAATGGAACATGGAGTGGCTTTCATGGTCTTCCGTTTCAAGACCAAGAAGTTACAATGGATTGACCCTCCGCCTTCAGAAGCCCAGCCTCCACCTCTTTTTTCTTCTCACAATCCCCAAGTCAATTGCATTCATGGCCAAATGCGGCAATCATCTGCAGCACGTCCGCAACATTGACTGAACCATCGCTGTCAATGTCTCCTGCGCAGGAGGAAGCACACCCAAATTCTCCAAGGAGAAGAAGCACATCTGAAATGCCGACAACCCCATCCAGGTCCAGGTCTTCAGGGCACGTGCCGGCCTCCAAATCGGCGACTGAAAACGTCACAGCCGATCGTGGCGGAATGGTGAAATCTATTTTTTGAGCGCCGATGACCAATTGGATGTCCACCGCATCATCCACTCCCCCCCAGTGGTTGTAAGCCAGAATGGCCAGCGTGTTGTCGGGATTTTTGAAGCCCGTGACGAAGAGTTGAGGGCTTGAGGTGGTGACGTCGACACGGACGGCACCTGGCTTGATGAACTTGGAGGCATGCCCCACGATGTAATACGACACATTGGTGTCGTATTGCGTTGCGCTCTGGATGGTGAGGGCTCCGAGACATGCTGAGCACCCAAAAGGTGTGTGGGGGCCAAATGATGAGTCTGTGGCCAAATTCCATTCCAAAACGCATTTGGACCAGTTGTTGAGACTTCCAATGAGCACATTCTCCATGTGCCATCCCATGTCCCCGTTGAAGTCCCCATTGACGTCGGTGTATTGCTCCGTGAAATAGACGTTTTTGCCTGTGGCTTCTTTGACCGTGGTCAGGGCGGATATGCTACCGGCATACATGTGAAAAGCCGCGCCATCCACGTAGGGGCTTGCATTGAGGACACTGATGGGATAAGCCGTGTTGTCGCAATTGTGGTCGTAGGCAATGATCTTCGTTTCAAAATCACTGGAGGCGAGCTCCGGACCCAAATGACCGTTGATGAATGCAATCTGTTCCGGCGCACTCATGAGCATGCTTGGTTGATTCCATGGATTCCCCGGTTCATTTTGAGGGGTGATGGCCCAAATGTCTATGCCATGGTTGCCCATCTCCTGCAAATACCGCAAAAAGTAATGGCTGTACGCAGTGTAATACTGCGGATCCAAGCTGCCTCCAATCCAGGCGTTGTTCGTTTTCATCCACGTTGGGGCAGTCCATGGAGACGCCATCAACTTGAGTGAAGGATTGATGGACAAGATGTCCTGAATCAATGGAATCAAATGCTCCAAATCAGGCCCCTCAAGGCTGAAGTTGAGCATGTCAACATCGCCCGGCGACTCGTTGTAGGTGTAGACGGAGTTGCTCAAGTCAGAAGCTCCCAAACCAATCCGCAACATCGAAATGCCAAGACCCGTGGGACCAAACAGGTCATCCAACAAGCTCGCTTTGGTTTCAGGATCCAAACCATGGATGACTTCAGCGCTTCCTTGTGTCAAGCAAAATCCGAAGCCATCCACAGACTGATAGGTTGTTTCGCTGTCAACCACCACAGTGGTCCCCCCTCCCGCGTACGGGACCAGGGATGAAGACTCTTGCATTTCGAGCAAGGCGCTTTGGTCGCCCGTTGTCAGCCAGGGAGTGACTGTCTGCGCCTTCGCTGCAACGCACCACAGCGACATCATCCACAGCCAGCAGATGCACCAGGTTCTCCATGTCACTTGAGGCAGGGAATTCATCATCCCGAAATGTACCCATCTTCAATTTCTTGCTGGCGAGCACAGCAAGACTGAAGCCCAACATCCTCAACCCAGATTTGATCCAATGACAGCCATGTTGCCTGAATCTAAAGGCGAACAATGGTCTGGCTTTTGAAGCACGACCACGAAGCAACAAATTGGAGCAAAGTGCTGTTCAGATGTCATGAGGAGATTCCTTGCTGTCTTGATGTGCGTTTTGACCTCCGCCATTTCTTTTTCTCAGACAGGCCACATTCCAGCGAATGAAGACCTGCTTCTGACAGAAGAGAATGAGGCGTCCAAACCTGGGAAAGTTGACACAATACCCGACGACCCCATTGGCATTTCAAGGGCCAAGGATGCAACTGGCGTCCGGGCAGATTCAACGGCTGAAGGCATCAAATCAAGGTGTGTGATGGTTGGTGCAACAGGACAGATGTTTGGCCTGTCGGGGCGGTTGGTGCAATTTGAAAATCCAGGCTTCAGCGTCCTCATTCCATTCCAGTCAGACTCCAAGTCAGAAAAAGACCTCACAATCGAGGCCGGGATGTTCCACCACGAAAAGGTGACCAACTCCGCCTTTCTTGGCATCAACCGGACATTCAAGTCCTTCAAGCATGGGGAGCAATTCATGCTTGACGTGTCATGGGGCGGTGGATACATGCACTCCTGGTACCCTGGTGAGTTGTACTCGCAAACACCAGAGGGAGACTTGGTGCGGAAACGTCAGATCGGCAGGCCACACCTCTACGGCAGTGCCGGCCTCCTCGGCAAGTGGGCTTTTGGAGAAGCCGTCGCTCTGACGTGGCGCCAACAAGTGTTGCTGCAAACGCCATTTGCCAATGGCATTCCAGTGATGTTGCATCGGCTGATGACAATTGGCATACAACTTCAATTCCCCCAAGACTGATGAGAATTCAAACACCTTGGAAGCTCCTCCTTGGCACGCTGCTCTTGGGAAGTTGCACCAAGAATGAGGTGTTGCCAGATGAATGGTACGCCTGCACGCTGGATGCAGAAGGCTCACAACCTGAAATGCACCCAAAAAACGAGGAGTATCAACACATTTTAGACACGCACCGCCCCAAAGGATTGGTGGGCGCTCAATTGTGCATTTGGGACGAACATGGAATCTGGACGGGTGGCGACGGTTGGTCAGATGTGGCCTCTGCCGTGCCTGTGACGCCTTGCCAGCCTTTCCTCATCGCAAGCATCAGCAAAGTCTTCACAGCGGCTGCTGCATACAGGCTTGCCGACCAAGGAAGGTTGGATGTTGAGAGCCCTCTGTCCAGCTGGCTGGACGCCGAAACTCTTGACAACATTACCAACGCAGGCGACGTGAGCATCTCAGATTTGTTGAGCCATCGCAGCGGCATCCCAGACTTTTACACGTTGGCTTTTGAACTGGCTCGAATCAATCGACTTGAACAAGGGTGGTCCAAAGAGGATGTCTTGGATTTCGTGAGAGGACGACCTGCAACCCACGAAGCGGGCTCGTCTTACCATTATTCCAACACCAACTACTTGTTGCTCTCGATGGTGTTGGAAACGGTCACGGGCAAGTCGTTGGAAGACATCTATCACGATGAAGTTTTCACACCGCTTGAACTTGGCTCTGCCCATTACAGCGAACAACATCCGATTCCACAGGGATGCGCAAAAGGCTACGTGGACATTTACGGGAGCGGAGATTTTGTGGAGAGTGAGTTTCTGTACAGAGATGAATTGGGCATTGGTGGAGACGGAGGCATTGCCATGAATGCCCTGGACGTGACTTTGTTCTTTGAAGCCCTGACCAACCACGAGTTCCTGTCTCAACAGAGTCAAGAAAAGATGTCTTCATGGTTCGATTTGCCGACCGAATGGACGTTTGACGACGGCACCCTGAGTCAGTTCCAAAATGGCTTTGGGCTCGAGGCGTATGACACTCCCTACGGCAGAGCCATTGGCCACACAGGGGGCATTGACGGGTTTCTGAGCATCGCATTGCACTTGCCTCAACGGAACACGTCCTTGACCTTGCTTGTCAACAGTGCTGGCCATGCGCGTGGGAATGAATCCATGTCGGAGATCATTCGTGAGGCGTTGCAACTGATTCACGAGTGATCTGACCCGTGCGAAAGACGCACTCTGTCTTTCCCAAACGTCAAGTCCACCTTACATGTGGACCCAGCAGGACAGAAGCCCAACACCCTAAATCCTGATTTGGTCAAGTAGGATTTACAAAACTGACCAAGATGGAAAGCCCGCTTTGCCATAGGGAGCTTCTTCATTGACTTCAAACAGACCTCACATGAGGCCCTCTCAATTGTCAGTACTACGGGTGCCCTCGGCCTGTAACTCAGTTGCTGCAGACCGCAGGACACGTACACCACGCATCCCCTGGCATGCAGTCAGGGGTACAAGGACAATCCTTCGAAGCAAGTTCTTTCGAGCAATCGGAATTGTCAAATTGGATAAGGGCATACGTCCCTGCGCATGAAACCAACAATACACCGACTAGAAATGACTTTTTCATGGAGTGAATTTACCGCCAATTTCTCAATTGATTAAATCTTGTGGAGCAGAGGGGAGTTGAACACCTTGACATTGACCTGATTCAATGGTGAGTGGCCAATCACAGAGGGATGACTTCGACGTCGAATCGCAGAGGGGTGCGTGGCGGGATGCCGGCCCGGAAGGAACCTTGCGAGCCGAAG
>CALKFF010000017.1 GCA_938084585.1 uncultured Flavobacteriales bacterium
ATGACACGCACCGACACAGGGCCCATGCCTCCTTGGTAGGTCACAGAAGCAAGCTTGCCTGAGCCGCTGGCAAGAAGCGCAGCCTCGCTCTCAGGCGTCAAGGCCACGTCGTTCTCGCCGTTGCCCTTGCCCTCCAAACGCATCATCGCCACGCCGTCGCCGTACGCCGCAGACTGAATCAAGCCGCCGCTCTCAGGAGAAGGCTTGTGAGGGATGCCGCTGTACACGCGGATCGAGCCGACGGCCGATTTCCGAGAAGCTTTGTACTGGATGTCTTGGCCTGTGCCCAACACCGGATCGAAGTCGCCGTAGTTGTTGTAACCGTAGGCCAACGCCATGAAGTGGTACGTCTTGTGATTCACAAGCGCGTTGTCGCCTTGGGCGAACGCGTCCTTGGTGACACGGAAACTGTGGGCAATGCCTTCGTTCTCGCCGTTGGCCATGAGCTCGGGCACCGACGCTTGCATGATGTCGTCGTATCGGTAATTCACCACGTTCGCCACGTCGTTGGCGATGTCGCATTGGTAAATCAAACGCGCCTTCTCCACGTCTCCGAGCTCGGCGGGGCTGACGCCCTGTTCGGCGAGCTGGTAGATTTGGTAGCCTTCAAACGCGTACGAACGGTCCGCCTCCGACAACAGCGTGCCGTCTGGCAACTCCTTGGGAATGCCTGGGTCCACCGCCGTGTAAGCCTCGCCGAAGTTGTTCGAGAGGGGATTGTTGTTGGTCAGGTACAGGATGAGCTCGTTCTCCAATTCCTGGATGGTCATGTCGGGCGCGTCGGGACCTGACACAATCTCGAAGCAGTTGTCAAACAACGCCTGGGCTTTGTCGTCGGCCAAACGCAAGAGCTTCACGCTCTCGAAAGGTTCTCCGCCGCCGGCGCGGGCCCAGACCATGCCCACCGTGATGTTGTTGTAGTCGCCAGGCTCCAGGGTGAAGGGCCCCGCACTCTGCAAGAACAGGCGGTCACCTGGAGGGTTGCCCGTTTCAAATTCAGACCAAGGCTCCACAGGGGTGCCACCCGTTCCCCATGCGTAGGGGTCGGTGTCGCCTGGGAACATGTAGTCCGAGTAAATCTCCAGGTTGGCGCCGGTGCCGGCGTTCAGGCCGTCCCCGCCGTAAGCCATGCGCTGGCCGTTCTTCCAGTAACCGCGCATGTAGTTGTAATAGTGGCCTGCCGTGGAAGGCTGGGTGTTGGGGCCTGAGCCCCAGTTGAAATAGATGAACCGGCGCATGCCGAAGCGCTCGTTGTCCACCACCCCGTCGCCGTAGCCGATGCCGATGCCCTCGTAGGGAATGCCCAGCGAGTCGATGGCGTTGGAGAAGTTCGAGGTCAGCGGGTTGTCGATGCCGTCGGCGTCTTGGTAAGGCCCCTCAAAGAAGTCCACCCCAAACGCCGGCGGGTTCTCGCCGTAGCCCGGTGAAAAGCTGTCCGACTCGTCGAAAGCATCTCCGTTGTAGGTGTACCCCAAACCGCGCTGCACGTCGCACCCCACGTAGTCGTCGCTGATGCCGCCCAAATCGCTGTCCACCCACTGGCACATGTACGTGTTGGTCAGGGTTTGGGTGCCCTGGTTGATCAGGACGTAGTTGTTGAAGGTCATGTTGTTGACCTCGTCGTTGGTGGCAAAGGCAAACGCCTGGGCACGGATCTCCATCCCGATGGGCTCGCCTTGCGACTCGGAGTGCACGTTGCCCTTGTCGTTGAAAATCCAGTAATAGTTCTGGTCTCCGTAGAGGGGCACGATGTCTTCCCGGCGGCGGTTGCCGCAGTCAATCTCTTGCAGGAAATCGTACCACGGGTAGTCGCCCTGTTCTGGGGAGTAGAAGCCGTCGCCGTTGTAATCCAGGAACGGCGCCAAGTAGTAGTCTTGATTCAGGTCTGTGTTGCCGTGCGCCGGATAATCCCGGAAGTAGGCCGGCATGGCGTAGCCCTCGGGAAACTCCTCTTCCACGGTGCCTGCTTCCAGCGCCTCGAAGTATTGACGATGGCGTCGGGCGTCGGCGCGGGTCGACACGAAGAACTCGTCGTATTCGTTGCACGTGGTGGCGTCCACCTCGGCCGCACCGTCGTTGGACAAAGGTCCCGGCCAAAAGTCGTTGCCGTCGCGGCGGTACCGCACGGCCGCCAACTTCAATTGCTGGTCCGGGCTGATGCCACCGATCCACAGGGCGCCCGCAAACACCGTCGACACGTTGTCCTCCTTGGGCACGATGTAGGCCCCGCGCCAGTTGGCGCGCTCGTGCCACAAGGTGCCGCCGTTCTCGACCAAGGCGCGGACGTTGTTCCACTCGAGGTCTCGCAAGGCCGTGGCCGGGGCGCAAGCCGAGGCGCGGGTCTGCACTTGCGACGCGTCCGCAGCGCGGACCAAGTATTCCTTGCCGACGGTTTGGCCTTGGGCATTCAAGCTGACGACCAACGTCAACACCGCAGGGATGCAAGCGAAGAAAGGGCGAGTGGCGAGAGAGGAGGTGTTCATCGGGAGGTGAAGATAAGGGGTGCCGAGGGAGCCGGCACCTCTTCAAGGGACCAAGGTTCCAGGTACAGGAGCCAGCCGCGGATCGGGGCATCTTCAAGGCCTGCAAGGACCTGCATGTAGGACTGCACTTGGGCGACGTGCTTGGGTTTGTCTTGCCCGCCTGACTTGAAGTCCACGATGTGCCAAATTTGGCCGTCGAAGACCACGCGGTCCGGGCGGTACAATTCCACACCGTCGGTCCACTCGGGTTCGCACTCCACCCGCAGCCCAGGCTGAAAAAAGCGGGCCGATTCAGGGCGGTCCAGCACCGCATCCGCCCATCCCAGAAGCGTTTCCCGGTCGTGGGCGGACAGCGCCCACCCGGCGGCGAATTTGGCGCGGATGGCGGGCCAAGTGTCGGTGGAGTTGACCTCTGCCAGCAACGAGTGCACTGCTGTGCCCAAAGCCGACTCGTCCATGCCGTCGGGATGGACCGTGGCATGGCTGCCCTTGGCCAAGGCCACCTGCTGGGTCACCTCCTCCCCAAGCTGGAGGTGGGTGGTGCGCGCAGGTTGGGGAGTATCCGAGTTTGAGTTTCGCTCAGGAAGACCTCCCCCCGCGCCGCGGGTGACGCAGTCGCCGGTCGATTCAAAATGAATGTCTGCCACGTCCTCCGCACAGGCCAGGACCCACTGACCCACTTGGGCGGGCGCCGCGCGTTCGAAGTCCAGTTTGGCCGTTTCAGCCAACACGTCGAGCCGGGCAATGGGGCGGGTCATGCCGACGTAGACGATGTTGATTTGGTCGAGCAAGGCGGCGTCCAACTCGGCTTCGGCCTTCGCGTCGAGCGCCGTGTCTTTCATGTCCGAGACCCGCAACAGCGCTGCAGGCACGTCCAAGCCAGTGGCAGGATCCAAGAGCACGGGCAAATGTCCCTTCACCTCGCGCGCGACATTGGTGCCCGCCACCATAATGGTGACAGGAAAGGCCAAGCCCTTGGCCTTGTGAACCGTCATGATTTGAACGGCATCCTCTCCCCCGCTGGCCACGATGGAACGCCGGCTTCCCGTTCGGTCCCACACCCGCAAGAACCCACGCAGACCGCCGTCTTCGGTGCCTGTCACCTCCCGGGCCATCTCCATCAACGCCTCGGCGTAGGCGTCGAACCGCCCAGTCAGTCCAAGGGTTTGGCACACGTGGCCCACCCAGGCCACCAAAGGGCCGTTCGCCCGCTCCAGGGGGTGAAGGTCTGGGAAGAGGTCCTCCAGCATGCCAAGGGCGTTGAGCGAGGCAAAACGCCTTCCTTCGTCGTTCTGACGCCACGACACATGCCGGTCGAGCACCGCCGATTCGTCGATGCGGCTGGGAGACAGCGCGGCCATGCATTGAAGCCAAGACGTGGCGTGTCTGTCCTCGGAGGGGTCCACGACCCAGCGCGTCAACGCGACCACCGCCAACGCCCCAGGGTGCCGGCCGAGGTGAAGGCTGTCTTCTGTTTGCGGCGTGATGCCCACGTCGAGCAGGTGCTGGGCGATGAGGGCCCCTTGCTTGTTGGTGCGGACCAGGATCGCCATCTCTGAGCGACGAAACCCAGCCTCTTCGTGATGTCGAATGCGGGCTTCAAGCGCCTCGTGCAAGAGCTGTTCGCGGGTGGCGCGGTCCTTGTCGCACACCGCCTCGACGTGAACCTGGCCTTCAAACGCTTGTTGCGGCGCCTGGCCATGGTCGTCGTACACCTTGGCCAAATCTGCCGGCAACCGGCGCTGCACGGCGTCGAAAAACGCCCCGTTCCATGCCACGATGGCGGAACCACTTCGCCAGTTGGCGTCAAGCAGCTGGTTGTCGAGGGCGTCGTGAAACGTCCGCGCAGCGTCGGCGAAGGCGCCATCTTCATCGTCCACGATGTTGGGCAACTCCAACAACTGGCGGTAGTCGCCGTTGCGCCAGCGGTAGATGGCCTGCTTGCTGTCGCCCACCACAAGGGCCCTGTTGCGCTCCGAGAGCACGTGGTCCACCAACGGAATGAGGTTCTGCCACTGCGTCACGGAGGTGTCTTGGAACTCGTCGATGAACACGTGCCTGAAACGGCTGCCCATGCGCTCAAACAAGAACGGCACCGGGTTGTGCCGCACCACCCGTGAAATGCGTTCGTGCAAGGCGTGGAACGTCCGAACGTTGCGGCTGGCCTGCACCTCTTCCATCTCTTCGGCAATGGCGGCGAGGGTCCCCACCAAATCAATCTTGTGGACGAGTCTTTTGCGCAAGAGGTAGGCCTCCCCTTTCGCCGTTCCTGGAGTCATGTTGGCCACCTGGGCGCGCACAGACTCCGCTTCAGGCAGCATGCGACCCACCGCCGCCACCGTGTCGTCCGGCGCCTTCTTCGAGGTGAACACGCCTTCGTCGAACATCGTCTGCAGAGCTGCCGACGGGGCGGTGGCCTGGCCTTGACGTTGCTTTCGAATCCATTTGAAGAGCGTGCCGCGCACGACGTCTTTGTCGGTCAACCCTTCTCGGTCGATGGCGGCCACAGCCTTGGCGGCCTCGGCCTTGAGGAAGGATTCCACCGCGCGAACCTCGTCGCGCAGGTCTTTGGACATCTTCCGAAAGTCCGCCGCCTTGAGGTCGCCAAGGGCTTCCAAGGCCGACCGCATCCCTTCCTTCAGCACTTCCCGGCCGTATGTGGTCAAGGGGTGACGAATCCGGCTGTCCTTCTCCTCTTCCACCTGCAACCGGGCGAAGCCCTTCAACATTTCGGTGAATTCTTCTTGGCCCTGGGCACCAACGCGGTCCAACACGTTCGCGACAGCTTCTTCGACGATGCGGTCCTGGTCCAACTCGATGCGGTAGTCTTGGTCCAAGGCCAAATCCCGGGCGAAACTCTTGACCAACCGGTTCGTGAAGCTGTCCAACGTCATGACCGCCATGTCGCCGTACCGGTGCAGCATCGTGGACCGCATGGCGCGGGCGCGGGCGCGCAGGGTGAGCGCGGGCAGGTTGGTTTGGGCTTCCAGCTCCTCCATAAGGCCGTCGGCCATCTCGTCGCCCGACCCGATGCGGGCCAAGTCACGCAAGATGCGCTCCTTCATTTCCCAAGCGGCCTTGTTCGTGAAGGTCAAGGCCAAAATGTGCCGAAACGCGCGTGGCTCGTCGTGCACCAAGCAGCACGCCAAGTACCGGCTCACGAGCCTGTAAGTCTTTCCAGATCCGGCCGACGCACGGACCACTTCAAACGCTTGCGGGGACTTCATGTGACAGGGGTTGCCCGTGGCGAACAACTTCTGTTGCAAATTAGCAGTTATCCCATCATGAAAAAGACCTCCACTCCCCTTTTGATGCTGGCCTTGCTGCTCTTGGCGGCCACCGGCTGCCAGCCCGACGAATCGCCTTCGTTGCGGTTGGCGTTTGACCTGGCATGGGACGGGGCGCCCTACACGTTGGGCGAGGTGGTCTTGGACAACCAAGGACGCGACATTCGCCTCGACCGCATGGAGGCTTACGTCAGCCAGTTTGCCCTCCACGACGTGGACGAAGGCTGGGTGAACGTGGACACGGTGCAGCGCATACGGTTTGCCGAGGAAGGCAACCACGTGGTGCTGGACTTGCCCGGATGCGAAGACCGGCACATCGACGGCTTGCGCATGGGGTTGGGGGTGCCCGCCGACCAAAACGTGGACGTGGACCCCGCCGGTTATCCCGCCGACCACCCGCTCGGATTCGCCGGCTCGGCAGGCATGCACTGGGGCTGGGCTGCGGGGTACATCTTCAGCGTGTACGACGGTCGGTTGCTTGTCGATCCTGAACAACCCTTCTCCTACCACGCCGGAGACGACCGACTGTACCGCACCGTCGAGTTCTCGTGGGAAGATGCGTGGCTTCTCGAAGCCGGGGAAGAACCCCAAAACCGCATCCTCACCTTGGACGCCTACAAGTGCCTGCACGGAAGCGAAGATGTGATTGACCCCACCGTGGACGCCCAAACCCACACCGGAAACAACCTGGAATTGGCCACGCGGTGGGTCACGTTGTACCTCCAAGCCTGGACCTTGAAGTGATCATGCTGGGAAGAAAGACATGGCTCTGGATGGTGGTGGCGACCTGGTCGTTGGCCGGATGCGATTGCGGTCCTGACGAGCCGGTGTGGTCCCCCACGCCGTACGACTTGGTCATCCCTCCTTTCTTCCCCCCGATGGACGTGCCGGCGGACAATCCCTTGACGGTGGAGGGCGTGAAGCTCGGGCGCATGTTGTTTTGGGAAACGGCCTTGAGCAGCGACCGAAGCATGTCGTGCGGGTCGTGCCACTTGCCCGCCCACAGCTTCTCCGACCCTGCCCAGTACAGCACTGGCGTAACCGGAGCCCAAGGCACCCGCAACGCCATGGCCTTGATCAACTTGGGATGGGCACCCTCGTTCTTGTGGGACGGCCGCATGCCCACCTTGGAGGACCAAATCCTCGACCCGGTTCAACACCCCGACGAAATGAACCTGCCGTGGTCTCAAGCCGTGCAACGCCTTCAAGAGGACGAGCCGGGGCGGGGCTACGCGCAGCTGTTTTTCGACGCGTTCGGCACCGACATGGTGACCCCCGAGTTGACCGTGAAGGCGGTGGCCCAGTTCGTGCGCACCATGGTGAGTTCAGACAGCAAGTTTGACCTGTGGCGCCGGGGCGAGACCGAGCTCAGCGAGGAGGAGTACAACGGCTACCAGATTTTCTTGCGCGAAGGGGGCGATCCCGAAGTCGTGCCTGGCGGCCAATTTGGCGGCGACTGCTTCCATTGCCACGGTGAAGCAGGCATGCAATTCACCGACAACCTGATGCACAACAACGGGCTCGATTCGGTCTTCGTGGCCGACCCAGGCTTCGCAGGGGTGACAGGCAACCCTCTGGATTCTGGAAAATTCCGCACGCCGACGCTGCGCAACGTGGCGTTGTCCGCCCCCTACATGCACGACGGCCGGTTCTTCACCCTGGAACAGGTCATCGACCACTACAACACGGGCGGAGTGCCTTCAAGCACGCTTGACCCCTTCATGAAATATGAGGCGGGTGGATTGGCCCTTGCGCCCATCCAAAAAGAAGCGCTCGTCGCCTTCTTGCACACGCTCACCGACACGGTGTTCGTGAACAACCCCAAGTTTCAAGACCCTCATTGAGGGGGGGGCGTCAAGCACTCGGGTGCATCTGAATCTGGTTGACCTCGGGCTCCAGCTGGACGCCGAACTTTCCGTGAACGGAAGCCATCACATCCTGGGCCAAGGCCCACACCTCTTGACCTGTGGCGCCGCCAAAGTGCACCAGCACAAGCGCTTGCTTCTCGTGCACCCCGTGGGTCTCCCGAGAGTGTCCCTTCCAACCTGACTGCTCAATGAGCCAGCCGGCCGCAAGCTTCACCGCACCGCCCTCTTGAGGATACTGCGGCATCGAAGGGTGCGCCTCCGCGAGTTTCTGGGCCACGGCTGCCGGGACGGTGGGGTTTTTGAAAAACGAGCCCGCGTTGCCAACGACCGTCGGGTCGGGAAGCTTGGATTGACGGATGCGGATGACCGCCTCGCTCACATCTCGGTGCGTGCGACGTTCCACGGGAATGGATGCAAGCTCGTGCTCGATGGCGCCATACCCCATGCGAAGCGGACTTTCACGGTCGAGGTGAAACGCCACACGGACGATGATCCACTTGCCGCGTTCTTCCCGCTTGAATACGCTTTCCCGGTACCCAAATTGGCAATTCGACGTGTCGAACCGTTCCAAGGCGCCGTCTTCGATGCGAACGGCATCCAACCAGGCGAAATGGTCCTTGACCTCCACGCCATAGGCGCCGATGTTTTGCATGGGGCTGGCCCCGACGTTGCCGGGGATAAGGGACAGGTTTTCCAAACCATGCCATCCCTCGTCCAGCGTTTGCATCACAAACCCGTGCCACGGCTCGCCGGCCCCAGCCGAGACGATGGCGCCCGTCGCCCCTTGGGGCGAGACGTCCACCCCGCGGATGTCCACCTGCAAGACCAAGGCATGCACGTCTCCGTGCAACAACATGTTGCTTCCCCCACCCAAGACCAACAGCGGAACCTCCCGCTCCTTGGCCCACGCAAGCGCCGCACGCAACTGCGTCAACGTGGTCACGCGCGCGAACCACCTCGCCTTCGAAGAAATCCCAAACGTGGTCCACCTCGCCAACTCCACATGCGCTTCGAATTCCAAATCCGGCTCCTCCACCCCGGGAGACCAAACCCGATTGAAGGATTCCTTGGAAATCCTCGTCCAAGGTCCGTCGGGTTCGAGCATGTCCAGCACGCGTTGACGCTCGGGCCACGTGTGGCAAACCACGTCGTGTTGAAGCACGCGTTGCCCCAACTTTTGGCCTTCCCAAAATCGGCTGGGGCCTTGAACGGCGACCACATTCTCGGTTTCAGTCATTTGGAGGTAGACGGGATACTCCATGCAACGAAGTTGACGCAATTTTGCGTTTCTATTGGGCACAGCATGAAAGCTTCTCACGACACCAACGCTGACAACTCCGCGGCCAAACAAGCCGCACTCGACGCCATGAACGCGCGGGAGTGGCCCCAGGCGTTGGCGCAATGGAAGGCGCATTGGGCGGCCAACCCTGACGCCGCATGGACCAACCCAGACGACATGCACGACCGGGCCGTCAGCCACTTTCATTGCGGCGACAAGGACGTTGCGCTGACCTGGCTGAACAAGGCCGCAGACATTCAACCGGATTACGGCTACCGCTACGCCTCTCGCGGATGGATGAAGCAGGCCTGCGGCGACTTGCGTGGCGCCATCGAAGACTACAAGCGCGCCGTGGAACTTGACCCCGAAGACGCCGTGACGTGGAACAACCTCGGGTTGTTGGAAGAGCAGCTGGGCTACCAGGAGCAGGCCAAGGAGCGCTACCGCGTGAGCGACGAATTGCTCGGCATCCTGAAGGAGCGGGGCATCGACCCTGAGACGGACACACCAGCGTTCCGCGACCGGCCGCAAGCACCGTCCCTGACCACCGAGCCCGAAACGGAGGAAGCGTCCTCCAAGTCGTTTTGGGGGGAAATCCGACGGGCCGTGGGCACCACCGACGGCCGCATCGAGCTGTGGGATTTCATTCGGAATGGATTTACCTTGAAGGGCTGAAGCTCCTTCCGTGTCCAACCCCACTTCCCCGACGTTCCCACCCACGCTGTCTCGACCTTCGTTCTTGGACGAGGTGCTTGAAGCGGTGATGGACCACCCGTTGTGCAAGACCAACCAGCTCGACCGGTTGGCCGTGGTGTTGCCAAGCCACCGGGCGATGTCCAAGCTTCGTCGGGGCCTCATGACTCGGTTGACAGGGCCCGCCCGCTTGCCTCAATTCTACGCGCTTTCTGGCTTCATCGAGGCGTCTTCGCCTTGGACGGCGGCGGACCCGTTGGAAGTCTTGGTGCGGCTGCATCGAGTGGTGGGCACCTCTGAGGACACGCTGCCGTTTGACCGGTTTGTGCCTTGGGCCAAGGTGGTGCTGGACGATTTTGCCGCCGTGGACCACGAATTGGCCCAGGTGGGAAAGGTGTTTCAGAACCTGGCCGACATCCAGGGCATCGAGGATTGGAGCTTTGGAGAGGAAACGTGGTCGGAGGACCAAAAAGCGTTCGAACGCCAATGGCGGCGGTTGCCTGAATTGTACGCCAGGCTGCACGCCAGCTTGGGACAAGATGGTTTGGCCACCCGTGCCCACTTGACCCGGAAATTGGCAGAAGGAGAAGGGCATCTGGACGTGGATCACGTGCTTGCGGCAGGTTTGGCCACCATGAGCACGGCCGAATGGACATGCCTCGACGCTTGGAACAAGGCCGATCGGTTGACGGTGCTTTGGGACGCAGACCCGACATACGTGCACGACGTCCACAACGAAGCGGGGTTGTTCATCCGCAAATTCCGGAGCCCCAAAGCGCCACTTCTGAAGGGCACCCTCGCCAGCCAACCGCCCCGCGTTCAGGTGGTGGGCTGCGCCTCGACCGTGTTGCAAACCCAGCACGTGCGCGACATCCTCGCCAACCTGACGCCAGAGCAATTCAACCAGACGTTGGTGGTGCTGCCCGACGGGGGCACGCTGGGCACCTTGCTTCAGGCGTTGCCGCCCAGCGCCAATGGGTTGAACGTGACGATGGGCTTGGCCATGCACGAGACCCCCGTGTTGTCGTTTGTCGACCAAGTGTTCACCATGCTCGAAACGACTTCCGACACGTGGCGGCTGGAGCAGCTCCAAGCTTTCCACGCCCACCCGGTCATGCATCACATTCACCGGACGCAAGGGAACAGCCCTCACGTGGGACGCGCCATGCACGCCCTGGCCAAGGCCCACCGCGCCTGGGTGAGCGCAGACGACTTCGAGGAGCTGGGCGCCCGAGGGTTTGCCCAAGACGTGAGGCAGCTCGCCCCGCTTCGAGCCAAAGAAGCCTCGGCCTTTCTCGAAGCGCTCTCGTCATGGGCCCGCGCCTTGGAAGGACGTCTGGAAGCCATGCCCAGCGAAGTGAACGACGACGAGGTGGCGTTGAGTGCGGTGCCTTGGATCCCCGCCGGATGGAGGAGGTTCAGGACGGTGGTGGCCATGTTGCAGCGGCTGCAGGCCGCGCATCGCCCCATGTCCACGGCGGCTGAAGTCCGCGCCATGGCACGTCGCATGCTGCGCCAAGAACGGGTGGATTTGTTGGGTGAGCCCAACCGCGGGCTGCAAGTCATGGGGTTGACGGAAACACGTGCGTTGGACTTCGACCGGGTGATCGTGCTCGACATGAACGAAGGAACCGTGCCCCAAACGTCCCGGCCTGACAGTTTCCTGCCGTTGGACTTGCGGAGTTCGCTTGGCATGCCGGGGCCGAGGGAGCGTGAGGCGCGGTACGCGTATTTGGTCCACCGTCTGCTGAACCGGGCAAGCGAAGTTCACCTGCTGTACCGCAGCAGTCCCGATCGGAAAGAGGGGGGCGAACCCTCGCGGTACTTGATGCAACTGGAAGGGTCGTTCCACAAACCCGATGGCACCCCGCACTTGAATGTGGAACACGTGACGTTGCACGTTCCGTTGCCCGACCCGAGGCCTGCCATCCAACCCATGACGATGACCGACGCCATGCGCGACCGTTTGAAGACGTGGGCAAGTGAAGGCATGTCGCCGAGCGCCTTGAACACCATGCTTCAATGTCCCCGCAACTTTGCCTACCGCTACCTCTACGGCATGGGTGAAGCGACGGAATTGCAAACTTCCATGGAAGCCAGCACCTTGGGGAGCGTGGTGCACCACGTCATGGAGCACGGGTTGGAACACGCCCAAGGCCAAGTCTTGACCACGACTCATTTGGACGACGTGGCCGACGCCTTGGACCGCCACTTGGCCAACGCCTTGCAATCGGAGTACAACGCCAGCCTAGTGAAACGCGGGGAGAATGTGCTGCAGCTGGAAATCGCGCGCACCACCCTGAAGAAATTCCTCCTTCAGGAAAAAACCGAGTTGTTGGATGGCCAGCCCGCGCCCTTCATCCAAGACAGAGAAGCCAAACTGTCCTCGAAGCATCCAGGCACGTCGTTTGGCACCCTGGCGTTCGCGGGAACCGCAGACCGACTTGAACGCGTCACTGGCGTCCCGCGGGTGCTGGACTACAAGACAGGCAAAGTGGAAGCCAAAGAGCTCAAGCTCAAGGGCGATTGGACCTCGGAACTTGCAGGTGGCCAAAAAGGAAAGGCCCTGCAGCTGGTTGTCTACGCCACGATGGTGCTTGCCACGTTGGACGAGGAAGCCCAAGCTGCTGGGGTGACCGCCGCCATCCGGTCAGGCCGCAACGTCAAGGCCGGGCTGTTGTCCCTGAACATCGATGGTGAATCGTTGATCCGACCCCAACACGTCGACACGTTCATCCATTGGCTCGCCGACACCTTGGACGAATTCGCGGCCGACGGCCAGGTGTTGGAACACGCCTCAGACGCCAAATACTGCGAACATTGCGTGGTGCTCGACCCACCTGCCTCGTCGTCCTACTGATTTGCCCCAACTTGCGTCTCGCATGGGAATCGTCGCCAAACAATCCGTCAGAAACGCCCTCGTCCTCAGCACAGGGCTGGTGTTGGGCGCCGTCAACACGATGTACGTGTTGCCCAAGGCGTTCGAGGGGTTTGAAGAAGGGTGGGGGTTGCTCCGCATCCTGACGGCTTGGGGCACCATCTTGGCGCAAATCGTCGCGCTGGGGTCTCCAAGCGGCATCATGCGCTTCCTCCCCAAGGCGGGCAGCGCGGATCGCGAGGCCTCCATGCTCAGCACGCTGGTCCTCTTCCCGACCGCCTTCCTTTTGCTGCTTGTCGGGGCATCCACGTTCGCCGGCCCCGACGTCTTGGCTTGGCTCGACGCCGACGCCGGGTGGCTGCTGGAAGGCCGCATCGCAGCCTTTTTGGTGATGGCCGGGGCGTACCTGGCCATGATGCTTTTGAAAGCCGTGCTCGCCCACCGCATGCGCACGGTCGCGGCCACCGCCATCCAAGAAGTTTGGCTGAAGGGCAGCTACTTGGGCCTCGCGCTGGCTTACCTCGACGGCGTCATGCCGTTTGAAACCTTCTTCCGGTGGTTCTTGTACAGCTACGTCGCGGCTGTGGGACTCATGTTCCTGGAAGCGTTGTCCAGCGGCGCCAGGCTCGGACGTCCCGCCCTGCAGGAAGACACCAAACCCATGCTCGGGTACGGGCTCTTCGCGTTCTGGAACGCAGGATCCCGGGTCGTGGCCAAGAACCTCGACTTCGTGATGGTCGGCGCCCTGTTGGGGTTGGCCGTGGTGCCTCGCTACACCTTCGCCTTTTTCATTGCCACCGTGGTGGGCATGCCCCTCCGCGCGATGGGCCCCATCCTTCGGTCGTTGACGTCCAAGGCGGTGGCACAACAAGGGCCCGAGGCCTGCGGCCCTGAATTGAAGCAATCGGCGCGCGTCCAACTGGCCATGACTGCATCGCTGCTTGCCGCCATTGTGGTCGGCCTGCCCACACTTGACCTGGCTTTGCCCGAGAACTACCAGGGGTTGAAGTGGATTGTCTTGGCCGTGGGCATGGCCTTTGTGGCCGAGGCCTCTGGGGGCACGGCCGGGCCCATCCTGCAATTCTCCTCACGCTACCGCATGGCCTTGCCCATCAATTTGGGCTTGGTCGTCATGACGGTGGTCACCAACTACGTGTTCATGCAAGTGTTCGGGTGGGGCCTTTTGGGCGCAGCCATGGCGACGGGCCTCACCGGGGTCTGGAACATGGGATGGCGCACGGTGCTGATGTGGCGCATCTTCGGAATTCACCCCTTCTCCAAGGGGTGGTTCGCCGTGGCCGGCATCGCTTTGCTGGTGGGCCTCAACCCCTTGGTCAGCGACGCCCCAGACGTTGCTCTGGAACTTGGAACGTTCGGACTAGTGGTCATGGCCGTCTTGCGAGGGGGCCTCGCCGCCGGCACGGTGCTGGTGGGGTCTTGGTTGGCGGGCGCGTTGCCCGAGCTGTCTCACGAAGTGAGGAAGCGCCTCACCCTGTGACGCGGTACCACTCTTGGGTGCGGAACAGGAAGAGGATGTACCCACGGACCTTCAAAACGTCCATGTCGTCTTCGTCAAACCACATTTCGCAGTCGTAGATGCTGCCCTTCTTGGGGTCGCAAATCGTGCCGTCTTCCCACTCCAACTCGCCGTCTGGCACCATGTCGCGGACGATTTCCATGCCCAAAACACGCTTGTCCTTGCGGTCGTCTTCGCACTTGTCGCAGTAAGGGTCTTGGTCTTCCTCCGGCAGGCGGAACAACTCCACCACCGTGCCATAGAATTTGCCATCGCGCTCGGTGATTTCCACCACGCTCTTGATGCGTCCGGTTTCGTCGTCTTTGGTCTTCCACTTGCCCAACAAAGGATGAGACTGAGACCATGCGGCACCCATGCCCAGGGCGGCCATCAACAAGAAAGAAAGGATGTGCTTCATGGGGCCAATGTAGCCCAAACCGTCAACCTTCACTCACCCCTTCGCCTCCGTTCCTCCACGTGCGCCGCCTGAAAACTTCGTCATGGCTTCCCGCCGGGCCTTCTCGATGCTCGCGTCCAACTCGAATCCGAGCAGCAACACCGCGCTGTTCGCGTTCACCCACACCAGCAACAGAAGCAACGTTCCCAGAGACCCGTACAACCGGTTGTAGGTGTTGACTTTGGCGATGAAGAAGCTGAATCCCAAGGACAGCAACACCATCAATATCGTGGTCATGGCCGCGCCAGGCGTCGCGGTCCGCCACTTCAGCCGGTCCCAATGGCCGACGTTGTACAGCAAGGTCACGGAACTGTAGATGAGCACCAACGCCCCGAGCCACCGAGCCGCGTTGAACCACGGCAAAGACGATCCTGGAAGCAGACCACGGTCCGAGGCCCACATCAACGCGTCGCCGCTGAACCCGATCAGCAGCACCGCCAGGCCGAGGAGCACCACCAGCAAGATCAACAAGAACATGGACCACACCCGGATGAGCCAGGGGTTTCCCTTTTGCTCCAGCAGCGCGCTTGCGTTGAATCCGGAAAGCACCGCGTGCACGCTGCTTGACGCGTAGTACAGCGAGAGGATGAAACCCACCGAAAGCAGGGCGCCTTGGGTTTGGCTGAGCAAGTCTTCCACGGTTTGCTCAAACAGCGACACTGTGTCGCCCGGGAACAACAGCCGCAAGGCATCCATCACAGCTTCTGTTTCCAGGGGGGTGTGCGGCAGGACACTCAGCACAAAAATGACCGCGGGAAAGAAAGCGAGGAACAACCGAAACGAGATGGCCGCCGCCCGCGTCGCCACCGCGCCATTCACCAACCCCACGAGGAAGAAGCGAACCACGTCGTAGGCGTTCATGCCCTCCTGGCCCCAAGGCTGAAACCGACGCAGCAAGGCCTTCACACGAAGGACCGTGGCGTTTTGGGCCAACCAACGGAACAATGGGCCGTCCGGGAGATTCATGCAGGAAGAACAGGTTGGGACTTGAGCGAAAGGTCCAAGCTTTTCACGCTGTGGGTCAAGGCGCCCATGGACACGAAGTTGACCCCGGCTTCGCCGTAGGCACGGAGGTTGGTCAAATCGATCCCGCCCGACGCCTCCAGCGGCAAGGCACCTGCCACCTCGGCCACCGCCTCCCGCGCTTGGTCTGGCGTGAAATTGTCCAACAGCAAACGAGTCAGTTCAAGTCCAGCCTCCGAGGCGGCGTGACGCGCCTCGCGCAGCTCTTCCATGCTGCGGACCTCCACGACGACAGGCACACGTTCTGCGCCGCCCTCGAAATAGCGGTGCACCCCACGGAGGGCTTCCGTCATGCTGCCTGCGTAATCCACGTGGTTGTCTTTGATGAGGACCATGTCATAGAGGCCCATCCGGTGGTTCGTGCCGCCACCCAAAGCCACCGCCCATTTCTCAAACGCACGGAGACCGGGGGTCGTTTTGCGGGTGTCCAACACCCGCGCGCCCGTGCCCTCCAGCAACGCCTGGGCGCGATGCGCCATCGTGGCCACCCCACTCATCCGTTGCATGAAGTTGAGCGCAAGGCGCTCCGCGGACAGGATGCTGCGTGCGGGGCCTTTGACCTTGATCACGGCTTCGCCGTAGGCCACCTGAGCCCCATCGGGTCGCAGGGCCTCAAACGACACTGTGGCATCCACGCGTTCAAACACATGGCGGGCCACCTCCACGCCGGCGAGCACGCCGTCCTCTTTGGCCAAAATGAAGCCTTCGTGCACCATCTCCTCCGGCACGCTCGACAAGGAGGTGCAATCGCCCGACCCCAAATCCTCTTCAAGCGACCATTCCACCGCGCGTTTCATGGCATCTGTCCACATGGCACGAAGATACGCCTGCGATTCGGGCGGCCGTGTAGATTTGCCGCATGCAGCTGAGCTTGATCGCCATTGGCACCACAGGTCAACCCTGGGTCCGAGACGGGTTGGACATGTACAACACCCGGTTGGGCAGGTACACGAAGTACACTTACGTCGAAACGCCCAACCTCAAGGGCAAGTTTGCCAAAGCCGATCCTGCCCGCGTGATGAAGGAAGAAGCCGCCGCCGCGGAGAAGTTCCTCAAAGGGGTCGACCACCTCATCTTGCTGGACGAACACGGCCCACAGATGGGGTCGATTCAGCTGTCCAAACACCTCCAAGGATTGATGAACCGCGGACTCAAGCACACCGCCTTTTTGGTGGGTGGGGCGTACGGATTCGACCCCACCTTGCGCCAGCGCGCCCACGCCACGTGGTCCCTCAGCAAGCTGACCTTCCCCCACGAGCTGATCCGGGTCTGCGCGGCCGAGCAACTCTACCGCGCCCACACCATCCTCAAAGGCGAACCGTACCACCACCCCTGAAACGCAACAACGCGACCCGAGGGCCGCGTTGTTTGCTGTCTGCAGGTGCCAAACGTTTATTCCGCGAGGACGGTCACCACGTTGTTCAAGACCTCCACGCTTCCGCCTTGGACGTCGAACGCTTCTTCGCCACTTGCGGTGCGAACGATCACTTGACCTGCTTGCAGGGTGGTGACCAACGCCGCGTGGTTGTCCAAGATGCCCATGCTGCCGTCCGCCCCAGGCAAGCCCACGTAGGTGGCCTCTCCAGAGAAGAGTTTGGCGTCGGGGGTGAGGATGTCGACGGTCATCGAATCAAGCTTCTGCCAACATTTTCTCGCCCGCCTCAATCACTTCCTCGATGTTCCCCTTCAAGTTGAAGGCCGCCTCGGGGTATTGATCGAGTTCCCCGTTGAGGATCATGTTGAAGCCCTTGATGGTGTCCTCGATGGGCACGAGCACACCAGGGATGCCAGTGAACTGCTCCGCCACGTGGAAAGGCTGAGAGAGGAAACGGCTGATGCGACGTGCGCGGTTCACCGTCTGCTTGTCTTCTTCGCTCAATTCGTCCATGCCGAGGATGGCGATGATGTCCTGGAGCTCCTTGTAGCGCTGGAGGGTCTCCTTCACGCGCTCGGCGGTGTCGTAGTGCTCCTTGCCCACCACATCTGGGGTCAAGATTCGGCTGGTGCTGTCGAGGGGGTCCACCGCGGGGTAGATGCCCAAGGACGCAATCTTCCGAGACAACACTGTGGTGGCGTCCAAGTGGGCGAACGTCGTGGCCGGTGCCGGGTCTGTCAAGTCATCCGCAGGGACGTAGACCGCTTGCACAGACGTGATCGAGCCGCGCTTGGTGGAGGTGATGCGCTCTTGCATGACCCCCATCTCTGTGGCCAACGTGGGCTGGTAACCCACCGCGGATGGCATCCGACCCAAAAGGGCCGACACCTCAGAACCTGCCTGGGTGAAACGGAAGATGTTGTCGATAAAGAACAAGATGTCGCGGCCACCGCTTTGCTCGTCGCCGTCGCGGAAGTACTCGGCCACCGTCAATCCGGACAAGGCCACACGGGCACGTGCACCCGGAGGCTCGTTCATCTGACCAAACACCAACGTCGCCTGGCTCTTGGCCAACTCGTTGTTGTCGACTTTGCTCAAGTCCCAACCTCCAGCTTCCATGGACTCGACGAACGCATCGCCGTACTTGATCACGCCAGACTCGATCATCTCGCGCAACAAGTCGTTTCCTTCACGGGTGCGCTCACCCACGCCGGCAAACACGGAGATGCCTTCGTAGCCTTTGGCGATGTTGTTGATGAGCTCCATGATGAGGACTGTCTTGCCCACACCTGCCCCACCGAACAACCCGATTTTTCCACCCTTCGAGTAGGGCTCAATCAAGTCGATCACCTTGATGCCCGTGAACAACACGTCGGTGGACGTGCTCAAGTCTTCAAACTTGGGGGGCGCTTGGTGGATGCTGCGTCCAGCTTCGAACGAGCGGTTGGCGATGCCGTCGATGGCTTCACCCACCACGTTGAAGAGACCGCCCTTGATGCCTTCTCCGGTCGGCATGGTGATGCCTGTTCCTGTGGCCTCCACAGCCATGCCACGGCTCAACCCTTCGGTCGCTTCCATGGCGATGGCACGCACGGTGTCTTCACCGATGTGCTTTTGGGTTTCGAGGATCAACTTGCCTCCCTCGCGTTGCACCACGAGTGCGTCGAGAATTTTGGGGAGGGCAGCCCCTTCAGGGAAGCGGATGTCAACGACTGGGCCGATGACTTGTGAAATGACTCCTTGTGCAGACATGGGAACGTTTTTGTCTCGTTAAATCGGGGCCAAAAATAGTTGCTCTCACGCGAAAATCCGCAACTAAATTTGCATGGTGCGAGTGCATCACCACGCTTCAGAGTTTCCCGGCCACGCCAGTGGACAACCAAGGACCGTGTTGACGGTGGGCACTTTCGACGGCGTCCATGCAGGCCATCGGGCCGTGCTTCAGCAACTGCGGGAGGTTGCGGACCGCCACAACGCCTCCACCACCCTCCTCAGCTTCACCCCCCATCCTCGTGTGGTGTTGGACCCCAACCACCACGGACTGAAACTTTTGAACACCCTGGAGGAGCGGCGTGAATTGTTGGCCCGCGCCGGGCTCGACAACCTGGTGTTGCACCCGTTCACCAAAGACCTGGCGAACCTCACGCCGTGGGAGTACGCCAAGACCCTGCTCGCCGACTGCATCAAGCCCGTGGCGGTGGTCATTGGAGACGACCACAGGTTTGGGCGCCACCGCGCCGGCAACTTTGACACCCTTGTCACCTTGGGCCAAGCCTTTGGGTTTGAAGTCGAGGCGCTCGACGCGCATCGCGTGGAGGACGTCCGCGTCAGCTCCACCAAAGTGCGACAAGCCCTGGAATCGGGGCGCGTCGGCGAAGCCAACACATGGCTGAGCCAGCCCTACCCCACCACCGGCACGGTGGTGCACGGCGAGGCGCTTGGCCGCGAATTGGGCTTTCCCACAGCCAACCTGCAGGTGGACAACCCATTGAAATTGCTCCCCGCCCGCGGGGTGTACGCGGTGTGGTGCCAAACCCCGGATGGCACATGGCATCCAGCCATGGCCAATGTGGGCACCCGACCGACCATCCACGACGACGCGCCGACCTCTCTGGAAGTGCACGTTTTTGGTGCGGAGGGCGATTGGTACGAAAAGCCCTTGTCGCTGCGTTGGATGCACTGGATGCGTGGCGAAGTGAAATTCGATTCGAAGGAAGCCTTGGTCGCGGCCTTGGAGGCCGACCGCACCCGTGCGCTGGGCCTGCTCGCCTCTTCCACCAAACCTGGTGCGGCATGATCTGGCAAGGATGGCGTGTGGGGTTGCTGCTGGTCGCGATGACCACATGCACCCTGGCGTGGGGACAAGCCCGACGGGAGGGCATCCCCGGCGTGGGTTCAGGCACCGTTTGGTTCGACGACCTGAATGAGGCTCTGACAGCGCACCAGGCGGGGACCCCCGTGGTCGCCTTGGACTTGACCCGCCGCAAACTGCAGACGCTGCCCCGAGACTTGGTTGAGCTCTCGGCACTGCGCGTGCTGATGCTGCACAAGAACCGCCTCAACGACCTGCCCCCTTGGCTGGCCGAGATGGAGTCTCTCGAGGTCCTTCTTTTGGACCAAAACCGATTCGACACGTTCCCCGAGGTGCTGCTGCGCATGGACCGACTGGAAACGCTGAGCCTCGGCGACAACTTCATCGAAGAGATTCCGCTCGACGTGGATCACATGGCGTCGCTGCGTCATTTGGGCTTGTGGGGCAACCTCATCGGACGTTACCCCGCCTCGTTGGGAGACTTGCCCAACTTGCGCACCCTGGACTTGCTCCACAACGACATGACCGCCGAAGAACAGGAACTCGTTTCGAGCATGTTGCCCCAGGCGAAAGTGCTGATGTCCGAGCCTTGCCTTTGCGAATTTCAAGACCAACCCCGTCCTTGAGGCATGCCTGAACACGTTCCTTTCAAACGCGTCGTGGTGACCGGGGTCGAAAACTCCGGGAAAACCACCTTTGCCAAGCTCCTCGCCCGCGAACTCCATTGGCCCATGGTCGAAGAGCACGCCCGCAGGCACCCCGCTGTGATCAACGGGCAGGTGAACGAGGAGACGTTCGACGCGTTGCACGAGTCCCAGACGGAGGCCGCTGCGGATGTCGCCCGTGCCGGACATGCTGGGGTCGTTTGCGACACGGGGGACCTTGTCTTGCGGATGTGGTCCGAGCAAGTGTTGGGCTTCAGTTGGCACCCGTTGTCCCCGCCATGGCCCTCGGTGGATTTGCACATTTTGTGCCCGACCCTCGATGTGTGGGAGGAAGACCCCCTGAGGAGCATGCCCAGGCTTGAAGACCGGCTGGCCCTCGAAGCCCAGTACCGTGCCCACCTCGAGCACAGGCATCACCTCGTCGCCGAGGGAGACACCCCTGAAGCACGGGTGGCCCACATCTTGGCCCAATGGCCATGGTGAGGGCGGCCGAAGTGGCGGGCGTGCTGCTCAACCTGGCCTACACGTACATCTACCTCCAAGGCCAACTGCCCTTGGCGTACGCCTTTGCTGCGCTGGGGGCTGTGGGATTGGGCTGGGCGTGTTGGCGTCGCAAACTCCAAGCTGAAACGGGCCTTCACGGTTTCTACTTTCTGATGGCCGGATACGGCGCTTGGTTGTCGGCAGACAGCGACTGGCAAGTGACCTTGCATGGGTGGGTCCCCCATGTTGCCGCGGTCGGAGGCGGGGCGTTGGCCTGGGCGGCCTTGACGCCGTGGCTTCGACAACGCGGGTCGAGCATGCCGACCCTGGACGCCCTCACCACCGTGTACAGCGTGATCGGCACCTGGTGGATGATCCAAGGCGACCCTGTCAACTGGATTTACTGGATGGTCATCGACGCCGTCAGCATCTACCTCTATGCGAAAAGAGGAATGCCTTGGGGGGCACTCCTCTTTTTGATCTACGGCCTGATGGCCGTCGACGGCTGGTTCGAAGGAATCAGCTGGTTCAGCGGATGATGAACTTCACCGGAATGGTGTATTGCACCGACACTGCCTTGCCGCGCTGTTGGCCAGGCTCGAATTGAGGCAAGCTCTCCACGACGCGCACCGCTTCTTTGTCCAGGCGGGGGTCCACCTCACGGAGCACCTTCACGTCCTTCACCTTGCCGTTCTTGCCCACGACAAAGTAGACGAAGACCGTGCCTTGGATGCCTGCATCCTTGGCAATGGGCGGGTACTTGGTGTTGCCACTCACGTACTTGATGATCTCCATCTGGGTGCACTGGTGACGCTCGTCGCCACGCATGCTGGTGCAAGGACCAAACGCCGGCATGTTCTCCACGATCATGAACGGGGTGTCCTCCTCGAAGTCCTCCTCGTCCTCGATGATCTCGATTTCAGTGTCTTCGTCGAGTTCGATGTCTTCGATTTCCAACTCCTCCTCGATTTCTTCCTCGTCGTCGACGATCTCAATCACCGTCGTCTGTTGGGGAGGGGGCGGTGGCGGCGGTGGGGTCACCACGTTCACTGGAATCTCCTCGTCCTCGAGAAGGTCCGCTTCGAAGTCGAGTGCCCGGGTGATGGCCACGTCGTAAGACGTCCAGGCCAAGGCCGACAAAATCAAGGACAGGGTGGCCACGAAGCCGAGAGCCCTCCATGTGGAGCGCTTGTTCTCGAGGTCGGCCTGGGGGGTCTTTCTGCGAAGCATGAGACGGGGTTTGAGGGGGTGAAATTAATCAATCGGTTGCGATTCTTCCCGGTCTGCAACCAAAGATGACGCGGAAGGCCAACAACGCCAGGGCCACCCCTGCCACATCGGCCGCCACATCCGCCAAGTCTGCTGAACGGTTGGGAAAGCACGCACCCTGCAAGCATTCAAGGACCGTGCCGAAAATGCCCGCCCCTCCAATCATGACAAGTTCAAAACGCGATCCCTTCTGGAACAGACGTTGCTTGGCCAACGCCATAGACATGGCCAGGCCCCAGGTCGCAAACGCCAGAAAGTGGAGCACCTTGTCTATGTGCCAGGTCACCCACCAAGAATCCACGTCGAGATCGTGGCCAGGAAGGGCGTGCATGCACAACGCGCCTGTGGTGACAAGGGCGGGACCCCACCACACACGTGCGCCGACGTTTTGGGTCACCCCAGTGGCCATGAGCCAGACAGGGTCAGCCGATGACGGCCTTGTACGCCTCGCCGCCGAGCAATCCGTCGACGTCTGCTGGGTTGCTCACCTTCACTTTGATGAGCCAGCCCTCTCCGTAGGGGTCGTTGTTGACCAAGGCAGGGTCGTCTTCCACGGCCTCGTTGAATTCCACGATTTCTCCCGCCACAGGCAAGAACAAGTCGCTGACGGTTTTCACCGCCTCCACGGTTCCAAACACCTCGTCCGCATCCAACGTCTCGTCCACCGTCTCCACTTCCACAAAGACAATGTCGCCCAACTCGCCTTGGGCAAAATCTGTGATGCCCACGACGGCAACATCACCTTCAAGGCGCACCCACTCGTGCTCCTTGGTGTACTTGAGGTTGTCTGGAATGTTCATGTGGCGAAGGTACAGCCGCCACCCTGATTTTGTTCACCCCGCGGGGCGTCCAAATCACTGCGTCAGGTTGAAGCGCAAGGCCAAGCCGGAGCTGATGTTGGTGGTCGCAAACGAGGTCGACACTTTGGGCTTGTTGATCTGCTGGTCGTAGAACATCCGCAAGGTCATCTTGTCGCTCACCTCGAGGTCGCCGCTCAGTTTGATGGAAACGAGTCGCTGGCCGGCCGTGACTTGGTTCTGCTGCTCCACCATCTTCCGAATCACGGTGCTGTTTTCCCGAATGTTGATGTCCGCCCGGACCAAGAAGTCCGTCTTCTTCAACATCTTGATGGGCAGCTTGCCGTACGTCTTGAGGAACGGGTTGGGCACGTCGTCGAACTTGTACCCGACGCCGATGACGACGCCCTTGGTTTTGGTCTCCGTGATTTGGTAATTGCTCAAGCCCAAATTCACGTTCCGGTCCCGCGTGATCTCCAACTTCAACTGCGGCTCGTTCTTGTTGGCCGTCTTGATGCTCACGTCCACCCCCACAAGCGGAGACAACTGCTCCGAAATGGTCACCGTGTTGAACTGGCGCTGCGCGATGTAATCCTGGAACTCCCCCTGGTCCGTCGCCACGGGACGCCCGGCCTCGTCGCCTTCGTAGCTCAAGTTCGTCGTGTAGGACGAGGACATGGTGCTCCGGTAAGTGTGGTTCAAGTTGAAGCGCTTGAACTTCTTCTTGAGCGTCGGATTCTTGGACAGGCCGTCGTAGCTGACGCGCCAGTTGGGGCGAACCGGGGCCTGGAACACATCCAGCGGGACGTCTTCGGCCCCCATGCCCAGGTAGGCGGCCATGAAGGACGGGATGACCACGTTTTGGCTGATGGGGCCAAAACCAGGCGCGTACTCCTGGCCGTCGATGTCGACCAACTCGTCGTTGTAGTTGAGCTCGTTTTGGCGGGCACTGACGGCGCTCCGACCCGCCAAGAACGCCTCCCACACCGAGTTCGTGTACGTGCTGTCGTCGTCCACGAACGCCGTCGGCCAAGTCAGCACGGTCGCCGTGAAGTTCCCGGTTTCTTGGGCCGATTCATTCACGTAATCCTGCAGGTCGTCGTCGTACCTGAAGAAGCTCTGGTGGTTGCGGCTGATGGTGCGGTTGGCCGTCAATTCCATCTTGAAATCGCGGATGGGCTCCAGCGTCGCACGGGCGTTGAACGTCTCACTGTACGACTCGGTGTACTGGTTGTTCAAGTTGGGCTGCTGCACGAGCCAACCGTTGGACGCGGCCTCGTAAGCGTAGGTGCCATCGCCGAACCCGTTGCCAAACACGTCGGTCTGCTGATGGCCCAACAGGAACGGCAACCCGGGCGCGTCCAGACCTTGGTCGAATCCAGCAAACGTGGCGCGCGGGGCGTAACCCGGCAACAACGTGCCTTCGTTCCTGGAGTAGGTCGCGCTCACGTTGTGCAACCCCATGGCGAACCGCAGAATGTGCTCGAGCGGGTTGATGTCGCGCTTTTCCTTTTCCTCCTCTTCCTCGATGTTGCCAAACCCGTCGCGACGCTCGTTGCTCACTTCCCGGTCCTTGGGTCGGGGGCGGCGCTTGTTGTTGATCTCCTTCAGGTAGGGCACCTTGTTGTAGAAGTTCTTCAAGTTGGCCTGCGCGTTGAGGCTGATGTTGCGGCTGTTTTGAATCGTGTTGCCGAGGGTGTCTTGCGCAAACGGCGCACGGTCCCAGCGGAACGAGCTCTGGTAGCGCGTGTCGAGGCTGACCCAGTCGGTCAGCGGGAATTTGTCGAGCGGGAGCTTGTAGGTCCCGTTGACTTGGTGGTTGTAGGTCGTGAGTTCACCGCCTTGCATGAGGCTGGATTCCACCGCATCCCGGTAGTCGTTGTATGCGTCGGGGTCGTCCACCTCGCTGGGGATTTCGCCGGCATCTTCCAACACGAGCGCTTGGGCACTTCCTTGGTAATCGAACTTCAGCGCTTGGGTCAAATCGTACTTGACTGTGTAGTTCCGGTTCCAGTTCCACGTTTTGACCACCTGAGGGACGATGATGGGCTCCAGCCCCAACCCAGGATTCAACACCTCCATGTTGTCGCGCACCTGGCTCACCTCGTACATGCGCTGCATTTGGTTGGACGCCGAGACTTGCTTGGGCAGGAGGTAGAAGTTGAAGTCTTTGATGAGCTTCAGGTACTTGGCGTCCCGCAAGAAGCCCACCTTCGAGAACGGCTCACGCTTTTTGGGGCGCGGCTGCCAGTTGTAATTGAGGGCACCGCGGTGCTCCACGTTGCGGAAGTTGTCCGTGTAGATGTCTTGGCGGTACTGCTCGTTGTAGCTGTAGTTCGCCGAGAAATTGGCCGGGCTGATCACGGAGAGCAATCCTCCGCCACTGCTGTTGCTTCCGCCGCGTCCACCTTGGGCACCGCCACGGCTGCCCGAATTCTTGCCACCCGCATCACGTCCACCGGCGTCACGGCTGTCCTTGCCCTTGCCCGCGTCGTCCTTCCCACGGGAATTCCGGTCTTTGGAACCTCCGCCCTTGCCCACCTGCGGGGCAATCTTCACGTTGGAGAAGTTGATGCTTCGGACTTGGTTGATCGTGCGGGCGTCGCGCTGGCGAGAGCCGATGGCGTCCAAGTCGTCGGGGTTGTCGATCAAATCGGCGATCGCGGCCAAATCCGTGGCCTCCACATCCGGCGACAACGGGTCGAACTGAGGCGTGCTCGTTTGGTTGCTGTAGCCCAAATACATGGGCAAGGTCACGCCCAGCTTTTCCGGCAACAATTTGCCCAGCTGGATCGTGCCGTTGGCGTCCAAGCCTTGCATGGTCTCCCGCTGGCGTTCCTGCACCCGTTCCTCAAGTCCACCCCAGCCTGGCACGGACATGTTGGCGGCCACACTGACGTTCGCCAAATCGGCCAGCGTCGCGTTGGCCTGCGCCACCGCCGCCCAGCCACCTTCTTCGTTGAAGCCAGACAAGCGCAGCTCGTTCACCCACAACTCCGCGCATTTCGGCTGGCCGTCGTCGCTGGTCCAGAGCGGCTGCTCCAAGTCCTTGTCCGGGTTTCGGATGCCGACCATCACCGTCACGACGTTGGACAACGTGGGGTTGCCCTTCACCGAAAGACGCTTGCCGTCGTTCACCACAGAGTACACGCCCGTGGGTGAAATGTCGCCGTTCACATAACGGTTCCTCAGCTTGTCGAGGCTCAAGAGACGCAACGAATCGAGGTTGATGTCGATGTTGTTCTCGAGCGGCCAAATGTCGTAGTCCGTCAACGCCGTGACGTTGATGGGCGTGGGCTTCAGCGGGATTTCGTACTCGTAGTAGTTCTGGTCGTAATCGCTTCCAAGGCGCACGAACACGTTCAGGTCGCCCTCGTTCAAGACCTCGTCCGCCCGGCCCGCCTCGACGTGCACGAACATCTTGAGGCGCTCGTACATCCGCATGTCGAAGTTGATGTTCCGGTAAGCCGCCCGAGCATCTCCATCTTCCAAACCGCACACCTCGAGCGCCAACGATTGCTCGTTCAAGCGGCGTTGGTTCAAGTTGGAGGGGTCGATTTCCTGGTTGATGCCCGGGGGAATCACGTACGGGACAGGCTGACGCACCCCGTTTTCCTCCAAGTTCACCGCCGTCAACGCAAACTGCGTTCCGGTCGGGTCGTCCACCTCGACTTCCTGCAAGCCGGCCAAGCTTTGCTCGTACCGGCGCCATTCGCCACGCACCAACTCAATGCGCGCAAAGCGCAACGTGACCGGCTCCTTCCAACCCTGCATGAACATCCGCATGAACCGGATGGAACGGAAATCGCTGATGCCGTTGAAGGCTTGCTGGTACTCTTTGACCGGAATCTTGAACTGGTACCACTTGATGGGACGCTGCTCTGCCGATCCATTGGTTTTGGACACGGTCTCCAAAATGTCCGCGAGGTACCCTTTGCCGATGTTGTCGGACGTCAGATCCGCAGGAGCCATCGGGATCTCATACTGGTAGTACGACTCGATGGTGCCCAAAGTCAAGTCCTCGTTGATGTCTTCCGTGTTCGGAATCGTCGTTTGGGTGATGGGGTACCCGTTGGGTTGCTGGGTGTTGGAGTTGCCCTCGTACCGGCTGAAGAACTGGTACCGCTCCAGGACGTCCTCCTCGTTTTCTTGGGCGATGGGGTCACGGAAGTAGCGGAAATCGTCGGCAGAAGGGTCGCTCTGGTATTGGGCGAATGCGTCCGGCGCCAAATCTGTTTCCAACCCGTCGAGCCACGACGCGAAGAAGGTCCGCTCGCCATCTGAGTTGAGTCCGTCGAGGCCCACATCCTGAACGCTGTAATCGTTGGTGCTGTTGTCAAACGCGTTGACCACGTTGAACGTGGTCGGATCCGGGTACACCCCCCAAGTGCTGGTGTCGGTCTCCAGCTCGTTGTTGGCCGAAGGAAGGCCGTTCTCAAATTCAAGCTGGCTGTCGTTCAAGACATCCTCGCTGACGTTGCCCAAGTTGACGTACAACTTGCCACCAGTTTCGTTTTCCGAATCTTCGTTGAACGGGTCCATGACCCAAAACTGGATGTACTCGATGTTGGCCGCCTCGAAGTCGGTGGTCATCAGGGCGCGCTGCACCCCGGCCCAACGGGACTCCGGATCGCGCAACGTGCCGTCCTCTTCCAACCCCGAAGAGTAATCGGAGCCGTCGAAAGGCTCGTAGTTGTAGGGCCCACGCTCGGTCGGGCGGTAGGTCAAGTCCAACGTGGGCAGGTTGGTCGGCATGCCCGCGGTGGCGCTGTTGCTGTAGTCCCCTTTCTCGTAGAGTTCGCGCAACAGGATTTGACGCATGCGGTGGTCTTGGCGCACCTCAGGATCCACCTGGCCGTCCTGCAACGAACTGCCGTTGATGAGCGAGGGGTCGATGGTGTACCAGCTCAGCCCGGCCCGGTTGTAGTTGGACGTGAGGTCGTTTTCCAAGCGCGCCTCGGGGAAGCGCGTGTCCTGCCATCGGGGCGTCGACGCCAAGAACCAGCGGTTGATCGCACGCAAATCGATGGTGCTCTGGGACCCCTCGAAATCGTCGATGTAGGCCGTGCCCTCGTCCCCCACCGCACGGCTGTGCCCTGGAATCAAGTACGCGCCTTCCGCCGAGATGTCGAAGGTGGACTTCGCAGAGGTGTTGTAAAATGGCAAGCGGTCGATGAGCTCGGTCAACAGCCGGCTTTCCGTTTGCCAAGAGAAGTCAGCCCCCACGACCGTGTTGTTCACGGGCTCGTCCCCCATGTTCACCTTCCTTGTCAACGGCCGCTCCCGCATGTTGAGCAACGTGGTTCCAATGTTGAAGTTGTCGCTGGCCACGTAATCGAACCGCGTGCCCATGAGGGTCTTCGTCTGGATGTTGAACAGCGAGTTCGACTCCAAAGAAACCTTGATGGTCTGGCCGGATTCAAGCAAACCGTCGTTGATGATCCGCACCCGGCCGAGGTTGTAGTCGACCGTGTAGTCCCGGTTTTCCACGAGGCGCACCCCACCGGCCGTGACAGTCACGGACCCTTCAGGGACGTTGAGGGCGTTCAGCTGGATCTCCGACGAACTCTGCGACTGGAACCGTCCCTTGATGCGATACCGGTTCAGCGATGGAATCTGCTGGGCCGCGGTTTTGGTGCTGTCGTAGAGCGGCTGGAAGACCAAGGTTTGGGCCAACGCGTTGACCACGGCTTCCTTGTCGCTTGGGGCGATGCTCTCCGCCTCCTCCACGTATTCTGCAATGCGGTTGCGCAGGTTGGCGCCAAACGGCTCGACAGACGGCAAGAAAATGCGGCCGTTTTGGCTGTTGATGGTGCCGCCGTTGACCGCAGCGTTGTCCACGTAATCGAACACCCCGTCTTGGTTGGGCAGTCCGTTGATGTCGATCCGGTCCATGCCCAAGACCTGCACAAGCAGCTGGCCTTCGAGCGGTTCGCGTGGGATGTAGTTGAGGTCCACCCCGGAGTTGGGGTCGTTGTACCACACGTCCAACCGGAAGTCCTCGTTGCTCACGCCAAACGCCCCCATGGAGTAGACGTTTTTCATCATCACCCGCCACAGCGGGGCTTGGTCGCCGTTGTCCAGCTTCACCTGGGTGACCGACGACTTGAGCATCTTCAAAATCAAGGAGCCAGGTGCGGCATACCCGTCCTGGCTCAACGTGCCGACCTGGTAGGTCTCGCCATCCAGGGTGTATTCGTAGGCGACCGCCAGGACCTCGGCGTTGTTGAGGGACTGGCGCAACGAGATGAACCCCAGACGGCTGTTGAACGTGAATTCCGAAGGGCTCAGCTTCCGCGCGTTCCCGACGCGTTCGTAGTGCACGCCTTGCTTGAGTTGTCCTCCCAGGGCGCCCGAGATGGCTTGGTTGGCCCCGGTGAAGTCCATGACCCCTTCGTCCAAAGTCAAACTGCGGAACAGGTCGTTGTTGAAGTTGCTTGGGGCGCGGTTGGGCGTGGCCTCGGTGGCCGGCTCGAGCAAGGCCCCATCGAACATGCTGGTGTTGTCGGTCAAGCTGCCTAACGGCAGGTTGGTCGACACGTAATCGGGGTGTTCGCCCAGGTCGGTGAACGCCACGACGTTTCGCACGTCTTGGGTGTTGGCCTGGGTGTTGACGACGTACACCTCGATCCGGTTGATCATGGCCCCGGAGTTGGGCACCGGCAAGGACTGCATGGCCACGTCGTATTGGTCGACGAAGTACTGCGACAAGAAGTAGTGCCGATTGGCCTCGTAGTCGTCGGCGCGGATGTCAAACTCCTGCGTTTGGGCGCCGCCCTCGACCTCAATTTCACTCCGCTCGCCTTTCTGCTGGCTGAACACCGTGGTGTTGTAGAGTCGTCCCCACTGCGTTTCCAGCTTGACCCCGAACAAGCTCTGGGAGCCCACAATCAAACTGCTGTTGAGCGGCATGTTGATGTTTCCCGCCTCGATGTTCTTCAAGATGTCGTCCTCCTCCCCTTGGAAGCCGATGTTCATTTGGTTCTCAAAATCGAACAGCGACTCCGTGTTGAACTGGGTGCCCAACTCAATCTTGTCGCCGATGCTTCCGCCGATGTTCAGCTGGATGCGTTGGTCGAAGTTCACGGCACCCGCCCTGCGCTGACGCTCCGGAATCCGGGGGTTCTCGGTGTTGTTCCAGGTGTAGCCCAGGGTGATTTCGGCGGTTCCCTGCGGCTTGATTTCAATCTCGTTGCTGCCGAAAATCATCTCAAACAGCTCGCTGTCGATCTCGAGCTTGGGGGCGAAGGCCTTGTCGGCGGCATCCTCTTCTTCTTGGAGTTCGTTCCAGAATTCGCTCAGGTTGCCTTCGATGTTGTAGTCCAAATACTCGTCCAGCGAGAACATGCTGGACGGACGGAACAAGAGCGTGTCGCCGATGGTTTGTTGCACCTCGTACATCCCAGTGACGGGGTTGTACACCACACCGTAGTTGAAGTTGCTAGGCCATTGCAACGACACCCCGCCCGGGAATTCCGTGGGGTTGTAGGGGTCCGCGTTGTCGTGCGGGAAAGGAAGGTTGTAGGTGACCGAGTCCGACGAGGTGCCCGAGGTTTGGGCCCAGATGCCTGAAGCCCAGGGCGCAAGACAGCACAGCACAGTCGCAACCATGCGTGCAAAACCCATGTGAGGTCGGGTGGTCATTCGTCTCGCCTGTTCAATCGTCGGTGGGCGTCAAAGTTCGCGCAAAGCGGCTTTGATTAGACCTTCCAGCGTGGCCGAATTTCCTTGGGATGCCAAGAGTTTGTCGAGCACTTTGTTGCATTTGGCCTTGTCAAAACCGAGCGATGTCAAAGCCCCCAACGCATCCACCTTGATTGTATTGTGCGCCGCGGCAGAAGTTCCTGACGCCAGGGGGGTGGAAGCGTCCGCCGCACCCACCTTGTCCTGCAAATCGACGATGATCCGCTGGGCGGTTTTGGCCCCGATGCCTTTCACGCGTTTCATGGCGTCCACGTCCCCCGAAGAAATGGCGAGCGACGCGGTGGCCGGGTCCATGGCGCTCAGAATGAGCCGCGCCGTGTTGGCGCCCACCCCATTCACGCCCAAGAGCAACAAGAACAGGCTGCGTTCCTCGGCGGTGGCAAACCCGTACAGCAGCTGCGCGTCCTCGCGGACCACCATGTGGGTGTGGATCTTGACCAATTCGTGGTCGCCCAATTGGTCGAAGGTGGTCAAACTGATGGCCACGAAGTACCCCACCCCGGCGCACTCAACCACGACATGCGTGGGGTGCTTCTCCACGAGGCGGCCGTGCAAGTGATGAATCATGGCTGGAGGCCCTTGATTTGGGCGTCGACCACCGCAAGACGCACCATGTCCAAAATCTCTTTGGCGCTCGACCCCATCTGCAGGATGTGCACACTCTTGCGCATGCCCAAGAGCACAGGGCCTTGGGCGTCCATCCCCGCCATCTCATGCAACAACTTGTAGCTGATGTTGCCCGCAGACAGGTTGGGGAAAATGAGGGTGTTGACGCGGCGTTTGTGCAAGGAGCTGAACGGGAAGTTCTCCCCCAGCATCTCCTGGTTCATCGCGAAGTTGGCCTGGATTTCACCGTCCACGATGAGCTCTGGATGGTGCACGTGGAGGTACCGGGCCGCTTCAGCCATCTTTTCCGCGTCGCGCCCTTTCGAACTGCCAAAGTTGGAGTAGCTCAGCAGCGCGATCCTTGGAACGATGCGGAGGTTCCGCACGGCCTCGGCCGTGAGCAGGGTGATGTTGACGATGTCCTCGACCGTCGGGTCGGTGTTGACCGTGGTGTCGGCGAAGAACATCGGGCCGTTTTTGGTTTGGAGGATGTACATCCCCGCCACCTTGTCCACGCCCTGGCCCTTGCCAATCACTTGCAAGGCAGGCCGAATCACGTTGGGGTAGTTGCGCGTCAAACCGGACACCAACGCGTCGGCTTCTCCTTGGTCCACAAGCATGGACCCGAAGTAGTTGCGTTGGCGCATCTGACGCTCGGCCTCCAAGGCCGTCAAGCCGTGGCGCATGCGCCGCTCAAAGAGCACCGCGCCGAACGCCTTGCGGCGCTCAGCCTCCTCGTCCCCGCGTGGGTCAAGGATGGTGGCCCCCTCCAGTTCGAGGTTGTTCTCCTCAATCAACGCATGGATGCGCGCGCTCCGCCCCAACAAGATGGGGTGGGCGATGCCTTCGTCCATGGCCATCTCCGCAGCCTTGAGCACCTTGTAATGCTCCGCCTCGGCAAACACGACCCGCTTGGGGGCGCGTGCGGCCCGGGTGGCGATGTTGCGGGAGAAAGTCGAGTCGTTCCCCAACCGCATTTCCAGTTCACGCTTGTACGCCTCCCAATCTTCGATGGGCGCGCCCGCAATGCCGGACTCGATGGCCGCTTGGGCCACCGCCGGCGCGACCGTGGTGATCAGGCGTGGGTCCAGCGGCTTGGGGATGATCAAATCCCGTCCAAAGGTCAACGCCCCTTCCCCGTAAGCCTCGCTGACCTCGTCGGGCACGTTTTCCTCTGCCAGGGCGGCGATCGCACGCACGGCGGCGAGCTTCATCGCGTCGTTGATGCCCGTGGCCCGGACGTCCAACGCACCCCGGAAGATGTAGGGAAACCCCAGGACGTTGTTGACCTGGTTGGGGTGGTCAGAGCGGCCGGTTGCCATGATCACATCCTCACGAGACGCCATGGCTTCCTCGTAGCCGATTTCCGGGTCGGGGTTGGCCAAGGCAAACACAATCGGGTTGTCGGCCATGCCTTGAACCATCGCGGCGTCCACAAGTCCGCCTTTGCTCAAGCCCAAAAACACGTCGGCCCCTTTCATCGCGTCGGCCAAGCTGTCGTAGGCCTTCGGCGTGGCGTAACGCTGCTTGCTTTCCCCCAAATCTTCGCGGCCGGCATGGATGTGACCGCGGCTGTCGAACACCGCGGCGTGCTCACGCTTCATGCCGAGCTGCTCGTAGATGTCCAAGCAGGACATGGCGGCAGCTCCAGCTCCACTGACCACCACGTGGATGTCTTCGATGTTTTTGCCGGCGAGCTTGAGCGCGTTGATCAACGCCGCCGCACTGATGATCGCCGTGCCATGCTGGTCGTCGTGCATCAACGGGATGTCCAACTCCTCTTTCAAGCGGCGCTCAATCTCGAACGCCTCAGGCGCCTTGATGTCCTCCAAATTGATGCCTCCGAAGGTGGGCGCAATGGCCTTCACGGTGGCGACAAATTGATCGACGTCGGTGGCGTCCACTTCGATGTCGAACACGTCGATGTCGGCAAACACCTTGAACAACACCCCCTTCCCTTCCATCACAGGCTTGCTCGCCTCCGGGCCGATGTCGCCGAGCCCGAGCACGGCGGTGCCGTTGCTGATGACCGCGACCAGATTGCCTTTGGCGGTGTACTTGTACACGTCTTGAGGCTCCTCGGCAATGGCCATGCAGGGCTCGGCCACACCTGGGCTGTATGCCAAGCTGAGGTCGCGCTGCGTGCTGTAGGGCTTGGTGGGGACCACCTCCACCTTGCCTCGCCGTTCGCGGGCATGGTATTCGAGCGCCTCTCGTTTCAGGTTGTTCTGTTGCATGAAGAGACGAAGTTCACCACGAATGAACACAGAACAGGCGGTTGCCCATCCAAAGGATGCACAACCGCCCGTGCAAATTGTGAGGAACTCGCGCTCAGCGAATCACGAGGCGCTGGGTGGCCAACACGCGGCCTTCAGAGGCCACACTGACCAGCCAAATGCCCTCGGTCAACCCGTCCAAGTTCACCGTTTGTTGGGTCACCCCAGCTTGAATGCGTTCGCGCTTCGCCACCTGACCCACCAGATTGCGGAATTCGACCACGCCGTCCAGTGCCCGGTCCATGCTCAAAGTCACCACGTCGGTCGCCGGGTTGGGCATGAGGCTGCACGCCACGCCGGTCGACAACTCCGCCACGTCGGAGGTGGCGTCCATCACAAACGTCACCTCGTGGCACACGGCGTTTGAGGCGTTGCCAGGCGTTTGGAAGCAGTACTTGATGGTGGTCACACCCGCCACGCCGTTGGGGTAGAAGTCCGCTTTGAAGGTGTTGTTCGTGTCCGCGGGCGCCAGGGTGACCAACGCCGAACCTTGGTCTGCCGACGCCACAGTGCCGAACGGGTAGCACAAGGGCCCCCAGCAGAAGCGCTCGTACGATCCGGGCTCTCCGTCGACGTAGGGGAAATTGAAGGGGTCCGCCATCATCATGAACGAACGGGTCACGAGCACGTCGAGCGATTCCTCGCCCACGTTGGTGACGTCCCAGTAGGCCTGCACGTCTGGCGTGCCCAAGGTGTCGAGGGAGACATGCACAGTGTCAGGCGCGTCCAAAATCTCCAGGCTGATTTGCGCTTGAGCCACACTCAGTGCACCAAAAAGGCACAACGACAGGCAAAATGTGAGAAGCTGCTTCATGCTTCAAAGTTAACCCATCCGAGGTCAGGACTCCCGTGCTATTTTTGGCATGAATCGTGCGTGAGCACACCAAAACGCCCCGAATGAAGACCCCACTTGCCATGTTGACCGCCGCCCTCTGCACGGCGTCCGCTTTTCAAGCCTCTGCCCAAACCCTGCCCGACGTGGCGCTCAAGGACATCGAGGGCAACACTGTGAACACCGCAAGCTTGGTGGGCGATGAAGGTCCCACCGTCTTTTGTTTTTGGGCCACCTGGTGCAGCCCCTGCAAGCGGGAGCTGAACAACTACGCCGAACTGTACGAGGACTGGGTGGACGAGACTGGCGTGCGCATCGTGGCCGTGAGCATCGACGACCAGCGGTCCGTCAATCGGGTGGCGCCTTACGTGAACAGCGTGGGTTGGGAGTACGACATCTTGCTGGACCCCAACCGCGATTTCGCCCGCGCCTTGAATGTCCAGAACGTGCCCCACACCTTTGTCGTGGATGGGGAAGGCAACGTGGTGTGGTCGCACAACAACTACGCCGACGGGGACGAATACGAGCTGCACGAAGAATTGCTGAAGCTCGCCGAATGAAGTTGAGCGTCGTCGCCCGCGGGCTTGGGTTGTGGCTGGCTTTGTGGGCCAGCGTGGCCGTGATGGCCCAAGACCAAGCGCCCGCCCAAGTGTCCGGCAATGTCGGCATCCTTTGGCAGTCCTACGCCGAAGACTCGCTGATCGGGGCTGTGGTTCCACCATCCAAGACGGGGTACAACGCTTTCGCAAACGTGCTCTACAACCAAGGGGACTTCAGCGCCGGGCTTCGGTACGAGAGCTACTTGAATTCCGTGCTCGGTTTTCCGGGGCGTTTCGACGGGAGCGGCGTGGGATACCGGTTTGCCCGGTACGCCGACCGTGACCGAGGCATTGACGTGACGATTGGCAACTTCTACGACCAATTTGGCAGCGGGCTCGTGCTGCGTGCCTACGAGGAGCGCAACCTGGGCATCGACAATGCCCTGGACGGGTTCCGCCTAGTGCTCACCCCCAAAGACGGCCTTCGGGTCAAATTCATCTACGGCAAGCAGCGGTTTGACTTCCGAGACGGGTTGATCAACGGACCGGGCGTGGTCCGGGCCGTGGACGCTGAAGCCGACCTGAACACCTTGGTCGCCGCCTGGGCAGACAAGCCGACGAAGGTGACGTTGGGTGCAAGCTTCGTGAGCAAGTTCCAGCCGGGAACGTCGTTCAATGTGGACAGTCTCGTGCTCGCAATGCCCCAAAACATAGGGTCTTGGTCGTACCGCCTGAATGCCGTGCGCAAGGGGTGGATCGCCAGTGCGGAATACGCGGGGAAAATCAACGACCCCAGCGCCGACAACGGCTACACGTTCCGGAACGGCGAGGCCTTTTTGGCCACCCTGGGCTACAGCAAGAAAGGCTTGGGGATGTTGCTCACCGCCAAAATGGTGGACAACATGAGTTTCCGGTCGGACCGCGACTTGCGGTTGTTTGACCTGCCCATCAACTACATCCCTGCCGTCACCCAACAGCACACCTACAATTTGGCGGCGACCCTTTACCCCTACGCCACCGTGATCACGGGAGAGACCAGCGCCAGTGCGGAGGTGTTTTACACCATCCCGAAGGGGAGCAAGCTCGGGGGCAAGTATGGCACCAAGCTGAGCGCCAGCTTCTCCGCCGCCAACAGCCTGGACACCACACGGTTCGCCGAGGGGACGCGTGAGCAGGTCCTGTATGGCTACGAGCGCAACAGCTGGGGCCCAGGAGAAGAGTTGTTTGTGCGGGATTTCAATGTGACCGCAAGCCGCAAATTCAACAAGCGCTTCAAGGCCAAATACGCCTTCTACCACTTCGATTTCAACACGTCCACCACGCCAGTCACCACAGACTACAAAGGCATCGTGAACGCCAACATTCACGTGTTGGAGACGCAATTCAAGGTCAAGCCCAAGCAGAGCTTGCGCACCGAATTGCAAGGCCTTTGGGTGGGTGAAGACAAAGACGACCCCACTTTGCTTCAAGACAAAGGACACTGGGCCACAGTCTTGGCCGAATACACGTGGAGCCCCCACTGGTTTGTGAGCGTGTTGGACCAATACAACTTGGGCAACAACGACGAGGCCAAACGCGTCCACTACATCTACGGCGCCGCAGGCTACATCCAAGGGCCTCACCGCTTGAGCGTGGGGTATGGAAAACGCCGAGAAGGCATCTTCTGCGTGGGCGGTGTTTGTCGCGCCGTGCCTGCTTCCAACGGCTTCGAAGTGACGTTCACGAGCAGCTTTTGAAGGAAGCAACCTCACATCCCTTATTTTCGTCACCTGTTTATCCAAACCGAAACCTAAACCTGTTCTCATGAAGAAATTCTTCGCCCTCATGGCCTCTGCCGTGATCTCAGCAGGCGCCTTCGCACAGCTCCCCAACGGAAGCGTGGCTCCTGACTTCACCGCCACCGACATCAACGGTGTCGAGCACAACCTCTACAGCCTCCTCGACCAGGGCTACAAAGTCATCCTCGACTTCTCGGCCACATGGTGCGGACCTTGCTGGTCTTACCACGAAGCAGGCACGCTCTCTGAGTTGTACAACACCTACGGTCCTGACGGCACCGACGAAATCCGCGTGTTCTACTTGGAGGCGGACGACACCACCACCGACGCCGATTTGAACGGCACGGGCACCAACACCCAGGGCGACTGGGTGACTGGCACGCCTTACACCATCATCGACAACGCGGGCAGCATCTTCGACGACTACGACGGAGCGTACTACCCCACCATTTACACCGTGTGCCCAAGCCGCATCATCACCGAGTCTGGACAGGCTTCAGTGGCGGACCACGCGGCCATTTTCCAGGCCAACAGCTGCGCTGCAGCCTCTTTGCCCAACGACGGAGCCCTCGTGGGTTACGCCGGTGAAACTGTGGCCTGCGGCGACGCCCCCATCTCTTTGGCGGTGACGTTGATGAACATGGGTGTGGATCCCTTGACTTCTTGCACCATCACCGCATACGACGGCGCCACTGCCGTGGGCAGCACCGACTGGATGGGCAACTTGGACACCTACGCCACTGAAGAAGTGTTGGTGACCACCACCACCATCGACGCCTCCACCGAATTCTCCTTCGAAATCACGTCGATGGACGACAACGCAGAAAACAACGCCGTGGCCTCTGGCTTGGTGAACACCTCTGTGGAGAGCACCAACAACGTCCGCTTGACCTTGAACCTCGACGCATACCCAACCGAAACTGCATGGGCTGTGTTGGACGACATGGGCAACGTGGTTGACGCGGGTGGCCCCTACGCCGCAGGCGATGCGGGCGCGGCCTTCGTGTACGACTGGACCTTGGACCTCGGATGCTACACTTTCGTGATCCAAGACGCGTTCGGCGACGGCTTGCACGCAAGCTGGTACAACGGCACTGGCCCTGACGGAAACTTCTCATTGGACGCCATGGACGGAAGCGCCGTGTCCACCAACTTGCTCTCTTACTCTTCTCCCGACGAGTATGCCGTCATTGAGTTCCCCTTCGAGGTGACTTCTGTGAGCGACGTTGAAGAAGCTTCTTTGATCGAGACGTTGGCTGTGTTCCCCAACCCAACCCAGGGCGTGAGCAACATCCAATTCACCAGCGCTGTGGCCGCCCACGCCACCATGGAGGTGTTCAACCTCGTGGGTGAGCGCGTGGCTGTGCAAGCGTTCGGCACATTGCCTGCAGGCGCACACCGTTTGGAGTTGAACCTCGAAGCTGTGAAGGCTGGCGTGTACCTCGTCAACCTCAACGCTGGAGGTGAAACCACCACCATGCGTGTGACCAAGCACTGATTCTTCTGCTAGAATCGAGGAGCCGGGTGATGTCCTTCAAGGACGTCACCCGGTTTTTTTGTGCCCCCAATCGTGGCGCGCGGGGTATCTTGGTCACTCAACGACTTCAACGATGAAACAGCTCACGACCCTGCTCTTCCTGTTGTGCACAGGATTGGCCAGCGCCCAACTTCCGGATGGAAGTGTGGCCCCCGATTTCACCGCCACCGACCTCAATGGCGTGGAGCACAACCTCTACAGCTATTTGGACAGCGGGTACCAAGTCATTTTGGACTTCTCCGCCACGTGGTGCGGTCCGTGCTGGTCGTACCACGAAAGCGGGGTGCTGGAAGAGCTCTACGACACCTACGGCCCCGACGGCACCAACGAGTTGCGCGTGTTCTTCATCGAAGGAGACGACGGCACCATCCAAGCGGACTTGGAGGGCACAGGGCCGTCCACCGCGGGCGACTGGATCACGGGAACCCATTATCCCATCATCGACAACGCGGAGAACATCTTCGACGCGTTCGAGTGCACGTACTACCCCACGATTTACACAGTGTGCCCAAGTGGACTTCTGACCGAGTCTGGGCAGGCCACGGTCGCTGGCCACACGTCGTTGTTGCAGTCTGCATCTTGCGCGCCCGCCTCCTTGCCCAACGACCCCATGTTGGTGGGCTACACTGGAGACGCATTCGCCTGTGGAGGCATCCTTGCCCAAATCTCAGTCCGCTTGCTCAACCAAGGCCTCGAACCGCTGACGTCTTGCGCCATCCAAGTGTCTCGCGTGTTGCCCTTCAACCAAACCGAGGTCGTCGGCACGTACGACTGGGAAGGCAATCTGGACACGTATGAACTGGCCGACGCCGCGTTGACCACGTTGGACATCGACGATTTGGAATTGCTTCAATTCGACATCGTCTCCGACGACGACAACACCGAAAACAACCAGGTCCTGGGCCAAATTCAATTGAGTGAGCAGACCGTGAACAACCTTCAGGTGCGCATCCTCACCGACGCCGCGCCAGAACAAACAGGCTGGTCCATCGCCAACGAAGCCGGAGAGGTGGTGGCGTCCGTCGACCCTGGGTCGGAAGCTTTGGGCAGCCAAACGGTGCACGTCTGGGACGTGACGTTGGACGACCTCGGGTGCCACACCTTCACCCTGATCGACACCGAAGGCGACGGTCACATTGCCGGGGCGGCCAGCCTCGCCGATGTGGGGTCGTTGATTGTGACTGGCATGGACGGCGAAACCCCCGTGGGCCAGGTCATCCAATTCCAAACCACCGACGATTTCTCCAGCGTGGATTTCCAGTTTGAAGTGACCGCCGTGTCTTCGGTGGCCGAACCCACCACAGAAAAGGCCTTCCACGTCGTGCCCAACCCGGTGCAGGACCTCGCCATGCTTCACATGACGTTGTCACAACCCTCAGAGGTGACGTTCCAGGTCTTTGACGCGCAAGGCCGTGTGGTGGAACGCCAAGATTGGGGTTCGATGCCCGCAGGGGCGTCGACGCAGTCCTGGTCGGCGGCCCACCTCGAGCCAGGCATGTACCTCGTGACATGGACGGCCGGCGACAACACTTGGACCCAACGCTTGGTGAAACGATGAAGATTCCGATGACCCCATTGAAGCTTTGGGCGTGTGCCGCGTGCGTGGCCTTGGTTGCGTCGTGCGACGTGGTGGACGACCCCGTGCTGGACGTCATCCAACCTTGTGAATCGGACAACGCACCGGTTTTTGAGCCGTTGGCGTCGGACGTCCAACGGGTGCTGCTCGAAGACTTCACGGCGCACCAATGCGGCAACTGCCCTCCAGCGGCTGAGCTCGCCCACGACCTCGCTGTGGCACACCCCGGGGTGGTGATTCCATTGGGCATCCACGCGGGCGATTTGGCCAACACCAACGACAGCTACCCCACCGACTGGACCTGCGACGAGAGTGTGGTCTTCTGGAACGACCTCGCCTTCCAAGTCAACCCCGTGGGACGCGTGAACCGACAGGTCGACGAAACCGCCGTGAAATTCCAAGACGAATGGGTGGAAGCGGTCGACCTCGAATTGACCAAGTCACCTGCTGCGGGATTGCAGATGGTCGTCGAATTCGACGAGGCCGCCGGCAAGCTGGCCGTGCATGTCCACACCACGTGGTTTGAGGACTTGGAAGGTCAAGCCCGTCTCGCGTTGCTGGTGTCGGAGAACCACCTCTTTGGGCCGCAGTTGTACTACGGCAACGACCCTGAATACGTGGCAGATTACGAATTCGAACACTTGCTGCGCGGCAGCTTGACCGGGGCCAAAGGGCTCGTTGTGGCTGAAAATGCCATCGAAGGAGACGCCGAGCAACTGTGCTACGCCTCTTCCTGGAATCCCGCCTGGGACGCCGTGCACACCGACATCGTCGCGGTGTTGACGGCAGACAACGGGAGTGTGATTCAAGTCTTGTCCGCACCTGTGGCCGAATGAAACGCGCCCTCGCCACCGCATGGATGGCCTTGGCTTTGGGCGTCGCGGGATGGGCCCAAGACCGAGCCCCGCTCACCTTCAACGGAGGTTACACCCTCGGGTTCTCCGCAGCCCAAGTGCGGGGAGACGGCATTGAAGGCTTCAACAAGCTGGGGCTCTACGGCGGGGCGGTGGTGGACATCCGGCGCTTCCAAAATGTGGGCTTCCAACTCGGCATCCTGTATCACGAAAAAGGAAGCAAAAAGGTCGCCAACCCCAGAACTGGCGACTACAGCACCTGGGCGTACAAGTTCTCTTACATCGACATTCCCCTCGTGGCCGTTGTCGAATTGTCCGAGGGCTACACCGTCGGCACTGGCCTGCAGCCTGGCGTGCTTCTCAGCGCACTGGAAGACGGCTTGGACGGGGGCAGCGTCACGGGAGATTGGATGGACACCAACCTGCCGATCCGACCGTGGGAGCTCAGTTGGGTCGTGTGGGTCGGGATGCCCACGGCTGGGGGCGGCGAGCTCTTTTTGCGGCACAGCCAAAGCCTGCCTGGCATTGTCCCCAAGCCGAGCAACCCTGGCCCCAACGCACGCTGGGACGACCGGATGCAAAACATCACACTGCAGGTCGGCTACACACGTCTCTTGCTTGATCCAGAACGCTGAGCTTCACTCGCTCCGACGCAGGCCGTCGTGCACGCCTTGCATGGACATGCTGAGCTTGTCGGCTTCCTCCAGCAGCAACGTCCACACGTCCGTCATCAAGACCTCCACAGCTTCTTCCACTCCGTCGACGGCATGGCGGGCCACCTCCAACTTGCGCTTGGCGTTGGGGGTGGCGCCTTCTTGGATGTCTGGCATGGCGTCGTAGACTTGGCCCATGACCCGAACCGTGACGTGGTCGTACCCGATGAAATCCTCTGGGGTCCAGAGCATGTCGTGGATGTCGCTCACACCCTCGGTGAACTGGGTGGACAACGAATCCACCCCCGCACGAAGGCTGTCGGGTTGGGTCGCCCACACGGGTTCCATGGCTTGAACCGTCTCGCGGGCCAACGCCAGGTCCTGCATGAGTGAGGCGAGGCGATCCACCTCTTCCTGCACCTCAGTCATCAACGCGACACCCTCGGCGTGGAGATCTCGGTCGAAGGGGACCCGTGGGTCCGCAGCCAGGGTCATCGACACAGTGTCTCGGTGGTCGCCAAGCGACAGCACAGCCGTGTAAGTTCCTGGAGCGACTCGAGGCCCTCCACCCACGGGTTTGTCCTCGATGTCGAGGTCGCGGCTGGGCCACTTCACGCCGTCGGTGTCCCCGCGCCAACCGTAAAGCTGCCAACCTGGCTCCACATCGCGGGTCATGCGTCGCAGGGTGTCGCCTTGGGCATTTAGAACCGTCATCGCCATCTCGGTATGCACCTCAGCCGTGTCGGGATGCACATAGACGTGGCCGTGGGCGTCGCGCCTCCGGTTCTCCCCTTCCCAGAGGTGGTCGGCCAAGAACCGGGAGCCTGCGGGCCTTGGGTTGGGCACTTGGTAGCCTGTGGCAGCGTCAAACGCCAAGAAGGTGGCGTTGAGCACCGCGGCACCCTCGCGCGCCAAGGCACGAAGCGGAGACAAGTCCTCCACCACGTAAGCGGCGCGTCCAAACGTGCCCAACACGAGGTCGCCCTCTCGGGCGTGAATCACCATGTCGCGCACCGGCACGGCAGGGATGTCGTGGCTCCAGCGGCGCCAATTCACACCTCGGTCCACGCTGAAGTGCAAGCCTTCCTCCGTGCCCAAGAACAACAAGTCGGCCACTTCCGGGTCCTGCACCACGCTCAACACGTGAGCTGGAATGTCCTCTCCGTATACCAAGCGCTTCCAGGACTTGCCGCCGTCGGTGGTGCGGTAGAGGTAAGGCGACCAGTCGTTTCTCCGGTAGTTGTTGGCCACAACGTACACCTCGTCTGGGTTGTGCACACTCAGGTGGATTTGCGGGATCCAAGACCCCTCAGGCAACCCCTTCAGCTTGGCCCCGTGGTCTGTCCACGTCGCCCCTCCGTCGGTGGTGTGCTGCAAGCGCCCGTCGTCGGTGCCCACCCAAATTTCATCTTGTCGGGTGGCGGAAGGGGCAATGCACAAGATGGTGCAGTGGTTCTCCGCCTTGGTCGCGTCGATGGTCAGGCCTCCGCTGGTGGCTTGCTGAAGCTTGTCGGGGTCGTTGGTGGTCAAATCCTCACTCAACGTGGCCCACGTCCGTCCGCGGTCGGGGCTGTGGTGCAGCCGTTGGGACCCGAAGTAAAGTCCGTCTTGGCTGTGCGGGTCCAACGCCAAGGCGCCGTTCCATGCGAAACGCAGGGGCACGCTGTCTGGCGACACCGGTTGGATGTCGGTGGAGCCAAGTGTCGTCAAGTTGACGCGGTTCACAGCGCCTCCCTGGTACATGGCGTACACGTCGCCGTCGCCCGTGGGCTGCACGTCGAAACCGTCCCCAAACAGGACCTCTTGCCAATCCTCGTTGCGGATGCCTCCGGTGTGCCACACGGCAGACGGGCCCACCCAGGACCCGTTGTCCTGCATGCCCCCGTACACGTTGTAGGGCTCGGCGTTGTCCACGGCAATGTGGTAAAACTGGCCCACAGGCAAGTTGTTGACGAACGTCCAGTTGTCCCCGCCGTCGCGGCTGAAGTTCAACCCGCCGTCGTTGCCGTTGATGAGGTAATTGGGGTCGGTTGGGTGGATGTACAACGCGTGGTGGTCCGGGTGCACGCCGCTGTACGGCAGAATCACCTCAAACGTCCGTCCGCCGTCGGTGGACTTGGAGACCATGCTCCACAAGCTGAACACGTGGTCCTCGTTGGTGGGGTCCGCGTGAATCTCGGCGTAGTAAAAGGGACGGTTGCCCACGTCGCTGTCTTTGGAGCGAAGGCTGAAGGTTTGGCCTCCGTCGTCAGAACGGTAGAGCGCGTAGTCCGAGGATTCCACAAGCGCGTAGACCACGTCAGGATTGGCCGCACTCATGGCCAAGCCCATGCGTCCAAGCTCGCCCTCCGGAAGCCCGTCCTCCGAGGTGCGCTCCACCCAAGTGTCGCCGCCGTCGTGGCTCACGTACAGGCCGCTGCCCTCGCCCCCGCTTTGGAACGTCCAAGGCAAACGGCGGAACGACCACATGGCCGCGAACAGCTTGTCCGGGTTGGAAGGGTCCATGATCAATTCGGCGCACCCGGTGCGCTCGTCCGCACTCAAAATGTGGTCCCACGTCAACCCGCCGTCGGTGGTCTTGTACACCCCGCGCGCTTCGCTGTCACCCCAAGCTGAACCGGTCGCCGCCACGAAGACCGTGTTGGGGTCACGTGGGTGGACGAGAATCCGGTGGATGTTCTTGGTGTCTTCCAGCCCCATGAAGGACCAGGTTTCGCCGGCGTCCAGGCTCTTGTAAATGCCTCGACCGCTGGTGTGGCTGTTTCGCGGGTTGCCTTCCCCTGTGCCCGCCCAGACCAAATCCGGGTTGACCGCGCTCAACGCCACGGCGCCGATGCTTTGGGTGGACTGGTCGTCGAACACCGGCTCCCAGGTCACCCCTGCGCTGGTGCTCTTCCACAACCCGCCCGAAGCTGTCCCCACGTACACCACTTCAGGGGAATCCTGCGGGACGGCGATGGACGTGACCCGTCCGCTCATCGTGCCCGGGCCCAAGTGCCGCACGTTGATGGCTTCCACCAAGGCTTCGACTGGGTCGGTGTCTGCAGATGTGTTGGATTGCGACCACGACACGTTCAACGAGCCCATCGCCCAAAGCGCGAGGCCCACACGGGAAAGGAAATGCACGTTCATTTTCTCAATTTCAGCGATTGTTCATGGCGAAGTGGCACGCTCAGGGTCAGGCCAAACGCCTTTCCCGTGATGCTTCCACGCGCCTCGAAAGGCACGTGGTTGCCCTTGATCAAATTCATCAAGTCGTTCTTCAACACCTTGCCCAGGGCCCCGTCGTAGGTCTCCACATGCAATGGCACCGTGGCCTGGGCGTCCGGACGGATTTGGGTGGCTTCCAACACCGCCACCTCCCCCACCAAATCGTCCTTGACAAGCAGTTTGACGTCCGCCTCCGTGATCGTGACGGCGTACGGATTGGGGTTGTAGACATCCACATCCATGCGGCATTCCAGCCCGTCGAACGACAATTTCACCTTGGAGAACTCCTCCACCTCCAACACTTCCAAATCTTGGTACAGGCACCCGGTCCACGTCATGGACACAACCGCCACCAAGACCCAAGTCGTCCACGAATCACGCATGGCGCTCGGCAAATTCAGCGTGGAAATGAGGGATCGTTTCGATGCCCTTGAAGTAGTTGAAGAGGCCGTAGTGTTCGTTGGGGCTGTGGATGGCGTCGGAGTCCAACCCAAAGCCCATCAACACCGTCTTCAACCCCAGGATTTGCTCGAAGCTGGCCACAATCGGGATGGACCCGCCGCTGCGCACCGGCACTGGCACCTTGCCGTACGTGTGCGCCATGGCGGCTGAAGCCGCTTTGTATGCTGCGCTGTCGGTCGGCGTCACGGCAGGCTGGCCTCCATGCATGGCGGTCACCTTCAGCTTGACGCTTTCCGGGGCGATGTTGTTGAAGTGCGCCTCGAACTTGGCCGTGATGTCGTCGGGATCTTGGTGGGGCACGAGCCGCATCGAGATTTTGGCGTAGGCTTTGGAGGCGATGACCGTCTTGGCCCCTTCGCCCATGTACCCTCCCCAAATGCCGTTCACGTCCAAGGTCGGTCGGATGCTCATGCGCTCCGGGGCGCTGAAACCCGCTTCCCCTTCCACAGCTCCGATGTCGATGCTTTTCTTGTACGCGTCCTCGCTGAACGGCGCTTCGGCCATGGCCTTGCGCTCTTCGGCACTCAGCTCCTCCACGTCGTCGTAGAACCCTTCGACGGTGATGTGCTGGTGCTCGTCCTTGAGCGACGCGATCATCTCGCACAAGATGTTGATGGGGTTGGGCGCCGCGCCGCCGTACAAGCCACTGTGCAAGTCCCGGTTGGGGCCGGTGACTTCCACTTCCACGTAGCTCAATCCACGGAGGCCCGTGGTGATGGACGGCACCTCGTTGGCGATGATGCCTGTGTCGCTCACCAACACCACGTCGGCGGACAAGCGTTCCTTGTGTTCGCGCAGGAAATCTTCCAAGTGGACGGAGCCAACTTCCTCCTCTCCCTCAATCATGAACTTGATGTTGCACGGGACTTGGTCGGTGGCCACCATGGCTTCAAACGCCTTGACGTGCATGAAGAACTGCCCTTTGTCGTCGCAGGCGCCGCGTGCAAAGATGGCGCCTTCGGGATGCAGCTCTGTCTTCTTGATCACAGGCTCGAAGGCCGGGCTGTCCCACAAGTCGATGGGGTCGGCAGGCTGCACGTCGTAGTGTCCGTACACCAACACGGTCGGCTTGGTGGGGTCCACCAACTTTTCGCCGTACACCACAGGGTAGCCCTTGGTGGCCACCACTTCCACGTTGTCTGCACCTGCTTTTCTGAGGTGGTCTGCCACGACATCCGCGCACTTCAAGGTGTGCTCCGCATAGGCCGGATCGGCCGAAATGCTTGGGATTCGCAACAACTCCAACAGCTCCTCCAGCATCCGTTCGCGATGCGTGTTCATGTAATCTTTCACGTCCATGCTGTGAAGGTACAACCTCGGTCTGCGCCCACCTATCTTCGTGGGCGTTGAGCGACGAGCCGCGATGACCCAGTCCAACCTTCCTCAATTCAGCAACACCGACCAGGCGTTTCAACACCTGAGCAACCGCGAATTGTCGCGGGCAGTGGCCCTGTTTTCCTTGCTTGGCAAGCCTTGGTTGGTGTCCACCGGCAGCGCGTTGGCCAAGCTCGCCTTGGCGCTTCGCATCCCTGTGGGTTGGGCCGTTCGACCCACCGTCTACGCCCAGTTTTGTGGCGGTGAATCCATCGACGATTCGGAGGGCGCCATCGCCAAGTTGGCGGAGCACGGGGTGCGGACGATTTTGGACTACAGTGCGGAAGGCCAAACCGACGAATCCGACCTCGACCACACCTGCAGCGAAGTGCTTGCGACGATCCAAGCCGCCGACGGCGACGCACGCCACGCGTTCGCGGTGTTCAAGGTGAGCGGGCTGTCCTCCAACGCCCTGTTGGAGAAGGTCGGCCAAAGCCTGCGCGGGGAAGCTGAACTCACGTCGGAGGAACACGCGGCTTGGGAACGCGTCCAAGCTCGGGTGCGCACGTTGTGTGAAGCCACCCACCAAGCTGGCGGCCGCATCATGGTCGACGCCGAAGAAAGCTGGATCCAGGACGCCATCGACGCGGTCGCCGAGGACATGATGTCGGACTACAACCGCGACAAGGTGGTGGTCTTCAACACCGTCCAATTGTACCGCCACGACCGGTTGGCCTACCTCAAAGCCATGTCCGCCCGGGCCCAAGAAGCGGGGCACTTGGCCGGCGTGAAGCTGGTGCGCGGAGCCTACATGGAGAAAGAACGCTCGCGGGCGGAAGAACAGGGGTACCCCTCGCCCATCCAGCCAGACAAGGCGAGCAGCGACCGGGACTTCGACGCGGCGGTGGACTGGGTGTTGGACCATTTGGACCAGGTGCATTTGGTCGCGGGGAGCCACAACGAAGCCAGCAACATGCGGTTGTGCGAAGGCATGGCAGCCAGGGGCATGGACCCTCAAGATTCGCGGGTGTCCTTTGCGCAACTGCTGGGCATGAGCGACCCCATCACGTTCAACCTTGCGGCGCACGGATACAACGTGGCGAAGTACGTCCCTTACGGTCCCATCCGCGAAGCCATCCCTTACCTGATTCGAAGGGCCCAGGAAAACACGTCCGTCGCGGGCCAAACGCTTCGCGAACTCGAGTTGCTCAAGCAAGAGCAACTGCGCCGAAAAGGCTGAATCAGAATTCGACCGTCGCCCCCATTCGGAACGCCCGGGGCATGGCAGGGCGCAATCCGTATGGACGGCGTGCCACCACGTAAGTTTGGTTGGTCAGGTTGGTTGCCCCCGCAAACCACGTCACGTGCTCTCCTGGGAACCACCGGAACATGACGTCCGCCACCTGGCATGCGTCCGTGCTTTCACTCGGCAACAAGTCACCTTGGCCTGCCAGGGTGCGCATGGCCGACATGGCCCTGAAGTTGGCGTCCACACTCCAAGTGGTGCTTTGCCAGCTCAGGGAGGCGTTGAATTGATGGGGCGCGAGGTAGGGCAAGGCGTCGCCCACTTCCACTGCACCCCATGGGTCAAATTCGCTCTCAAACGCCTGGGTGAACTCCGCCTGGGTGAGGGTGTAGCTCACGCGAATCGGCATGTGGTGCTTTTGGTCTTCGAAAAAGGCGTCGGCCCCTGTCAACTCCAAGAGGTCTGTGACCGCTTCCAATTCCAACCCCCTGGCCATGGACGCCCCGCCGTTGAACAAGTCGCCCGTGCCTGTGCCGCCGCTGGCGGTGAGGTCGGCCCCCAACAGGTTTTGGTGGTCGCTGTAGAACAACGTGGCCTGGCCGCTGAAAGCTGGGGCGCTGACCCGTGTCCCCAGTTCCACGTTCACACTGAACTCGGCTTGGGTGTCGGGTGAGGACCCCGGAGGCACAAACCCACGGTGCGCCCCGGCAAACACAGTCCACGTGTCCTTGAGCAGGTCCCAGTGGGCCCCAAGGCCTGGCAACCACACCTGAAGTTCGTTGGTGCGCTGCGCACCGTCACCTTCCCGGCCCAAATCATCCCCAAAGTCCACACGAGACAACGCAATGCGCTCGTGGCGCACCCCAGGGGTCAACGTGAGGCGCCCCCAGTGCAACGCGGCCTGGAGGTGGCCCGCAAGAGCCTGTGCCGATTCGATGCGGTTGGAAGCCGACCCAGAATCGCCGGCCGCCGTCAGCACCATGTGGCCGTCCTCCATGGCGTAACGGTCACGCCACTCGTTTCGGTCCATAAAATCCTCGTGGGCCCGAAGACCGAAGGTCAGGCGGTGCTGCTTCGTTCCACCCCAATTGAGCCGGCCACGGTGCTGGACGCCACGGGAACCGTACACACGGTTGTTGGCCTTCACCTCCAAGCCTGCCCCCTCGGGGGTGTCTTCCCCGCGCAGCCAGCCCAGGACGTCCTCATGATCGCCCTCAAGCACGCTGCCCAACGACACTTTTTGGCCCAACGAGTCCACGGCACGGTCCAACTTGTACCAGTTCCGGGCAAAACGGGTTTGGTAAACTTCCGTCGTCAAGGCCAGGTCCTCGGTGGGCTTGAATTCGTGGCCCACCACCGTGTGGCTGTGGGCGGTCGTCATGAGGTCTTGGGCCGAGGCGGCGTAGCGACGCATGGGTGACACATCAAAGTCCGCCTGGGCCAAGCCCAAGTACGTTTCGCGCGACTCTTCGTCGCTGGACATGGCCTTCCCACGCAAGACGTGACGCCCGTTGGCCGACGACCACTGCAACTTGGCGACGCGGTCGGCTTTGTCAAAGCCCGTGTTCCCACCTCCATCGAGCACCTTGAAACCGTCGCTGTCGAGCTGCATCCACTCGAGGCTGTAGCCCCATGCGCCTGATTGGCCCCCGATCGCCGTGTGGGTCTGTTGGTTGCCAAAACTTCCCGTTTCCATCCGGACACGCCCCGCGAGTTCTTCGTCAGGGATGGAGGTGGAGACCATGTTCAAGGCGCCCCCTGCCGTTTGGGGGCCAAATGCGATTTGACTCCCCCCCTTGCGCACCTCCACACTCTCCATGCGGGCCATCGTAGGGAAGTAGTACGCCGAAGGTGCGGAGTACGGCGCAGGTGCCATCAACACGCCGTCCTCCATCAAGGTGACGCGCGCAGAACGGTCTGTGCCCGAGCCGCGCATGCCGATGTTGGGCCGCAAGCCAAACCCGTCCTCCTCGACCAAATTCAACCCCGCCAATGCGTGCAACGACTGCATCGGGTTGGCGTAGGACATTTGGCGGAGCATCTTGGCAGACAGGCGCTGCATGGACCCAGGAACTTCGCTGGCGTCCCGAGACCCTGCTGCCAACCCCACGCTACCCACCTCCGCTTCAGGGAGCGCATGCCAGAGCTGGGTCATCACATCCAGGCTGTCCTCTGGCGCCCCAAAATTGTGGTCCTGGGCCAGGGCCATTTGAGACGTCAAGGCCAGGACGGAGAAGGGAAGAAATTGCAGCGTCATGGAGAGGTTTTGACACGGCAAAAGTGTGTCTCGACCTCTGGGGCCACAATCCCCCAAAAGGGGTAATCTGGATTTGTTCTAAATAAAAAGAAGCCCTCTGACCGAGCTCAATTCAGAGGCGCAATGGCCTCGTTGCTCAACCCAAAAATCCCAAAGCCGTCGGGGATGTTCCCCTGGATGCTTGTGGGCTCCGCGAACGGGTTGCCCTGGGCGTTGTAGTAGGCCTCCACGCTTCTGAAGTGGTTGGCCAAATCGGCCGAGGGACGGACCACCCGAACGCGTTTGGGTTGTGTGCCTCCCTCGTCCGGGTCCTCCACGTCGCCTGCGTACATCTCAAGGACGAGGTTGTTCAGGTCGATGTTGTTTTGGCCGTTGTCGGTCACCAACACACAACCGCAATTCCAGCTGTACTCGGCCCGGGGATCCGGGAAGGCCAAATCGCCCTCGGCGTACCACTGCCCGTCGTCCTCGAATCCTTCAAAGTAGGTCTCCAAGAAGACCATGTAGTCGTCCCTGACGCCCGGCCGGTTGGTCAAGTCCAACGTGACTTGGTCGAAGTATTCCATGTACCCCCATCCGTAATCGACGCTGTCGGCCAGGGGAACGTACTCAAACCCGAAGACGGGCTGCTCTGGCACCTCTTCCGACAGAACCAAGAGCTCGAATTCCGGCGACGCGTCCACTTCCACCACCACAGGACCCTCGCCCAACGTCAAGGGCGCGTCCAAACCGATGGACATGAAGGTGTTCACGTCTTGCATCCAGGGCTCCACGTCGTCCTCCATCCAATGGGATGAGTCGCCTTCGAGCAACGTTTGGCCATCCTGCGAGACCTTGAGCGTGGCCCAACGGAGGGCCTGCGATCCCGCAGAGTCCAAAATCCCCGCGGAACGGTAGATCGTGGCTTCCACGACGGTGTCGCCAGGGGCGAGGAACATGGTGAACGCCAAGCGTGGCTCGTGTTCTGGGAACTCGACTTCATTCACGACGCCGTTCACCAGCTTGTCGCAAGACGTCAACATCAACGCGCAGGCCGCCACGGCCCATGCAGTTCGGGTTAGAAATGGAAACGCCATGCGACTGAAGGAATGATGGGGAACAAACCGTACTCGCGGATCACGCGCGTGCCGTCAGGCTGGGTGTCCGCAAGTGCGAAGAAGGGATTCAAGTTGTTGTAAGCGTTGTACACGCTCCAGATCAAAGCGCGGTTGCCGTCGCTTCCAGGCTTCACCCGCGTCACGCTCACGTCGAGCCGGTGGTAAGGGCTCATGCGAAACGCGTTGCGGTCGCTCGGCACTTCAAAAGAGGGTGCGTAAGGGTACTCCCCGTATGCGAGCCCGGTGAACACCGACTCGCTCAACGTCACCGCCCGGCCCGTGCCGTACACCCACGTCGCCGAGGCAGACCACTTGGGGTTGAATTCCTGGGTGAGCACGACGCTCACGTCGTGGCGACGGTCGTAGGTGAAGGGAAACCACTCGCCGTTGTTCAAGTCTTCAAACTGCCTGTTGCTCCAGCTGAGCGTGTACCCGATCCAACCAGAGGTCTTGCCAACCTTCTTTTGGACCAACGCCTCCATGCCGTAGCTGTTGCCAATGCCTTGGGTGACTTGGTCCTCCCAGTTTCCGCTCAAATCGGACAAGAAACTCGCCCCTTCCTTGTAGCTGAGCAACCCGTCCATCTCCTTGTAATACCCCTCGAGGCTGAGTTCGATTTGGCCGTCCATGACGGATGTGGCCAGTCCAGCAGCCACTTGCCAGCTTTCTTGGGGACGGATGCGTGCGGTAGAGGGCAACCACAAGTCGGTGGGCAAGCTCAGCCCTTCGTTGGTCAACAAATTCACAAACTGCGCCATCTCCGCGTAGCTCGCTTTGAACGCCCAACCCGGCGCCAACTTCCAATTGAGCGCGAAGCGCCGCTGCAGGCTGGCGTAGGACGTGTCCTGCACCGAAAGGCCCGAGAGGTGCAATCCCGCATTCACCTTCAACCTGGGGGAGAGTTCAAACTCGTCTTCGAGGTAGATGTACTGCTCCGTGCTGTTGACGTTGCCTTGGCCGATGAGGGTGTCCAGCGGGTTCTCCTGCCCAAAGTCCAATTCCAACGCCAACGCACCGGGCGAGAACTGGTGTCTCGTCACGTTGTAGCCACCGCGGACAAAGTGTCGTGCGTTGGGCGCAAAGTCGATGTCGAACTTGGCCGCGTAGTCTTCGATGCCGGATTGGTAGAGCGACGCGAACCGAGACGTGGTGGTCTCGCCGTTTTCAATCAATTCGTCGCTGAAATCCACCCCGGTGTTGAAGTTGTAGACGCTGTGGGTCGCGGTGGCGTTCCAGAACATGCGCGGGCCGATTTCACGGTTCCAGCGCAGCGCTTGGATTTGGTTGCGCCAATCGAGGCCCAAGTCGATGGTGGAACGCTCCGTCCCTCCGTCGAAATCGTACGTTTCCGTGCTTTCCACCCCGAAGTCGTCCTTGCCCGAAAATGCGCTGAAGTACACCCGGTCGCGGGGTCCGACGCGCCAATTCAATTTGGCGTTGAGGTCGTAGAAGTAGTAAGCCGGGTTGGTGCTCACACTCGGGTCGTTGCTCGTCGCGGCGGCGATGATGGGACGCAACAACAAGTCGAGGTAGGTCCGGCGGGCGCTGACCATGAAGCTGGCCTTGTCCTTCACAATCGGGCCCTCCAAGGTCAGCTTCGAGGCGATCACGCTGATGTTGCCATCCGCGTGGAATTCGCGCATGTTGCCGTCCTTCATGTTGATCTCCAAAATGGACGACAGACGCCCGCCGTAGCGCGCGGGGAACCCGCCCTTGGTGATGCTCATGCTCTTGACCGCATCCGCGTTGAACACGCTGAAAAACCCAAACAGGTGACTTACGTTGTACAACGGCACCCCATCCAACAGCATGAGGTTTTGGTCCGGAGACCCGCCTCGGACGTAGAGCCCGCTCGTGCCTTCCCCCCCCGATTGGACCCCGGGAAGCAATTGAAGGGTCTTGAGCAAGTCCACCTCGCCACCGATGGCAGGCAAGGCTTTGATTTGGTCGATCGGGATTTCCATCCGCGACATCTGCACCTGCTCTTCAATCCGGTTCTGTTGCTCACCCGTCACGACCGCCTCGCCCAATTCCAGTCCTGCCGTCAGCTCCACGTTGAACTTGACGTCGTCGGAGCTCAAATCGACCTCAAACCGCTGCGAAGCGTAGCCGATGTAATTGACGCGCACGTCGTACGTGCCGGCGGGCAAGGTCAAGGTGTAAAAGCCGTAGACGTTGGACGCCACGCCCTGGCCCGCGGACTGGGACCACACCGTGGCCCCGATGAGCGTTTCACCCGTGGCGGCGTCTGTGATGTACCCACTCAGGGTGTGGTTGGTTTGCGCCCAGGTGCCCCCAACGAGGAGCATCCAGCACGCCAACCCCAGAAGATGTGCTTGCTTCATGCCGTGCAAAAGTGCACAATCTCGACCTTTGGGCATGGACTCGTTGTCGCAAATTGTGTTGGGAGCCGCCGTCGGCGAAGTGGTGTTGGGCAAACGTCTGGGCAACCGGGCCATGGTTTGGGGAGCGGTGGCTGGCACCCTGCCGGACATGGACGTGCTCGGCCAGTACTTTCTGAATGAACTCGACAATTTGGCCTTCCACAGGGGCATCAGCCATTCGCTGTTGGCCAGCGTGCTTGGATCTCTTGTGTTCGGATGGGCCACACACCAGCTTTACCAAAGTCGCCACCACGCCACCGTCGCCATGGCTGCAAAGGCCTTTGCTGTGGTCGTGGTCGGATTCGTGGTCAACTTCCTCACGCAAATCTTGTCGCCTGGTGGATGGCTGCCACTCGCCTTGTACACCCCCTTGGCGGCTTGGCTCTGGTGGAGGCACGGCCAACGGCGCTACTTCAGCGGTCAATGGAAACGGCCAGACGCCGATTTGAAAGGGTGGGTGCTCCTGTTCTTTTGGGGGTTCTTGACCCACATCGTGCTGGACTGTTTCACCACCTACGGCACCCAAGTCTTCGCCCCCATCAGCGACCAGCGCGTGGCGTGGGGCACCATTGCCGTGGCCGACCCTTTGTACACCGCCCCGTTTCTGATTTGTCTGCTCGTGGCGGCGCGTTTTGCGCGCCACGACCGCCGACGAGGACGATGGAACGCCGCCGGGCTGGGGTTGAGCTCCCTGTACATGGCGTTCACGGTGGTGAACCACAGCCATGTGTCCCAAACCATGGAATCCGCACTGGCAGAACAAGGCATCTCGCACGAAGCCTGTTTCATCACCCCCACCATTTTCAACAACGTGCTTTGGAACGCCGTGGTCGACCGCGGCGACGTGTTCCTCTTGGCACAATACAGTGTGTTCGACGAAGTCCCTGTGACCTTCCACCCCATTTCGAAGGGGCACGACCTGTTGCACAACCTCGACACGGACGAGACCTTGAAAGTGCTTCGCTGGTTCAGCGCAGGCTTCTTCAACGCGGTGCAGCGTGAAGACGGCACCCTCCAGCTGAACGACCTGCGGTTTGGGACGTTCTCTGGCCAAGCCACAAGCCCCGACGACTACATTTTTCGGTTCAAATTGACCGACCTCGGACCCGATGCAGACTACGGATTTGAGCGGGCCCAGGGCGGCCCGCCCAACAACACGGCCGAGGACATGATGCGTGCGCTGTGGAAACGTGGAAAGGGCCTCTCCGCCGCGTCGAAGTGACTCTTGGGCAGGGGGGGGTGGTCTATCTTCAAGGCATGATGACACGTTTCGTGCTGCTTTTGGTTGGTTCGCTGACCGCTTTTGTCGCCAAGTCGCAAGACTGGGACCGCAGGCACGCCTTTGCCAAATCGTACTGCGGCCTGAGCCTGATTGGCGCGCCTGCCATGGCAGAGGGCTTGCTTGTGGACGAGGACGTTGTGATGCCGTTTGGAAGGAGTGCCTTCCTTTCCCCCGCTGTGAACATCGGAGCCACGCACTTTTGGGGGCACGCCGATTTTTACGTGTCCATCAACACCGTTCCCATCAAACTGGGGGACGACGCCGTGAAGAATTCCATCCACATGGGGACGTTCACCGGCTTGCGAGTCTATCCGTGGGCGGTGGGCGAAGGCCAAGGGGTGAAGCCCTACCTGGGCTACAAATTCTCCCCGTGGCGCTACCGCCAAGGCGACACGCCTGAATTGTCGTACAAGACGACGCGGATCAAAGGCATGGTGGATGCGGGACTCGGATTGGCCACCTCATGGGGCTACTTCACGCTCGAGGGCACCAAGCTCCTCAACCCCGATTTCGAGGTGAACCTGACGACCGCAGGCGGGCCGACGCCCGACCGTTGGCCAGGATGGACTGTGGGCATGGGCCTGAACATTTCCCTGGAAACCACTTCCGTCGCGTCGAACCCCGTGAACAAGCAGCTCAACCAGGAACTGCGCGAGCACAACAAGCAAGGGTTGTTCCTGGCGGCGGGGCCCAGCTCCGCATTTCCCGTGGTGGGCTCTGAAGGGGCGGCTGACGCCTACCCTTACCTCGACGACTTGTCGTTTCCGACCATCTTCCCGGATGTGGCACTGGGCTACCACTTCACCAAAACCGACGCGTTGGTGGCGGTGTCCCGACGTCGCATGGTTCAGCGACGAAGCGCGTACAACCGCGCCCTGAACATCGACCGCCAAAGCACCGTCTTGGAGACCTACAAGTTCGTGGGAGACTACCACGGATTCGTGCCTTACGTCGGCGTCGGTGTAGGCGTGGAGCGCATGGACCTCGAAGAGCGTGAAGGGGACGTCGTCGTGTCGGAAGGGTCCTACGAAGAAATGCCATGGTACTTCGTGTTTGGCTGGGACATCCGCCCGAGCGAACGTGGCGACTGGTGGGTGCTCCGGACCAATTTGCGCATACCACCTCAACTTGAATTGGACCACGACGACCACACATGGAGCTTGCAACACCTTGAGTTCAACTTCATTCAGCTCGTGGTCTATCCGCAACGCTGGACGCGCGCGAGGGACCTCGCCAAGGCAGGGTAACCCCGACCTCCCCTACCTTGAAGCCATGAAATGGCGTTTTTTGAAGTACGCGGCGGGCTTCACCATCCCCGCTGTCGTGGCCCTGTCGTTCACGGCGGACGGGGCTTGGACCTGGATTGCAATTGCATACGGATTCGGTGTGCTGCCTGCCCTCGAGCTGGTTTTGCCTTCCTCCAAGCGAAACCTCAACGAGGCTGAATTGGAAGTGGTCAAAGAGGACCGGGCCTACGACATGCTCCTGTGGTCCATGGTGCTCATCCAGTACGCGTTGTTGGCGTGGTTCCTGATGGACTTGACCGGCGGCGCCAGGGAAATGTGGTCGCTGGAGTGGTGGGGCTTTGTGCTGGCCATGGGGTTCTCGTGCAGCATTTTGGGCATCAACGTGGCCCACGAATTGGGACACCGCCCTGAGCGGCACAACCAACTGCTCTCCCAGGCCTTGCTCACCACCTCCCTGTACACGCACTTCTTCATCGAGCACAACCAAGGCCACCACCGGAACGTGGCCACCAAAGAGGACCCCGGGACAGCCCGACGCAACGAATGGCTTCAGGTGTTTTGGTTCCGAGCGGTGTTTGTCGCGTGGTGGTCCGCTTGGAAGATTGAAGCCAAAAACATGCGCCGCAAAGGCCTCTCCCCATGGCATCCCTCCAACGCCTTCCTCCGCCTTCAAGCCCTGCAATGGGGTTTGCTTGCGGCCGTCTGGGTCGGACTGGGCTGGCAAGTCGGCGTGGCCTGGCTCATCGCCGGGTTGTTTGGTGGCTTCTTGTTGGAAGTGGTGAACTACGTGGAGCACTACGGCCTCGAGCGCAACAAAGTCAACGAGCACCGCTACGAGCGGGTCATGCCTCACCACAGCTGGAATTCAGACCACCCCTTGGGCCGTCTCATGCTGTTTGAGCTGACGCGTCATTCAGACCACCACCACCAGCCTGCGAAGCCCTACCCAACCTTGGATTCAATCCAAGAGGCGCCACAGCTGCCCACAGGGTATCCTGGGATGATGCTGTTGAGCCTCATTCCTCCCTTGTATTTCGCGGTGATGAACCCGAAGGTGGATGCCGTCGCCGCCCAACACGCGGCTTGACGTTTCAGGCAGGATGCCGGCATCAAAAAAGGCCACCCATCGAGGTGGCCTTTTTCATTCCGTTCATGGTCCGGCTCACTCGCAGAAGTTTCCGTATTGCGGCAAGAACACCAACAAGTCGTTCACGTTGATGTGCCCGCTGCCGTCGATGTCCGCGGGGCAATCGCTGACGTTGGCGAATTCGCACGAGCCGTTGTCCATGGTCGCTTCGTCGTCGTAGTTCAAGGCCATGCTGTACATGCACCCTTCTTCTGCGTCGCACATGCCGTTGGCGTCGAGGTCGGACTCACAGTCGCCTCCGCACACCCCGACTGCGTCAAGCTGGTTGCCGTCGCAGTCGCAATCGCCATCCGGCACCATGGTGCAGCCACACTCAAACATCGCACCCGGTCCGTTGCACACGCCGCACTCGTCGACCTCGCCCATGCACTCGTCTTCCGAATCGCACACACCGTCGCCGTCCATGTCTGACTCACAACCGCCGCCACACACGCCCAAGGCGTCGAGCATGTTGCCATCGCAGTCGCACGCCCCCATGGGAATGCCCTGGCCGCCACACACCCCACACTCGTCGGTGTACAAACAAGAGCCGTTGTCGGCGTTGCTGTCCTCGTCGTAGTTGCACGCCATGGGGTTCATGCAACCCCACACCATCGACTCACAAGAGCCGTCGTCGTGCAACGCTTGAGGGTTGAAATTCATGGCCATGTCGTTGGTGCAACCGCACTGTGGCGCTTCCGAATTGACGTCGTAGTACATGCCGGCGCCGTCAAACTCCACCGTCACGCGGATGTCTTCACCCACCCCGTGGGTCAGAATTTGGAAGTTCAACACCCCGTGCACCGTGCCAGACGTGGTCACCTGCATGACCATCACTTGCATGTTCTCGTCCGCCAGTCCGTTTCCGTTGTTGCTCAACACAAACCAAGACGCCCCCACGGACGTGGTCGACGCCATGGATGTGGCGCCGTCGTTCTGGAAGAACGGGGTGATCGCTTGGTTGGGGTCTTGCACCAAGGACGGATCTGCCGCGCTCGGCAAGTCGGATTCCGAAGCAGGCCCGCTCAACCCGATGGTCGCGTAGCTGTCGTCCACCAAATCTGGGAAGACCATCAACGTCCCGGCATTCAAACCCGAGGCGTTCCACGATCCGTTCAAGCTGTTGTTCAACGCACCCATCGGCGCATTCACGTTCATGAAGAATTCGTTGTTTCCGTACACCGCGCTCATGCGGTCGTCGGCATTCACCAAGTCGGCGTACATGCGGTACGTCGTGTGGCCAGGCGTCACCGCGGGGTAAGCCATCACGGTCATGCCGTACACGGGCTCCTCGCAAGAACAGAAATCGCAGCTGCCATCGTTTTCGGTGGCGGCCGAATCGTAGTTGCACGCACCAGGCTCCGTACAACCCTCCAGCTCGTTCACGTCACAGATGCCGTTTCCATTGGCGTCTTCGGAGCAATCTCCACCGCACACGCCCACCGCGTCAAGTTGATTGCCTTCGCAATCGCATTCGCCGGCAGGAATCATGCTGCATCCACACTCAAACATGGCGCCAGGGCCGTTGCACACCCCACATTCGTCCAAGTAACCCACGCAGTCGTCTGCGTCGTCGCACACGCCATCTCCGTCCATGTCGGTGGCGCAGTCGCCGCCGCACACCCCAAGGGCATCCAGCATGTTCCCGTCGCAGTCGCACGCCCCCATCGGGACGCCCTGACCGCCGCATTCGCCGCACTCGTCCACGTATTGGCACGTGCCGTTGTCCGTGTTGGCCGCATCGTCGTAGTTGCATGCCTCCTCGTCGATGCAGCCCCAAACCATGTCTTCGCACGAGCCATCGTCAAACTCGGCTGCAGGGTCGTAGTTGGCCGCTGACGCGTCCGTGCACCCGCACGCGACGTTCCCGGAGCTGCCAATGGGACCAAACGTGCCCGTCCCGTCAAACAGGAAGGACACAATCTGGTTGTCGTCGCCGCTCGACATGGGGAAGATCTGGGTGTTGATTTGGCCCATGATGTCGCCCGACGTGGTGACCTGCATCACAATCACGCGACCGTTGTGGTCTGGCAACCCGTTGCCTGCCGTGTTCAACACGTACCACGCCGAGCCGATGAACGACGTTGCCGCGAGGCCAGTCGCCCCGTTGGTTTGGAAGAAAGGAGAGATCGGCTGGCTGGGGTCCTCTGCCAGCACCGGATCCATTGCGTCAGGAATGTCCGACGTGTGCTCAGGCTCTGTCAGGCCGATCGTGCCGAACGTGTCGTCTGCCAATTCCGGATAGAAGTAGATGAAGAACGGGTTCAACCCGGAGGCGTTCCAAGAGCCATTCACCGAGTGGTTGTAGGCACCCATCGGAGTGTCGACCACCAAGTTGTTCATGGTGTTTCCAAACACCGCACTCAACCGGTCGTTCTCATTGACCATGTCCACATACAAACGGTAACGCGTCAGACCTTCATTCACTGCAGGATGCGCCTCCACGGTCAAGGTGTACCCTGACAGCGCATCGTCGCAGGTGCAGTAGGTGCAACTGCCGTCGTCCTGCGTGGCTGTGGGGTGGAAGTTGCAGGCCATCATGTCCATGCAACCGAGGACCTCCTCGTCGTCGCACACCCCATTGCAGTTGGCATCCGCTTCACAGCCCCCACCGCACACGCCGAGGGCGTCCACTTGGTTGCCCTCGCAATCGCAATCGCCCAAGGGCAAGAAATCACACCCACATTGGTACACCGCGCCGGGACCGTTGCAAATGCCACATTCGTCCAAGTTTCCGAGGCAGGTGTCGACGTCGTCGCAAATGCCATCCATGTCCAAATCCAAGGTGCATTCTCCCCCGCACACGCCAACCTCGTCAAGCTGGTTGCCTTCGCAATCGCAATCGCCCTCAGGAATGGGCTCGCATCCGCATTCGTAGATCGCACCAGGGCCGTTGCAGACGCCACAATCGTCGAGCATGCCCACGCAGTCGTCCGCGTCGTCGCACACCCCGTCACCGTCCTCATCCGCGGCGCAGTCGCCGCCACACACGCCCAAAGCGTCGAGTTGGTTGCCGTTGCAATCGCAGTCGCCTGCAGGGATGTCGGCGCAACCGCACTCGAAGACAGCCCCTTCACCGCCACACACGCCGCATTCGTCCAATTGGTTTCCGTTGCAATCGCAATCGCCTGCGGGCACGGGATCACATCCACATTCGTAGATGTCCCCAGGACCGTTGCACACGCCACACGCATCGATTGCACCCACGCAGTCGTCCTCGTCGTCGCACACCCCGTCGCCATCCGCGTCAGCAGCGCAGTCGCCGCCACACACGCCCAAGGCGTCAAGTTGGTTGCCGTCGCAATCGCAGTCGCCTTCAGGGATGTCCTCACAACCGCACTCGAAGCTGTCGCCAGGTCCGTTGCACACGCCGCACGCGTCGTAGGCTCCCACGCAATCGTCCACGTCGTCACACACGCCGTCGCCATCGGCATCTGCCGCACAATCGCCGCCGCACACGCCAAGGGCATCGAGGTACAAGCAAGAACCGTCGTCCAACGTGGCTCCCTCGAAGTTGCACGCGTTCACGTCGGCGCAACCTGAGCACGACGCGTTGTCGCCGTTGCACACCCCACATTCGTCGTAGGCGCCCACGCAGTCGTCTGCGTCGTCGCATACCCCATCGCCATCTGCGTCCGCGGCGCAGTCGCCGCCACACACCCCCAAGGCGTCGTCAAACGCACAGCTGCCGTCGTCCGT
>CALKFF010000018.1 GCA_938084585.1 uncultured Flavobacteriales bacterium
ACTTGGGGCTTGGCGTCCAGGACGTCGTCTGTGCGTTCGTGGTTCACTTCGCGGTTGCCTTTCTCGGCTTCCTTGAACATTTGGGCGCCGCCAGCTCCGCAACACAAGCCGTTCTGCTTGCAGCGACGCATCTCCACGAGCTCTGCGTCCAAGGTGCTCAACACCTCTCGCGGCGCGGCGTACTCGCCGTTGCCCCGTCCGAGGTAGCAGGGGTCGTGGAACGTGATGCGCCGTCCTTTGAAGGGGTTGCCGTCGGCGACCTTCAGTCGGCCTTGGTCGATCAGGTCGCGGATGAATTGCGTGTGGTGCATCACCTCGTAGTTCCCACCGAGTTCGGGGTACTCGTTCTTGAGCACGTTGAAACAGTGGGGGCATCCGGTGACGATGCGCTTCACTTCGTAGCCGTTCAAGACTGCGATGTTTTGGGCGGCTTGCATTTGGAACAAAAACTCGTTCCCCGCCCGCTTGGCAGGGTCTCCCGTGCAGCTTTCCTCGGCGCCGAGCACCGCGAAGGAAACCTCGCAGTGGTGGAGGATGCGTGCAATGGCTTTGGTGATGCGCTTGGCCCGGTCGTCAAAACTTCCGGCGCATCCCACCCAAAAGAGCACTTCTGGGGTTTGGCCTTGGGCGGTCATGTCCGCCAACGTGGGAACTGAAAAGGTGCTCATGGTCAGGCTTCTTTCGTCCAATCTCCGCGGTTCGCAGCGGGGAAGGCCCACGGCGCGCCGTTGTTTTCAATGTTGTTGAACATGCTCGTGATGGATTCAGGCGACTTGCTGTCTTCCATGATCAGGCTGCGCCGCATGTCGAGCACGATGCCCATCGGAGAGATGTTCACAGGGCACGCTTGCACGCACGCTTGACACGAGGTGCATGCCCAAAGTTCTTCCTCGGTGATGTAGTCGCCCAGCAAGGTCTTGCCGTCGCCTTCCCACGTCCCACCGTTGGCGTCGCGCTGCTTGCCGATCTCTTCGATGCGGTCGCGCGTGTCCATCATGATTTTCCGTGGGGAGAGGAGTTTGCCGGTTTGGTTGGCGGGGCATTCGCTGGTGCAGCGTCCACACTCGGTGCAGGTGTACGCTTCCATCAACTGCTTCCAGCTCAAATCAGGGGCGTCCTTCGCTCCAAACTTGACAGGTGCAGCATCTGGGTCGGGCGTCGGCGCCGCGAAGGGGTCGGCGTTGGGGTCCATCATGAGGTCCACTTCCTTCTTCACGGCGGCCATGTTGTCCATCGCGCCCTGAGCGGTCAAGTCGCTGTAGTACGTGTTGGGGAAGGCCAACAAAATGTGGAAGTGTTTGGAATAGGTCACGTACACCAAAAAGCACAGGATGCCCAGGATGTGGAACCACCACATGCCGCGCTCCACGGCCACCACGCCCGCGTCGGTCAACCCCTCGTACAAGGGCACGAGCCATTGGCTGACAGGGAACGACCCCGCGACGATGTAGTGGTCCAAGCCGCGGGTTTGGGCAATGTGGTCTGCCGCGTTCATGCTGAGAAAGGCGAACATCAACAGCACCTCCGCGACCAAGATCACATTGGCGTCCAGCGAAGGCCAGCCCCCCATTTCAGGACTGCGGAACCGGGCAATCGCCATGCCGTTGCGTCGCACGAAGAAGACCACGCAGGCCAGAACCACCAGAGCCGCCAGCACTTCGAACGTCCCGATGAGGACGTCGTACAGCGGGCCCAAGAAGGCGAAGACGCGGTGGGTGCCGAACAGGCCGTCGATCACGATCTCGAGCAACTCGATGTTGATGACCACGAAGCCCACGTAAATCAAGATGTGCATGATGCCGGCCACAGGACGGGCCACCATCTTGCCTTGGCCCAAGGCCACGCGGGCCATCACTTTCCAACGGTCCGCGGCTCTGTCCGAGCGGTCCACGTCCTGGCCTTGCAGGATGTTGCGTCGAATGAATCCGATGCGCTTGGCGAACAGGCCCACGCCTGCGGCCACACACAACGCAAAGAGGAGCTGGGCAATCATGGTGTCACGGGTTTGGAGAAGAACCGCCCTCTGCGGCTTCAAGTTCTTCTTGGATCAGGCCTTTCAAGCGCTGAAGGTCTTTTTTGCTGAGTTCAGACTTGGACCGTTTGCCGCCAAACACGCTGACTTGGACGTACTTCCAAGGGTTCAGCTGGAGGTCGTCCAGCAGCAACTGCAACTCCAAGTTGGTGGCCACCAGCCCGTCGTGCAGGCTGTCGCTCTTGAGCAGTTTGCCCAGCGAGCCTTCGCCTTGTGTGAGGTCATTGGTGATTTGGCTGACGTGGGTGAGGACCTCGTTGGCCCGTGCCATGGTGGCTGCGAATTCGATGTTGGCCAACGAGTCGCTGACGTCCGAGAAGTTTTCGATGGCGTTGGTGAGGTCCCCGCCGCTCGCGCGCAACGTCCCGGTGAGGCTTTGCACGTTGGACATGACCAGCCTGAAGTTGGTGCGGTTCTCGGCCACGGTGCTGTCCAAGTTGGCGGCGGTCCGCTCCAAAGAGTTCACGGTGCGTTCCATGCTTTCCATCGCCGCGGGCAGTTTGTCGGTCGCCTCGCTGTTGAAGATGCTCTCGATGTTCTCGATGACCTTCTCCACACCTTTGATCAAGTCGGTCGTCTTGCGCTGAAGCGGCTCGATCTGCTTTTGGACTTGCGCGGCAATGTCGTCCTCGATGTTGTCGATGAGGGTGTCTCCGGGCATGGCCAATTCCTCCGAGTCGCCTTGCTCGATGCGGATGGCCTTGGTGCCAAAGAGGTCGGAGCTGTGGATCATGGCCACAGAATTTTTGGCGAAGGTCAGGTCCGGGTGGCTGACAGAAAACTCCACAAGCAGGTCACCACTCCCGTCGGGCATGAATTCGATGCGGCGAATTTGTCCAACTTGAAATCCATTGATGAGCACAGGGTTTCCTGTGGCCAAGCCCGACACGTTGTCGTAGACCGCGAAGAAGCTCTTGGACCGCGACAACGGGTTGAAGCCCTTGAGGTAGTTCACCCCGAGGACGAGAAGGACAATGCCCGCCACGGCGAGCACCCCCACTTTGAATTCTGAACGCAAGGTGTTCAAGGCGTTTGGGGATTGGTCATGCCGCGGGCTTGCGACATGGGGATTTGGTCTTCTCCATCGAACGCCACCACGAAGGCCCCGTCAAAGCCATCTGCGCGCAAGGCGACCTTCGCCTCGTGGGCGGCTTCTGGGGTGGGATGGTGGCCAAGGATGTACTTGTGCATGCCATGACGAATGTACGCCTTGGCGTCTGTGCGGCCGCGCAATTCAGGAGAATCTGGCTTGAGGGGCTCGCCGACGGTGCAAATCTGAACGCCAAACCACACGTCGTGTTTGGGCTCGACGCGTTGCGGAGTCTTCTCGATCTTCACGTCCTCTTCGGGAGGAGCTGGGACCGGGGTGTCTTCCTTCCTGGCGGCGAGGTAGGTGTCTCGGAAAGCCCGGTAGACGGCCGACGCCATGTAGGCCTTGCCGCTTTCTGAGCGCAGGAAGTCTTCCTCGTCTGGGTTGGTCAGAAAACCGAGTTCCACCAAGGCGCTCGGCATGGTGGTGTAGGAAATGACGTAGAATCCGGCTTGCTTCACGCCGCGGTCTTTTCGGCCGACCCGCTCCCTAAATTGGGATTGGATGGCGGCGCCCAAGGTGAGGCTGGCGTCGAGGTTGACGTTCTGGCGCAGCGAGAGGGCGATGTACGTGTCGGGGTCGTTGGGGTCAAACCCGTCGTAGTTCCGCTCGTAGCCTTCCTCGCTGAACATGGAGGCGTTTTCGCGCATGGCCACCCGAAGGCTTTCTTCCGACTTGTGCATGCCCATCACGTAGGTGCCAGCACCTCGTGCCCCGGCGTTGTCGAACGCGTCGCAATGGATGGAGATGAAGAGGTCGGCTTGGGCCTCGTTCGCAATGCGCACGCGGTCTCGGAGCCCAGGAAAACTGTTGTCCTTGCGGGTGTAGATGACCTCGACCTCGGGCAGGTTTTCTTCGATGTACTGGCCGATGCGGAGCGTGACGTCGAGGGTGATGTCCTTTTCCGTGGTGCTGTAGCGTCCTGTGCCGAGGTTGCCCGGGTCTTTTCCGCCGTGCCCAGCGTCCAGAACCACGGTGAGGGTGGGAGGGGCCGGTGCAAACGCCGCGCAAAGGGTCACCAGGGCAATGCACCCTGCAATCACGCGTTGTTTGGCTACTTTTGGACGCTGCTTCATGCCAGTACTCAAACATACCTCAAGGCCCTGCAGACGCGCGATTCAGCGCGTCTGGATTGTTCTTTTTTGTGTGTTGATAAGTCCACATGTGTTGGGTCAGGACGACCCGGTCGATTACCGCGCCGACGACATCTATTTCCGGGTGGACAGCACGGTGGGGTACCTCACAGGAAACGCTTGGGTGAAGAGCGGCTCCATGACCCTGACCGCCCACCGCATCGTGCTGAGGTTGGGCGACGACGAGGTGTGTGCCTACGGGACGCGCGACAGCCTTGGGGCCTGGGTCGGTCGGCCAGTCTTTGAAGACAACGGGCAGTCGTTCAGCCAGGACCAATTGTGCTACAACTTCAGCACGGGCAAAGGCCTGAGCAAGCACGCCGTCACCCAAGAGCAAGGCACGGTGTTCCATGCAGAAAAGGCCAAGCGGCAGCCCGACGAAACGGTCCATGTGCGCAGCGGGAAATTCACCACCTGCGACGCCGAGGATCCTCACTTCCATTTCCACCTGTCCAAGGCCATCATGGTGCCCAATGACAAGGTGGTCAGCGGCCCGCTCTACCTGAAGTTCCGAAAGATCCCGACGCCCTTGGCCTTGCCGTTTGGGTGGTTTCCGCTGCAGCAAGAAAAAAAGAGCCAAGGGGTGCTCTTGCCGAGCTACGGTGACGGGGGCAACCTTGGGTTCTTCTTGAAGGACCTCGGGTACTACGTGCCCATTGGAGAGCATTGGGACGCCAAGTTGTTGGCAGACATCTACACGGGCGGGAGCTGGGCGGTGCGCGTGGGCTCCAATTACAACCACAGGTACCGCAATAAGGGCGGATTCAACGTGAGTTTTCAGCGTCAGCGTCAAGGCTTTGCAGGCACGCCGGGCTTTGCCCTCGCCAACAACTTCTTCGTGCGTTGGACCCACAACCAAGATCCGAGGGCCCGACCCAACAGCCGGTTTTCTGCGTCAGTCAATTTTGGCTCCTCGGGCAATTTCCAGCAAAACTTGAACAGCAGCCAGGAAGAGTACCTGAGCAACACGTTTCAATCGAGTGTGCAATGGAATTTGAAGGTGCCGCGCAGTCCGTTCTCTGCGACGGTCAGTGCGAGGCACAGCCAAAATTCCAACACAGGCAATGTGCAATTGACGGTGCCTTCGTTGTCCGTGAACATGCAGCGCACCACCCTGGCCAAGTTGGTCGGTTTGGACGCTGGCCAGGTGTCGTTGTTGGACAACGTGGCGGTGACGTTCAGCAGTCAAATGGAGAATTCCATCGAGGCGCCGGACAGCGTCTTTGGTGCCTTGGATGTTGCGTCAATGAAAATCCGCAATGGTTTGAAGCACAAGCTAAAAGTGTCTTCCAGTTCAAGTTTGGGTTTTGTGTCCATTGCGCCGAGTTTCAGCTACAACCAATACGATTCCTTTGAGGCGCTGGACTACCGGGAAGCGGTGTTGGGGCCGGACAGCGTGGGGTTGGTGTCGGACACGCTCACAGGGTTTTCGTCGGCCAACGATTGGCGGTTTGGCGTGTCCGCGAGCACCAGGTTCTACGGCACCTTCAACGCCCGGCGGTCAGGCAGACTCCATGCGGTGCGGCACGTTCTGTCGCCCACGGTGGGCTTGAGTTACAATCCAGAACGCGTGAGAAATCGGACCATCACCACGTCCCAAGGCGAAGACTTCGGGTGGAACCCGTACGCGCTGGGTCGTTTTGTTCCCACGGATGCTCGCGAGGCGGGGGCGTTGAATTTTGGGCTCTCTCAAAACTTGGAGGCCAAGGTGGCCGACCGTGAAACCGGGGAGCTTCGCAAGGTGAAATTGGTGGACAACCTCAGCACCACGGGTTCATTTAATTTTGTAGCTGACTCAATGCAAATGTCTGACATTCAGACCCGTGCATTTACTAGTTTGTTCAATCGGGTCAGCTTGAACCTCAACGCGACCCACTCGCCTTATGCCCGGGACAGCGTCTCCGGTCAAGCGGTTGACACCTACCTGGCGTCGCAGGGGTTGGGCCTGGTCAGGTTGAAGCGGTTGACGGGTGCTGTGGGCACTTCGCTCAAGTCTCAAGAAGGGTCACCCGCCCCATGGGACATGCGGTTGGATTACAACGTGAATGTGTCTCGTCAGTGGAATCCCTCGGCGATGCGCGACTCCAGTGTCGTGACCCACGCGTTGACTGCGCGAGGGGGAATCCAGGTCATGGGCAAGCACCGTGTGGATGTGCAGTCCGGATACGATTTGGCCAGGCGGGAATTCACGCCCACCAACTTGAACTTCTACGTGGACTTGCATTGTTGGGAATTCAGTTTCAACTGGATTCCATTTGGGGTGCGCAAGAGTTTCTCCCTTCGGCTCAACGTGAAGTCGGCGTTGCTGCGTGACCTCAAGCTGGAGGCCAGGGGCCAGAACGGCCAATTCCTCTTCTGACGGGGGTCAGCTTCGCAAAAACCAGCGGTAGAGCATCACCGTCAGGCACACCAAGAAGGCGAAGAAGCTGATTTTGTTGATGCCGTGCATCATTCGAAGGTTCAACCCGTCCCCTTCGCTTTTCTTGAAGAGGTTGAGGGGGTTGAGGTAGTGCAGAAACTTCTTGAAGAACATGGTGTGGGGTTTCAGGGGTGGGCGGCGATCATCGAGATTTCGACGCGGGCGCCTTTGGGCAGGGCTTGGACAGCCACAGCTTCACGAGCAGGGTACGGGGTGGGCATTGCGTCGCGGTAGGCGGCGTCCATGTCGGCGTAGTCGTCCATGGTGGTGAGGAAGACAGAGGCTTTGACCACGTGGTTCAGCGTCAGTCCAGCCTTGCGGAGGATGGCCTCGGCGTTGGCGATGCATTGGCGCGTCGCGCGTTGCATGTCGTCGCCAAGCAATTCTCCAGTGTCAGGCACCAAGGGGATTTGGCCGCTCACGAACACCAAGGGGCCTGCCTGGGTGGCTTGGCTGTAGGCGGCCACGGGTTGGGCGCCCTCGTCGGTGTGAATGCGTTGGCTCATGGTACTTTTGTTCAAGTCCAAAGCTAACCCATGCGCATCACCCTCTTCGACTGCCTCGACTCCTTCACGTGGAATTTGGTCCACGACTTGGAGCGTGCCGGGGCCAGTGTCCGCGTCGTAGAAGAAGGGCAGTGGCAAGCTTCGGATTGGGCCCAAACCGACGCCCTTGTGCTTTCGCCTGGCCCTGGATTGCCAGAAGAACATCCCCAGCTGCTGGACGTGTTGCAGGAGGCGGTGGGTCGCAGGGTTCCGGTGCTCGGGGTTTGTCTGGGCATGCAGGCCATCCATGTCTTGGACGGCGGGGCGTTGGTCAACATGAACGAGCCACTCCATGGCCGGGTGACCTCGATGGACTGGGATCACGAACTGCCGCGCTGGGAGGACCTGTGGAAGGACCTGCCCGCGTCCATGGAAGTCGGGCATTACCACAGTTGGGTGGTGGACGAATCCACCGGCAGCGACGGGTACAACACAGTCGCCCGCAACGCGCAGGGATGGCCGATGGTGCGTGTCCACCGTTCCCTGCCCATTGCGGGCGTTCAGTTTCATCCTGAGTCCGTGCTGACCCCTGAAGGGCGTGCGCTGCTCAGAACGTGGCTTGTTTCAGCTCAGCGCTGTTTGGCCATCTCGGCCTCGAAGGTCTCTTTGAAGCGCTCGTAGTTGTATTCGGCGCGGATGCGCTCGTCTTCCGAGAGACGCTCGTTGTACTTGGACACCAAATCGGCCCCGCTCAATTCGATCGCCAAGTAGCTCACGTAGTTGCCGTCGGGCTTTTGGGTCAACCGGTTGCACGCGGTGATGGCACCAGAGAGCTGTTGGTCCACCACGGTGCGTGCGAGGTCGTTGAACGTCTCGGTGACCTCTTCCGCGTTGTTGTACTTGGAGCTGCTCACGTAGTTGTCGGTGACGATTTCGATGGTGGACTTGATGGACCGGGCGAGCATCGCTTCGGCGTTGGAGCGTGCAATCTTCTTGGCGGCTTCGCGGCTCATGCTCTCGCCTGTGGCGGTGGCGCGGAAGAAGTTCTTGTCGCTGCGGTAGTCTTCGCTGGAGCAGTATTCCAGGATTTCAACCTCGCCCGCTTGCTTGGGGGTCATGGTCTTGCTTCCGTTGCAGCTGGCTAGCAACAGGGTGCCTGCGGCCAGGGTCAGGGGGAGAATGTGGCGAAGGGTCATGCGTTGAAGTTTGGGGTAAAGTAATTCGCTTTCGTGGGAAGGAAGGTCAGAAACCGTGCCAAAGTCGAACCAATCCAGGGATGAATTCGTCTTGGAGTTGCTCGGTGGCTTTGTCGTAGGCGGCGTCTGTGGCGCGCGGCAAGTCCATTTGGATGCCCTTGATGCGGGTCATGGTCTGGGTGTACACGATGTTGCCTTCGTCGTCGGTCACCGTCCCCACCATGTCCACGTACACCGTCTGCAGGCCTTGTCCGCCTCCGCCAGGACGCGCGTCGGCCTCCAAGGTGAGCACCATGGCGTTGGGCACCTGATTCGCTTGCACCAGACGCACATCGGCCTGCTGAAGCGCTTGCCGAACGCTGGGGCCCAAGATGTCTTGGTCGCGTCGTTTGCCGAATGCACGCTCCTCCACCTGCAGCACCAAATCAACAGGGGCGAGTTTGACGTCGATCCGGAGGGGAGCGCTGGTGAGGCCCCGTGCCGCCTGGCGGAAGGGGTGTACCAAGGGCAGACCTTCAACGAAGGCCATCGGGTCCACTTGAACCTCCAGCGTGGTTCCCGTCACGCCGGGCTCAAATTTCTCAAGCGTGATGGCGGCCACACCGCGCGCGTCGCTTGTGGCGGTGCCCCGCGTCGGCAGGTCGCCACGGTGGTAACGGTAATTGATGCGGACGTTGGATGCAGGTTGTCCGTCCAGCAGGACGGCGACGTCCAGTTGGGTTCGGAATTGATTTGCCACGTGGAGGGTGACCGCGCTGTCGGGGGTGGCCAATGCCAGGCCAGTCATGCTGCCGTCAAGCATCGAAATCAACGCCTGCGGCACGTTCACATCTTCGCCAGAGGGGCGCGTGGTGACAAGGGGCTTGTTCATGAAAGGCCGAACCGCATCCAGTCCTCGGATGGCGGCGTCGACCGCTTGCTGCACATTGGCTTGGGCGCGTGCCTGGGTGGCTGCGTCGAGGTGACCCAAGGCCAAGTCCATGGCGGCGGCCCGCTTGGCGGCTTGGATTTGGGCGTGTTTGGCCTTGCTCAACCGGTAATAGACCAGCACTTCCGTTTCCGTGCTGTAGGTGTCGACCAATTCAAAGCCCTCCAGGTCTTCTTGGGTGGTGCTTGTTGATTGGGCCGAGAACGACTCCGAGAGCCAGCCGTTGATTTGAAGGGTGGAGACGGTGGAGGAGGATTGCACCTGGACCCGAATGTCTCGCGACATGTTGTCCAAGGCCTGTTGCTTGGCCACGGCGTCTGCGTCGAGGGGGTGAATCAGCTTGGATGCAGAGCCGATGCCCACGTAGTATGCAGGCAGCACGGGAGAGTTGAATGTCCACTCGGGCGCAGAAGACGCCACGTTCTTGCCGCCAGCGCAACCCGTCGCAGCGACGAGGCTTGCGACAGTGAGGGTCCAAAGGAGGTGGCGGAGTGTCATTCAGGGATGGAGGTCAGGGGATGAGTTTCAGCAATTCGCTTTCAATGTTGCCTTGGATCTGGCTCGCGAGTTGCAAGCAGGCTTCCTCGGTCAAGGCGTCTCCGCTTTTGATGGCGCGGCGCGCGTTCATCAAACGTTCGCGGTCGGAACGACCCGTGCTTCCTGTGCGGGCGCCTGTGCTGCCTCCGAGGTAGAAGGTGTTGCGGTTGCCGTCGTAATCGATGTAGCGGATGTTGTCCGACGCCCGGCCGTACACGGTTTGGGTGGACACCACCTCGCCAGTCACCGTGGAGATGAACTTGAACGTGCAAGCCACGTCCACCGAGGCGTCTTGGTAGTACTCGCGGTAGGAGACCGTGCGGTACTTGGTCTCGTAGTATTTCTTGCCTTCTTCGTTCACACGCTCCACACGGTAGGATTCGTAGCCTGTTTTGTTGCTGCGGTTCAACCGGCTTTGACGTTGATCGCAGGTGGTGATGGTGGCCTTCAGGAGGGCCTTGGCACCCAGCAGGTTTCCAATTTCCACGTCGCCGCCCGAGGTCAATCCGTTCAAGCCCATGCTTTGCTCTTGCAAAATCATTGCCAAACTTTCCCGGTCCACCACTTTCAGGAAGGGGTCGCTGGATCCCATCAGCGCTTCCTCCACCAAGGACTGGAGCTTGACCTCCACGTTGATGCGGCTTGATCCGTTTTTGAATTCGGTCAGCGCCACGGTGAACTGGCCGTCTTCCAGGACCTGCGTGAGGCGGTCGGCGGCGTCGCGGTAGCCTGCGTCGGCGTCCACGATTTCCTTGAAGACCTTGTGTGCGCTGCGCAGTTGTTCGTTCTCCTGGGCAAGCACACCCTCGCGATAACGAGGTTCGCAGTAAGCGGTGTTGCGCAGGGCGGCCGCGTCTTGGTACGCAGGGTCCAACCGAAGCACCTCGTCAAACTTCAACAGCGCTTGGGCGAAGTTTTCTTGTTCCAGCAGCACATTGGCGTCGCGGTAGGTCTCGTCGAGGTGGGCGTTCTTCACGCTCTCGTACGTGGCGCGCTTGGCTTCAGGAAAGGCCAAATCTGCCCCCACCGCGGACAATTTCTTGTCCCAAGCGACGGCCTTGTCCCAAGCGCTCAAAGCGATTTCGCGGTTGTTGTAGGCGACAGCCTCGTCGAACTCGGCGATGTGCTGGCCCAAGACCACCTGGCCCGAGCGCTGAAGCCCCACCATGGCGTCGATGTTGGTGGGTTTTTTCATCACCGCGGTGTAGTACAGGTTGGCCGCTTGGGGCATCATGCCAGCGGCTTCCATTTTGGCCGCGCGCTTGACAAAGGCTTTGGATCCGTTGCAACTCGGCAGGGTCAACGAAATCATGGCGAATGCCAAGGCAAAAACGAAAGAGGAGGGACGGCGCAAGGTCATGGGGTTCATTTTAACTGGCCTCGAAGGTAGGCATTCCCTGAGCGAGCTGGGCCAGGTCCATCGTGCCCGCATTACCTTTCTGGCATGGATGCACAGAAGGTGATTTTGGTCCTCGGCGCAGGGCGAAGCAGCTCCTCGTTGATCGCCCATTTGTTGGGTCAATCCGAGGGCGAGGGGTGGGAGGTTCACGTCGGCGACTTGGACTTGGCGACGGCGCAAGCCAAGGTCCAAGGCCACCCCAATGGCCGTGCTTTTCAGATGTCGTCGTCAGACGTCAAGGATCGCGACGCTCGCATCGCGTCGGCGGATTTGGTCATCAGCATGCTCCCGGCGTTCATGCATCCCGAGGTGGCAAGTGTCGCCATCGAGGCGGGGGTGCATGTGTTGACGCCCAGCTACGTGTCCGACGACATGCACGCTTTGGATGCCCGGGCGAAGGAAAAGGGGGTTCTGGTGTTGAACGAGATGGGGTTGGACCCTGGCATAGACCACATGAGCGCGATGCAAGTCATCGACGAGATTCGGGAAGCGGGCGGCACCATGGTGTCTTTCGCGTCCTACTGCGGCGGACTTGTGGCGCCTGCTTCTGACGACAACCCTTGGCATTACAAGCTCAGCTGGAACCCGCGCAACGTGGTGCTGGCGGGGCAGGGCGGCGCGGCCACGTTCTTGGACCGCGGTCGGGTGCGCATGGTGCCGCCGCACAAAACCTTCCAAGCGTTGACGCCCGTGGAGGTGGGGGGGCGTCGCTACGACGGATACCCCAACCGAGATTCGCTTGGCTACCAAGAGTTGTACGGCCTGCAAGGCATTCAATCCCTCGTGCGGGGCACGCTCCGTGGGGAGGGATATTGCCAAGCTTGGGACGTGCTTGTGCAACTGGGCATGGTTCGCGACGACGTCCGCTTGACGTGGCCTGCAGGCACAACCTGGGATGGCTGGACGCGGACGTTCCTGCCCGCCAACTTGGATGCCGTTCAGGACGTGCGCGAGGCGGTGGCCCTTGCGACAGGGGCGGTAGACGAGGCGTTGGACAAGATGGCGTGGCTGGGTCTGTTCGACGACGACCAGGGACCAGAAGGCCTCGAAGGAACCCCAGCCCAAATCGTCGAAGCCTTGGTCACCGTCAAATGGGTCTTGGGTGCCAACGACCGGGACATGATCGTGATGTGGCACAAATTCGAGTACGACCTCCACGGCGAGCGCAAGGCCAAAACATCGAGCCTGTCCCTGGAGGGCAAGGACAGCACCTTCACCGCCATGAGCGACACGGTGGGCTTGCCCATGGCGTTGGCGGTGAAGCCGATGCTTGAAGGCGCCTTCGGCACCACCGGCGTGGACGTGCCCATGTCCAAAACGTACTACGAGCCGCTGCTCGCCGGACTGGCAGAGCTGGGCATTGTGTTTGAGGAACGCGAAATCGAGGCCTGAGATGTGGGCGTGGGTTTGGCCGTGGTGTTGGGCGTGCATGACGTGTTCAGGCGCCCCTGAATGGCCTGCGCAGGGGCAGGTCCACGAGGATTGGGTGCGTGAAGCCATCGCTTGGCGCATGCAGGTGGGGTTGGAAGGTTGCCCGGATGTGGTTCCCGCGCTGGACGCCTGGACCCTCGAGTGGTTGAGCCAATCTGAAGCGGTTCACGTCGACGTGAACACGGCGGATTGGCCCTTCCTCGCGTACGCTCCTGAACTGCAGACGGTCTTGGTGCAGCGGCTGGCGTTGGTCGAATTGACGAACGCCCCATCACGCCAGGTGGACGTGGTCAAGGACGTGCGGCGTGTGGCCAGGCGAAGCGAGGGGCTCTGGAATGCGGCGCTGGGGCGTGCGTTTGACAGCGCCGAGGGCCTGGCGAGACGGCGCGACCAGACGCAACAAAAGGAGGGCTGAGCCTCCTTTTGGGGTCCCGTGGCGGGCGGTCAGCCCGCCGGTCCATCCGGGAAAGTTGTTCAATGTCGTCGTTGGATTGAACGTGACTCCTTCCTGAATGGTTGCGATGGGGAGAGGTATTTTTGAGCCATGCGCAGTTTCGACATCCCCGACTTTTACCGGAGCCCCATCATTTCTCGGGTCAAAGCACGTCGCAAAACGCTGGATCCCCGCAAACAAGACTTCACGCCGAGCGTGTTGGACTTCGGATCGGTGCGGATCCAGTTGGCGCGCCACTTTGGGTTTTGCTTCGGGGTGGAGAACGCGATCGAGATCAGCTACAAGGCCATCGCGGAGAACCCCGGCAGGCGGATTTACTTGTTGAGCCAAATGATTCACAACCCGGAGGTGAACGCCGATCTGCAGAGCCGTGGGGTCCAATTCCTGCAAGACACCTTGGGCAAGTCCTTGGTGCCGCTGGAGACCTTGACGCCGGAAGACGTGGTGATCGTTCCGGCTTTCGGAACCACCACCGAGTTGGAGACGAAGCTCACCGACCTCGGGGTGGACGTGCAGAAGTACAACACGACTTGTCCCTTCGTGGAGAAGGTGTGGAAGCGGTCGGCGCAGCTTGGGGGCAAGGACTACACGGTGGTCATCCATGGCAAGCCTCAGCACGAGGAAACCCGTGCCACGTTTTCCCACGCCGCGGAGACGGGGCACGCCTTGGTCGTCAAAGACGGCGCCGAGGCCGAGTGGCTGGCGCAGTGGATGGAGGCGGGGCGCATCGATGTGGCGGGGTTTTGGGCCAAGTTCGAAGGCCGCACCACGCCGGGCTTCAAGCCTGAGGAGCACCTGAGCCGCGTGGGGGTCGTGAACCAAACCACGATGTTGGCCTCCGACACCCAAGCCATTGCGGACCGCATCAAAGTGGCCGTGGACGCCGACCAAGAAGGCGAATTCGCGAACACCCGAGACACCTTGTGCTACGCCACCAACGACAATCAAAGCGCCACCCGCGGTGCGCTGTTGGCGGGCGGGGCGGATTTGGCCCTGGTGGTGGGCGGATACAACAGTTCCAACACGTCGCATTTGGTGGAGTTGTGCGAAGAGACGCTGACGACCTTTTTCGTGCGCAACGAGCTGGAATGGAAGGAGGACGGCGTGCACCATTTCAACATCCACGACGGGTCGATCCAAGTCACGGCCGACCCGTTCCCCGAGCAAGGCGCGGCGGGCGAGGTGCCCACGGTGTTGATCACGTCAGGCGCGTCGTGTCCTGACGCGAGCGTGGAGCGCGTCTTGCGCCGAGTTCTGGACCATTACGGTGGACGGGATGTGGATGCGGTGTTGACGGAATTTGAGCTTTCCCAGGCCTGAGACCCCGTACCTTCGAAAGGATGAAAGCGCCCAAACTTCGAGGCCCTTTTCGGAACGTGAGGACCGAGCCCCGATCGTTCAAATTCAAGTCCCGTCACCTGCCGGAAGCGCGCCCAGAATGGGAGGAGCGCAAGCGGCGTGTGGAAGAGGACGTCTTTGGCGCGTCCCAAGAGGCCCCGCGTCCGATTCGGTTTCGGCAAGGTGGCAAGTCTTATGAAGGCCGCGCGGCCAGGCGGGCCGCTTCGGTTCGGGCCAGCCGCATGGCCGCCCTGCGGGCCGCGGGGGTGGCGTTGGTGCTGGTGTATTTGACCTACCGGGCCATCCTTTGGATTGAATCCCAAGACTACGGCGGGTTCCTGCAATTCATGAAAGCCAACGGATGAGCCAAACAATCCACATCCTGCCGGACCACGTGGCCAACCAAATTGCCGCGGGCGAAGTCATCCAGCGGCCTGCATCGGTGGTCAAGGAGTTGATGGAGAACGCCGTGGACGCCGGCGCCACCTCCGTCGAGGTGCACGTGCTGGATGCGGGGCGGACGTCCATTCAGGTCGTGGACAACGGATCAGGCATGTCGGCCGAGGACGCGCGTCTGTGCTTCGTTCGGCACGCCACCAGCAAGCTGTCCACGGCGGACGACCTGTTCAACTTGGCCACCAAGGGCTTCCGTGGAGAAGCGCTGGCCTCGATTGCGGCGATCTCGCACGTGGAGGTCACCACCTGCCAGGAAGCCGCGGAAGTGGGGGTGAAGTTGACGTGCTACGGGTCCAAGGTGACCGGCGAAGAACCCAAGGCGCGTGCCGTGGGCACCACCTTTCACGTGAAGAACCTGTTTTACAACGTGCCCGCCCGTCGAAATTTCCTGAAATCCGACGCCGTGGAGTTGCGCCATGTGGTGGACGAATTTCAGCGCGTGGCCTTCGCCCATCCGGGGCTTTCGTTCTCACTGACCCACCAGGGCAACAACCTGTTTTCCCTGAAGCCTGGGACGTTGCGCCAACGGGTGGTGGGCATTTTGGGGCCCAAACACGACGAGCGCCTCGTACCTGTCCAAGAAGACACCGACGTCGTCAAGGTCGAGGGGTTTGTGGGCAAGCCAGATTCGGCCCGACGCACGCGTGGCGAGCAGTTCTTGTTCGTCAACGGCCGTTTTGTCAAGCACGGGTTGTTGCACCGCGCCATTGTCCGCTCCTACGAGGAGCTCATCGCCGAAGGCAGCCACCCGTTGTACGCCCTGTACCTCACGGTGGACCCCGCCCGGCTCGACGTGAACATTCACCCGACGAAGATCGAAGTCAAATTCGACGAGGAGCAGCCCATCCTGGCCATCCTCAAGTCGGCCGTCAAGCGCGGGCTCGGGGCCCACAACGTGGCGCCGACGTTGGACTTCGACGCCGAGACCGGACTTCAGATTTCAGACCTGAAGCCCGGCACCACTGTGTCGGAGCCCCGCGTTCAGGTCAACCCGGATTACAACCCCTTTCGCGCCCCAACCCTCGGCCAGGCCCACGGCGGCTGGTCGACCGGCGCCTCGAAACCTGCCCGCCCCTCCGCGGACGGCTGGAAGGAGTTGTACCAAATCATGGACACCCCTGACCCCCAGGCGCAAGAGCCTGCGGCCCCTGCGGAGCTCGACATGGCGTCCCAAGATTCGGGGTTGGAGGTGTTGCAATGGCAAGGGACGCACTTGATGGTGCCGACGGCCGAGGGCGTGTGCGTGGTTCACATTCGCCGGGCGCACATGCGCGTGTTGTTCGAGCGCTACCTCGCCCAGGAGACCTCGGCCACCGTCAGCCAAACCCTCTTGGTCCCAGAGGAGGTCACCTTGAGTCAAGCTGAAGTGATGGCGCTCGTGGAGGTGGACACCGACTTGAAGCACATGGGCCTGGACCTTCGCCAGGTAGACGCCGAGACGGTGGCCGTTCATGCCGTGCCCTCGGATTTGGCCAGCCACCTGCGCGAGGCCATCGACGGCATCTTGGAATCGTACCACGACGGGCAATGGGAAGGAGAGGAGGACCGTCGCGTGCTCTGGGCCAAACAATGGGCCAAGCGCACGGCCATGTCGGGCCAAGCGCCCTTGCCGTTGGAAGCCCGTCGCAACTTGGTGCAGGCTTTGTGGGCCTGCGACACGCCCTCGGTGGACCCCATGGGGCGCGTGACTCAGGCGATCTGGTCTGGGTCGGACATTCAAAACTTGTTCAACTGATGCTTCAAAACACCCCTCAAGTCGTCAAAAACCTGATCATCCTCAACGTGCTGATGTACTTCGGCTCGGGGTTGCTCGGGGATGCGGCGGTGCCGTTGCTGGCCGGGACGTACCCGGGTTCGCCCTTTTTCCAGCCTTGGCAATTGGTGACCCACATGTTCATGCACGGGGACCTCGGACACATTTTCTTCAACATGTTTGCGTTGTACATGTTTGGCTCCCAATTGGAGCGCGTGTGGGGGCCACAGCGCTTTTTGACGTATTACATGGCTTGTGGCTTAGGGGCGTTCGTGCTCCACGAGTTGGTGATTGGACTGCAGTTCTACGCCGAGTTCGGAACCTTCTTCCCGGCGCCTGAGCAGTTCATTTCGTCCGAGGCGAGTCCGTTGATGCGGACGCGGGTGTTGGAGTCAGTCTTTGGACGTGTGGTGGGGGCGAGTGGCGCGGTGTTTGGCTTGTTGTTGGGCTTCGGCATGCTCTTTCCCAACACCCGACTGATGTTGCTCTTCCCGCCGATCCCCATCAAGGCGAAGTACTTTGTCTTGGGCTACGGCGCGATTGAGTTGATGCTCGCCTTGCAAAACAGCCCGGGCGACAACGTGGCGCACTTTGCCCACCTCGGAGGCATGGTGTTTGGGTATTTCTTGCTGAAGCGTTGGCAGCAGGACCGCGGACATTTCTATTGAGCCATGTTTGAACAAATCAAAGGGATGTTGGCGGCGAGCAGCATGTTGCGGCGCTTGGTCATGGTGAATGGCTTGGTCCTCCTCCTTGTGGTCACCTTGGGGGCCATAGATCGGCTGACGGGCGGGAGCGTGTCGGCGGTGTGGCCTGCGGACGGCGCGTGGTTGCTGGCGACCTCTTGGAAGTTGGACGTGTTGGCTTCACGGCCTTGGAGTGTGGTCACCCACATGTTCACCCACCAGGGGATTTGGCATTTTGCCATGAACATGTTGCTGCTGACGTGGATGGGGCGGCTCTACCACGCGGAAGTGGGGGCGCGCAGGTTGTTGAGCACCTACCTGGCCGGAGGGCTGGCGGGCTTTTTGGCCTACTTCATGCTCACCAATGGCTTCAAACCCCTGCAAGGAGAAAGCACCTTCGCCCTCGGGGCGTCGGCGTCGGTGATGGCCGTGTTTGGTGCGGCCGCCACGTTGCGTCCTGAATCCAGGTTCAACCTGATTCTGTTTGGTCCCGTGGCGTTGAAACACCTCTTCTGGGGGTACGTGGTGCTGGATTACTTCGGGCTGAGCCAAGGCGCCAACCCCGGAGGGAATGTGGCCCACCTCGGAGGGGCGTTGTTTGGGGTGTTGCTTGTGAAGCAGGACATGAAAGGGGTCAACCTGGTGGGGTGGCTGGAGTGGGTGCTGGACGCTGTGATGTCAGGAAGCATTCAAGTGCCGCGTCGCAAGCGCAACAAATTCCGTGCGTCGACCTCCAACCGATGGAAAGCCGAGGAGCGCGCCCAATCGCGTGCCCCGATGTCGGACGACGAATTCAACGCGGACAAGGTGGATCGCCAAGCGCGGTTGGACGCGATTTTGGACAAAATCTCCAAGCACGGTTACGACCACTTGTCTGCCGATGACAAGCGGTTCTTGTTTGAGCAAAGTCAGCGCTGACCATGGCGAAGAAACCCGCCTCCGCCACCAAGTCGAAGCCGAAAGCCAAGAAGCCGGCGCCCAAGAAGCCAGCCAAGAAGGCGTCTGCCGAGAAGCCTGCCGTCAAGGCACGCAAATGGGACTCTGCCACCCTCTTGGTGTTGCCTGGGCTGGTGCTGGTGATCGTGGGTGAAGTGGCGGCGCGCGTGTCGCCCGCGTGGGTGCCCTGGCTGGCCCCTGCGGGCTACGTGTACGGGTTGGCGTACCCGTTGTTGGCGGTGGGGACGGTGTGGCGGTTGACGTCGTTCCGGTGGTTGAAGTCGCTGGGGCCCCTCGCGGTGTTGTTGCTGACTTGGCCGTCGTTCTCCCATGTGTTTTCCGTGGGCTTGTCCAAGCCGGACGTGGCGTTGTCTGAGAACAGCTTTGAGGTCACCACCTTCAACGTGCGGCGCTTGGACGAGTTCGAGTGGCTGGATGGCGACCAAACCCGCCAGGACATCGCGACCTGGTTGGCGGAGCAGCCCGACGGCATTTGGTGTTTCCAAGAATTCCCCAAGCGAGGGAAAGCCACGTTGCGGTCGGCCGGGTTTTCGTGGCTTAAGCCTCGACGTCGGCTGTTCACATGGCCTCGCGAGGCTGGGCCTGCGCTCGCCAGTTCGTACCCCGTGAAAGATTGGACGACGTACATGTTTGAAGACGAGGACGCGGGACAAGGCCGCGTGCTCCAAGCCGATGTGGAGACGCCGGCGGGGTTGGTCCGGGTGTTCAACGTTCACCTTCAAAGTTTGCACTTCGACCACGCCGACTACGACGCGGTGGAAGAGGGGCCAAGCCGGGAGCAAGGGGCCCGCTTGTGGGGCCTGATCACAGACGCCTCCAAGGCCCGCGCTTTGCAGGCCCAGGAATTGGTGCGTCGCATGGAGGAGAGTCCTTACCCTGTGATTGTGGCGGGCGACTTCAACGACACGCCCATGTCGTACGCCATGCACGCCCTTCGTGGAAGCCGGGCCGAGGACACGTTTGCCGCGGCCTCATTTGGGCCTGGCGGAACCCATCTGGGGGCCATTCCTGGATTGCGCATCGATGGAATCTTGGCCGACACGACGCTGCAATGCGTCTCGCACCACACCCACGGCGTCATGATGAGCGACCACCGTCCTGTGACGGCGGTGTTGCAGGCCCAGAAGTGATCAAGCAGGTCTGTGTCAGACCATGGCGTTGCCGAGGTCCTTTCCGCGGGACGCGAAGGCCTCGTACAAGCTGACGTTCATTCCAATCAGGAGCAGGCCGTACAGCAGGTCGTCGGCAGGCATGGAAAAGACGCGCCAGCCGGAGTTGTGGTCGTTGTTGTACCACACAATGTGGTCGGCAATGGCTTCAGGGTGGTTGTGAAGCATTGGGTACTTCCAAAACTCAATGCCCGTGAGCACCCCGTTGCTGAGGATGAACGGCACCAGCAACACGGTGTACGCAAACCAAAAGTGCCCCATCCAAGGACGCCATTTGGCCAGCACGCCAATCAGCCACACTGCGCAGAGTGCGCTGGTCAGCCCGAGGTACGCATGGTCATAAAACCCGAAGGCCAAGCCAATGCACAGGAAGGCCATGGCGGTGGTGACGCTGCGGTGCCCAAACCCCAGAGGTGGCGCGGGAAAGTACTTCTTGAAGCAGGCGTAGGTGAAGACACACGCGTACGGAATGGTGATGAAGAACAGCCATTCTTCCAACGGCAGGCCCCAAAGCCCGAGGCCCGAGAGGTGGGCGTCGTTGAAGCCCCAAATGCCTTGGGCTGTGAACGCGATGTCCCATGCGATGAAGCCGGCCATGGTCAGCAGGCAGGCCGGCCAGAAGTGCTTCCACTCCTTGACGAACCCCACCCGACGGTCAAAGCTGGCGACGAGAGGCACGGCCATCACCGCCACATTCACCCAGAGGTAGGTCCAGTCGTTCATGCACGTTGTCGTTGATTGCGCAGGGCTTTCCGCGCTTCACGAAGGTAACGAGGCGGAACAAAGAGCATCCCGAAACATTCGCCGTCCTCCTTGCCCAAGTGTTTGTGGTGAACCTTGTGGGCCTTCCGGATCGCCATGAGGTAAGCATTGTTGGTGCGATTGAACCAGTTGAACCGGCGGTGGATGAAGACGTCGTGCACCAGGAAGTAGGCCAACCCGTACAACGCGATGCCCGCCCCAATCCAAAACCTGAAGTCGGCGTAGATGCTGCCAGTCACAAAGCAGTAGGCGCTGGGGATGGCGAAAATCAAGAAGAAGGCGTCGTTCTTTTCGAAGAATCCCGGGCCGTTGCTGTGGTGGTCTTCGTGGAAGAACCACATGGCGCCGTGCATCAAATACTTGTGGGCAAGCCATGCCACACCTTCCATGGCAAAAAACGTGGCCAACACAATGGAGATGGAGGAGATGGTCATGGTCAGAGGGTCCAGGGGAGCAGATTCAACACAACGAAAAAGGCTGCAAACACCATCAACAACAAGCCAGAAAGTCGGTTTGTTTTCAGGTCTTCCACGTCGCGCCACAGGAGTCCCAGCCCAAACGCCGCCACCCACCAAGTCAGGTAGTTTGTCCAAGGGATGTCGCCTTGGTGCCAGGTCCACCAGCCCGCCCGAATCGCCACCGGCTCGATCAACCCGTCCAGGGTCGTCATCAGGGTGGCGGCCAGCGCGGCCCGCGTCCAAGGGGAAACTTCCTTGCCATTCCTGCCCAAGAGCCGTTCAGCCATGTGGTGGCTGCCCAACAGCAAAAGCCACCACAGCACGCCCATGAGGAGCGGCACGTCGAGCACTTTGGGACCCAGGCCTTTGCCGTAGCTGTAGTCGCCAAACAGCAGCCCCGTGGCCACCCCCAGCACTTCCACCCCAAAGCCCAGGAACATCGTCAACGACCACCGCCAGGGGCTCTCGTCACCTGTGAAGGCCATCACCACGCCGGCGCACACCACCAGGTTGAGCGGGGTCAAGGGCAGCAAAAGGTCGGCGTGGCCCAGCGCCACGCCCGTGGCCCCCACGAGGTGGAGGATGACCAGGACAGCCCCCCAGGTGCGAGGTTCTTTCAGCCATGATGTGCGGGCAACGTTCATGAGGCGTGTGCAAGGTCGTCCACGATTTTGGCTCCAAGCAAACACAACGGAATCCCGCCACCGGGATGCACGCTGCCCCCACAGAAGTACAGCCCTTCCAATTGCGCGGATTGGTTGCGGTGCCGCAGGAAGGCGGCCGCGGCAGAATTGCTCGAGGCGCCGTACAGGGCCCCTTTCCAGGAGCCCGTGAGCCCTTCGATGTCTTGGGGCCGGAGCACTTGCTCGCACACGATCTCCGGCCGGGATCCCAGGGTGCGCTCCACCTTGTCCAGCACGTCCGCTTTCAGCGTCGCCAAGGCCTCATTCGTCCATTGGTCGGGGTCGGCCTTGACGTTCACCAGCACAAACCAGTTCTCGTGGCCCTCAGGCGCGTCCTCGGGGATTTCCTTGGAGGTGATGTTGATGTAGACCGTGGGGTCTGGCCCAGGCGTGCCGAGTTCTCGGATGTGCTGGAACTCGGCGTTGTAGTCCTTGCTGAACAGGATGTTGTGCAGCCCCAGCTTGGGATGCTGGCCACGCACGCCCCAGTAAAAGATGATGCCCGACGTCGAGCGCTCTTGGCCCAGGATGCGTTCCGGGGCATGCAAGTCCGGCAGCAGCTTGCGGTAGGTGGGGTGCAAGTCGGCGTTGCTGACCACCAAGTCGGCATGGTGCGTTTGGCCCAGGGCGTCTTTCACCCCGGTCACGCGTCGGCCGTCGTGCACGATGCGCTCTGCCGCGCATTCGGTGAGGATGGTCACTCCGAGGTGTTTGGCCAGCTTTTCCAAATGCAGCGGGATGGAGCGCATGCCACCTTCAGGCAAAAAGGTTCCGATGCCATGTTCCAAATGGGGAATGACGTGCATCATGGCCGGCGCCTGGTAAGGGTCGCTGCCGTTGTACGTCGCGTAGCGGTTGAACAGTTGCTGCAGCTTGGGCTCTTTGAACTGCCTGGCGTTGTGGGTGTGCAAGGTGCCCAGCAGGGGCAGTTTCCAAACCCGCCCAAGGAGTTTCCATGCGGCGGCGCTCGCGTACGTTTTCAGGTCGTGGAGGCTTCGTTCCAGGAACACCCCGCGGGTCAGCTCAAAGGCATCGCGGCTGGAGGCCAAATGACGCAGCAACGCCTTGGCCGGCGAACCCCAGCGCGCTTCCACATCCTGGGCGAATTTGCGGTTGTCCGTCCACGCCACCAAGGGCTCAGGCTCTCCTTCCCAGAAATAGTGGGTGCTCCGGTCCAGGGTGCGGTAGGCGAATGCTGGCGGCCGCTCAGGCCCCTCGGGCACCAGGCGGTCGAGCTCTTCCATCAATTCCGGCATGGTGAAGAGGGAAGGGCCACGGTCGAACCTGTGACCCGCGTCCCGATGCTCGGCCAGCTTGCCGCCCACGCTCGGCCCCGCTTCCAGCATCGTCACCCGGTGACCGCGTGCGGCCATGCGCACCGCCGTGGCCAAACCGCCGACCCCGGCGCCAACGACCACCACGTCTTTCACCGCGTCGCGTGAAGCAAAGTGCCCACCACTTCGGGGAAGCAGATTTTGAACCAAGCGGTGTAGTTGTCTGGGTTCTCGGCGATGTCGGCCTCGAGGGCTTTCACGCCGATGTACTTCACCTCACAGACCTCCTCCGGATTGGGCTCGGCCGGCACGTCGCTGTACCCGATGAGCACGTGGTCGAGCTCGTGCTCGATCATGCCGTGGTCCAAATCCGCCCGGTAGATGAAGGAAAACTTCGGTTCCAGCTGACACCGCATGCCCATCTCTTCCACCAAACGGCGTTGCGCCGCTTCCACCACGGTCTCTCCCTGTCGGGGGTGGCTGCAGCACGTGTTGGTCCACAGGCCGCCGCTGTGGTACTTCTCCAGCGCCCTTCTGTGGATGAGCAATTCACCGCGGCTGTTGAACACGAACACGCTGAACGCCCGATGGAGCACCCCCTGACGGTGGGCTTCCATCTTTTCCATGGTGCCGAGTTCTCGGTCCTCTGGATCCACAAGAATCACATTTTCGACCACAGGATTGCTTTCAGAAGGTGCAAGTGTCATTTTTCAGTTTCAAGGTACGTGAAGAAATCGTGGACAAACGCCGCATGGTCAGGATCGTTGTCCCAATGGCCCGCCGTCAAGGCCTCCCGCACAAGCCGGGCGTCGGTGTCCATGGCTTGGTCGTAGTCGAGAAAACTTGGGGTGTGCGACTGCACGCCCAGGCGCAACAACGCCAGGTCTGGGTCGTGCGGCAAGGCTTCCAGGGCAGCGTCCAAGACAGGGCGCCAGGTCTGGAACGTGGTCAGTTTGTCAAGCGGGTTCCACAACTCCTGGGCTTTTTGAAGCTGGGCGGTGGCGTGAAACGCCGTGCAGACGGCGTTGTTGGGGTGGGTTTGCAAGGCGGCTGTCATCGGGACGATGGCGCTGTCGGCGGGACCGCCCTCCGACGTCTGGCGGTACAGGGTGCGCCAAGAAGCTAGCTCGGAGTGGGTTTGGCCCAGCAGGAGGGAGGGCATACCCAGGACAAGCATCCAGGCAAGCGCGCGGGCCATGAAAGTCAGAGGAGGTTGAAGCTGTGACGGAGGTACGACCCCACAAAGAGGGTGGCCTTGCGGCGATTGGGGATGCGCACGCGCTCCTCCATGATGCGGTTGGTGGGAAGTGCCGCGATTTTTTGGAAGAGCCTTTGGTAGTAGACGTACGCCACGTACACCCCGAGTCTGCTTTCCTTGGGCAGCTTCACGATGCCGAGGTACGCATGCCTGAAATCGGTCGCGATTTCTTCTTCGATTTGGCGCTTGGCACCGGCGTTGAACGCGGCCATGTCCACGCCTGGGAAATACACCCGGCCTTTGTCTTCAAAGTCGTCCTTCAAATCGCGCAGGAAGTTCACCTTCTGGAAGGCGGCCCCCAAGCTGCGGGCGTTGGGCAACAACCGCTCGTAGGCCTCACGGTCGCCGAACACGAAGACGTGCAAGCACATCAAGCCCACCACTTCCGCCGAGCCGACGATGTAGTCGTCGTAGCCCTCGCGGTCGTACGCCGTCCGGTCCAAGTCCCACTCCATGGAACGCAAGAACAGATCGACATGGTCACGGTCGATGTTGTACTTCTCGAAGCTTTGGGCGAAGGCGTGAAGAATGGGGTTGGCGCTGACGCCGTGGTCCAAGGCCCAGTAGGTGTCCTCCTTGAACCGGGAGAACATTTCGGCTTGGTGCGGACCGTGCAACGTGTCCACGATTTCATCCGCGTAGCGCACGAAGCCGTAGATGTTGTAGATGGCCTCGCGGAGCGAAGGCGCCAAGAAGCGGATGCCGAGCGAAAAGCTCGTGCTGTAAGCCTTGGTGGTGCGCTTGGCGCACTCGGCGGCCACATCGTTGTACAAGCGAACGGCGTCCATGGTCAAATTAACCCGCGTGGGCGGTTGCATGTTCAACGGCTCCGTGGCGCTTCAGGAATTTACTCGTTTCCTCGGCGGCGACCTCCCCAGAAATCAAGCTGGGCGGGACGCCCGGCCCCGGTGTGGTCAGTTGACCGGCGAAGTGAAGGCCAGGCAATTTGCTGCGCATTTTGGGCTTCCAGAATGCGGTTTGGCGCAGGGTGTTGGCGAGCCCGTAGGCGTTCCCTTTGAAGCTCGAGTACTCCTGCTCAAATTCCTTGTGGGCGAAACTTCGGGTGTAGACCACGTGGGGCCTCAAGTCCCGGCCGAGGTGGCGCTCCAAGCGCACCATGATTTCCTCGAAGTACCGGTCACGCTCGCCGCCTTGCTCGTCCAAGCCTGGCGCCAGCGGAATCAGGAAGAAGAGGTTCTCACATCCTTCGGGGGCCACGCCCTCGTCCGTTCGCGAGGGGGCGCTCACGTAGAACAGCGGGTCGTCGGGCCACGAAATGCTGTCGTAAATGGTCTCGGCGTGCGGCCCAAACGGCGTGTCGAAAAACAAGTTGTGGTGTTGCAATTCGGGGACGCGTGTGTTGAGTCCGACGTAGTAGAGCAGCGAGCTTGGGGACATCGTGCGGTTTTCCCAATACGACTGGTCGTACCGACGCCATTGGGGCGCCAACAACGTCTGTTCCACATGATGGTAGTCTCCGGTGGCCACCACCGCCGAGCCGTGCACCTCGGTTCCGTCCGCCAAGCGAGCTCCGGTGGCGCGTCGGCCGTCGTCCAAGATGGCGGCGACTTCCGCGTTGCACTGAAATTCCACGCCCATGCGTTCCGCCACGCGCACCATGGCTTGCACGATTTCGTTCATGCCGCCCATGGGGTACCAGGTGCCTAGGCACGTGTCCGCGTAATTCATGAGGCTGTACAGCGCCGGGGTGTCCTCGGGCTTGGCGCCCAGGAAGAGCACCGGAAACTCCATGATTTGAAGAAGCTTGGGGTGGGTGAAGTGCTTTCTGGCAAAGGCGCTGAACGACGTGAACAGCGAAAGGCGTGTGGCGTCCACCAGGGTTTGCCATTCCGCGAACTCCAGCGCGTTGTGCGCCGGCTTGTTCACGAATTTGTTCATGCCGATGTTGTACTTGACTTCGGCCTCGGCCATGAACTCGCGCAGCTTGTTGCCAGCGCCAGGCTCGATGGATTCGAAGACCTCCGCCAAGGGGTCCAATCCGGCAGGAATTTCAAGGGGACCGTCGTCAAACCAGACGGTGTAAGAAGGGTCGAGGCGAACAAGGTTCATTTCCTTGTTCACCTCCGACCCGAAGTCTGCGAAGTACCGTTCAAACACGTCGGGCATCCAGTACCAACTGGGGCCCATGTCGAAGGTGAACCCTTCGGCTTCGAATTTCCTCGCCCTTCCTCCAAGCCGGTCGTGCCGCTCGAGCACTTTGACTTTGTGGCCCGCCTTGGAGAGGTAGGAGGCGGTCGCCAGTCCGGCGAATCCCGCGCCCAAAACCAACACGTCGTGGCCGGAAGAAGAATCGTGGTTCATGTCAATGCGTTTGGATGCATGGTACAACCACTTGCAGGGGCGCGATGTTCATTGATCGCACTCCCAAGGTAACGGGAACAAAGGGCTGAAAATTGGGAATGAGTCAAATATTTTTGAGAATGAATGCATTGAGGCGCTCCCTGTCTGTGAGAAGTACCTTTGCAGCATGGCGACACCGCAACATCCTGTGGACGTGCTGGCCTTTGGGGCCCACCCCGACGACGTGGAATTGTCCGCAGGGGCCACCTTGGCCAAACTGGCCAGCGAGGGCAAGCGCTGCGCTGTGGTCGACCTGACCCGCGGCGAATTGGGAACTCGAGGCTCCTCGGAACTTCGCGACCTGGAAGCGGCCAAGTCCGCCGAGATCCTTGGGCTGGTTCACCGTGAAAACCTCGGCCTCGCCGACGGGTTTTTCGAAGTGAACGACGCCTCCCTGCGGTTGGTGATTTCTGCCATCCGTCGGTTGCGTCCTGCGGTGGTGCTTGCCAACGCGCTGGACGACCGCCACCCTGACCACGGACGCGGGGCCGAGCTCGTGGCCCGGGCCGCTTTTTTGTCGGGCCTTCCCAAGATTGTCACGGGCACGGACGACGCCCCGGAAGAGGCTTGGCGGCCCAAGGCGGTGTACCATTACATCCAAGACGTGCACCGCACGCCCGACGTGGTGGTGGACGTCACCGGATTCTTGGACACCAAGTTTGAAGCCATCTTGGCGTTCAGCAGCCAATTCCACGACCCGACCTCCGAAGAGCCCGAAACGCCCATCAGCGGCCCAGGTTTTCTGGAACATGTGCGGGGCAAGGCCACGAGTTTTGGTCGTCCCGCAGGATTCACCCACGGAGAAGGCTACGAGGTGCGCCGTCCTGTGGGGGTGTCCTCGCTGTTGGGCTTGGATTGACTCAACTGGTCTGTGGTTGCAAAAGCTGGCGGTAGACGGCGTCGTAGGCTTGGGCCACGGCCTCCACGCTGAAATGGGTGCAGGCGTAAGCACGGATGGCGTCGGGGTCCCAGGCGGTGTTCTTGACTTGGTGAAAGGCCTCGGTCCACGAGGCGACGTCCGCTTGCGCGGGAAGCAGAAATCCTCGGTCGCTGAGGCCATGTGGGAGGTGTTCTTGGATGCCGCCGACGTCGGTGCTCATGACTGGCATGCCGCACGCCCATGCTTCGGCGATGACGCACGGGAAATTTTCGCTTCGGCTGTTGAGCACAAGCACGTCGTGCGCTTGCATGGCCTTCACCACGCCGTCGCCGTCCAGGGGGCCGGTGAGATGGATGCGGTCGGCCAGGCTGCGGTCGTCGATCCAGGCTTCGTAGCCGTCCAAGTCCGCCTTTTCGCCGCCCACCAAGGTGGCGCGCACGGACGTGTCCTGGACGCAGATGGAGGCCAGTGCTTCGAGCAGGCCGGAGATGTTCTTTTGGCCGTCGTGCATGGAGCTGACATGCAGGATGCGGTTCAAGGGGGCGCCTTCCAATTTGCGGCGGGCGTCGCCGACGGGTACGCCGGCGAGGGTTTGAACTGCGGCGGGCCGGAACAGGTCCGTGTCCACCACGTTGGGCACAACGCGCAAAGTGCCGGAGGTGCCCCACGCGGCGATGGACTCGCCGAGGTCGGCCGTCACGGGACAAACCACATCGACCCCTTTCAACGCATCCTTGATCGCGCGGCGACGCCACCACGGGGTGGCTTTGGCGTCGTGGTAGCCCGTCCAATGTTCTGTGAGGACGACCGGCACGCCCCAGCGCTGGGCCCAGGCGACGGCCGCCGCTCCGGCGGGGTGGGCGACGTGCACGTGGACCAAGTCGGGTTTCCAATCCATGCGACGGGCTTCTGCGGCCACCGAGCGGGCGACGCCTAGCAACTGAGGTCGCGTGGCGGCGTGGTACAGGCGTTTCGCCGGAAGGCCAGAGGCCAAGTGGCCTTCGCCGTCGGCGGCCCGCATCTTTTGAAGGCTGCCCATGGAGCCCTTGACCGGCACCGGCGCCCAAACCTCTCCGCCATGCACGCTTGATATGGCGTCGATGTGCCGAAGGATGAAGTTGCCCAAACTCGCGTGCACCTGCGAGGGAAACCAGCTCGCCACGTGCAGGATTTGGAGTTTGTCCGCCATGCGTCAAAGGTGGCAAAGAAGTCGCAATGGGAAGGGCTTGACATTGGAAGGAGTGTAATATCTTTGCGCTCCCTTCCAGACCAAAAGTGGCCTCGAAAGGAACCATGGTGGCTATAGCTCAGTTGGTTAGAGCATCGGTTTGTGGTGCCGAGGGTCGTGGGTTCAAATCCCATTAGCCACCCACCTCAGAAGCCCTGCACAGATGTGCGGGGCTTTTTTGTACGTGTCCTTCTGGCGCATGGGAAAACCTGCCTACAAAAAAGGCCCCGCACCTGCGGGGCCTTTTGTTGTTACAGTCAATGCGGGTCATTCAGAATCTTGAACGCATCTCACGCCCATGCCCACCCACGGGTTGTCCCATGAGCGTCTGAGGCAATTGTCGTTGGACGCAAATTGTCGTCTCCAAAAGTGGAACCCATCTGAAGAGGTGCTTGTCCAATAGGTGCCGTTGCCGAAGTTGCCGTATCCATCACCATATGAGTGATAGCCTGTGGCACCAAAATTCAGTCCCAACGCGTTGGTTCCCTCACCGCCGGCATACCAGCCGTCTTCGCTCTTGAACATGGCAGCGAGCCCTACTTCGCAACCAAACTCACCATCGTAGTCGTAGAGGGAGGGCGGCAATCCAACCAATGCCTCCAAAGTGAGGAAATCCTCATCTGAGGCCGGGTGCCATCCTGCTGGACAAAGTCCTCTTGGATCCACCACTGCGTAGGCGTTGTAGAGCCTGCCACGTGCTTCCAGGTAGGGCAGGTCCAAGTCGTAAAAAGTCTGAGCTCCTTGACTTGTCCAAAGCGCGGAGTCAGGGACGTTGCTTGGGATCAAGTCGCCGTTGTCGTAACGCTCTGTACGAAGGTTTTCTGCAAACCAACAGTCGTTGGCAACCAACACGGTTTCATAATCGTACCCGTGATAGTTCAAATCATCACCGCAGCTCCATTCGGGGACGTAACAGGCTCCGAATTGAGAAAGCATTTCCAGCAAATCCGACATGCCGACGCACCCGCTCGTGTCCAAATCTGCCGAGAGGGTTGGTAAGCAAAGCGATAGTTCCGAGTCCCAGTAGGTGCCCGGTCCGCACACTGAGGAACACTCGGGCACCTCAGGAGGGTACACGCATGAGCCATCATCAGTCAATGAATACGGAGAAAAGTTTGAAGCATTAGAATCCGTACATCCAAAAGGAGTAGAGCATGTCAGGATTTCATCCTGTGATAGGCTTAAAACAATTATGGAATTAAGTGAAACTGGATCCTCATCACCCCTAATGCTCAAGCCCGGCTCCATATCCCTCATGAAGACAACATGAAGAGAATCTCCCGTTGCGGGAGAAATAGATGCAAAAATATTTTCGTGTCCAGCATTTTCTAGATCTGGAGTGAGGTCGCAAGCATTTTCCGAGTTCCACGTGGTGCCGTTGTCCTGAGATGTCACCACGTACACATGGCGGAAGTTCTGTAGACCTGAAGAGTGGTCCTCCATGATGGCGCTGTAGCTCACGTAGAGGTTGCCGTTCTCGTCCGACGACATGCTGGGGATGCCCGCCAAGTTCACAAAGTAGGCTGCGATGTCGTCCTCCAAGTCCAACCCTCCGCTCCCGTCGATGTCGTAGGCGTACGCGATGGTCACGCTGCTGTCAGGGCCAAAGTCCTCCCTCCAGTACTGCAGGCCATTGGTGCCTGAGAAGTAGCTGAATCCGTCGTCGGTGGTGTCGGCATCGGTGTAGTACATTCCGCCGTACACGCAGTGCACGTTGCCTTCCACGTCGACGTGGACGTCGCCTGCACCGTCGGAGTTGAAGTACTCTTGGGCAATGCCGTCGCCGTCAAAATCGTAGCCAAGGGAGTCAGGCAGGCCAGTGTCCACCTCATAAAGGTCTATAGGGAAATCCACCAAAATGTGGTACTCCCAGTTGTCTCCAGCGTCGTCCGAGATCATGATGAAGCTGTCGCTGATGTCGTTGAAGACGGCAAACGCCACCACACCGCCTTCAGCATGGATGCTGTAGGCGTCCGCACTGATGTTGACAAAGTTGGAAGAGTCCAACTCGGGGAAGGTTTGCATTTCCCAGGTGTCGCCAGAGTCCATGGAACGGTAGTACAACAACGCCCCGTCTTGACCTTGGTACTCCGCACCGCCGTTGGCGATGGGTGTGGAGATGCAGATGACGTGGAGGATTTCGTCGTTCAATCCGCCCACCGCAGCGCGAGGCCAGAGGTTGCCAACCGTGGTCACTCCGTCGTCGAGCACGGCGTAGTTGGGCAAGTCGGAGTCCTCCCACGTGCCTGTGCCGGCGTCGCGGCGCACCATGTGAAGGGGCGTGTCGATGCCGGCGTGGCTGATGACCACCTCACGGCCGTCTCCCAGGTGGTTGATGGAAGGCCAGCCGGTTCGCACGTTTTCAATGCGCTCGTACGGCTGCTCGCCCCACACCTCGCCGTCGTAAAAATTGTAACCTGTGCCGCGGTCTTCGAACGGCGTCATGTCCAAGGACATGGTCCACGCTGCACTGACGGCATCTCCATTGCCTGCCATGCGGTCGTCAATTGCAGCGTTCGATTGCAAGTCGTATTGTGTTATTCCGAGAATTCGCGCTGATCCAAAGTCAGAGTCGCTCAACATCGAGACCATTGGATTTGCTGGCATCTGTGCAATTGCCTCATTCGAGAGCTCAGTTCCAGTTTTGGAGACCCGAGCGTAAATAGCACTCTGCCTTTTGTCAATAGGTAATTGGGGAGTAGCCTGAGAGATCTGAGCCGATCCAATTGAGCAATCCAAGAGGAGGAGTAAGCCTGCGGAGAGTTGAAAGCGATTCATTGGTGGGTGTATTCGTCTCATAAGATACGAAAGGGGAGGCCGTCGTAGACCCAGTCAAGCGGCAATTCTGGGCCGCGGGGACCTCAGCCGGCCTGGACCTGCCCGTACCTTCGCGCCATGCTGAAGAATTGGAACCTGATGGTGATGTTGGGGTGGATCGGAACCACCGCAACAGCCCAAACCCCCTGCATCAATGGCTTTGCCGGGGACTTCCCTTGCGAGAACGTGGAGTTGATGTCCGTCATGGGTACGGGCGAGGTAGGTGGCGGAGGGATGAACGACATCTGGGGCTGGGTGGACCCGTCCGACAGCACGGAGTACGTGATCCTGGGCCGCTCCAACGGCACCGCCTTCATCGACATCTCCGACCCGCTGAACCCGGTGATGGTGGCGGATTTGCCCACGGCCACGACCAATTCGTTGTGGCGGGACGTCAAGGTCCACGACAACCACGCGTTCATCGTGTCAGAAGCCGGAGGGCACGGCATGCAGGTGGTGGATTTGACCCAGCTGGGTGCCATCGAGAACCCACCCCAAACCCTCACCCCCGACGCCCTCTACAGCGGCTGGAGCAACGCGCACAACATCGTGATCAACGAAGCCACGGCCCGGGCCTACGGCGTGGGCACGTCGACGTTCGCTGGGGGGCTGCACATTTTGGACATCAGCGACCCCACGAACCCCACCCTGATCGGGGAATTCTCAGGCGACGGCTACACCCACGACGCCCAAGTGGTGATCTACATCGGCCCGGACGCGAATTACCAAGGCAAGGAAATCGCGTTCTGCTGCAACGAAAACACGGTGACCATCGTGGACGTGACCGACCCCATGGACGCCACCCTCATCAGCGCCAGCGGGTACGATGGGGCGACCTACACCCACCAAGGGTGGTTGACGGAAGACCAGCATTACTTCATCAGCAACGACGAGTTGGACGAGCAGGAGTTGGGGGTGAACACGACGTCCTTCATTTGGGACGTGTCCAACCTGGCGGCGCCCGAGCTCATCGGCACCTTCGTGTCTGAGGTCGCTGCCATCGACCACAACATGTACGTCCGCGACACCCTGATTTACCAGTCCAACTACCGTGCAGGTCTGCGCGTGTTGTCTGCTGGGAACATTGCCGCGGGCGAGCTCGAGGAGGTCGGGCACTTCGACTTGTACCCCTCCAGCGACGCGGCCCAATTCAACGGGACGTGGTCCAACTACCCGTACTTCCCTTCAGGCGTCATCGCGGTGTCCCACATGGAAGAGGGCTTGTTCTTGTTGCGCTTGTCGGGCGAGCTCAGCGACGCGGGATGCACCGACGTGGCAGCGTGCAACTACGACCCTTCCGCGCTGGTGGACGACGGGTCGTGCCTCGACTTCAACGTGTGTGGCGGGTGCGAAGGGGAGGAGCTCTTCTGCGTGGGGTGCACGGACGAGGACGCGTGCAACTACGCGGCGGTCGCGACCATCGACGACGGATCGTGCTTCGAGGTGGACGCCCCCTCGCCCCAATCGGCGGTGCAAACCACCGAGCCTGTGACGTTCACGGCCGAGCCAGGCACGCATTGGTTCGACACGTCGGACGCGCCCGAGGCCTTGGAGGTCGGAGCGTCCTACACCTTGCCGCTGCTCACAGAGGACGGCTCGGTTTGGGCCGCGCATTCGGACGGAGAGTTTGGCGCAACGGGGGGCAAGGCCGCACCCGACTTCGAGAATGGCCAACACCATTTCAACGCTGGCTACTGGCTCGTGTTTGACGTGCATGAGGATGCGGTGCTGGAGTCCGTTGAGGTCTACTCGGAGGAGGGCGGAGACCAAACCGTGGAAATCCTCGACGCCAACGACAACCTCGTCCATGTGTTCACCCAGGCCCTTGTCCCTGGCCAGAATGTGATGGTCCTCAACGCGGAACTTCCGGCTGGCGAGGATTACCAAATCCGCTCAGGCAACGAAGAGCCGTTCCTGTGGCGCGACGACAATGGCGCAGACGTCAACTTCCCATACGACGTGGGCGGGTTGGCGAGCATCACCGGCACCACCATCTTCGGGGAGAACCAATTCACGTACTACTACTTCTACTACAACTGGACCATGTCCTCGCTCAACCCGTGCCTGTCTGAGCGCGTGGAATTCACCGTGGACGTGCAAGGCGTGGATGGCCTCCAGGAGCTGCCGACGGTCAACACCCCGCGCTTGGTGAAAACCGTCGACGCGATGGGCAGGGAAGTGGCGCAGCCAGAGAATCAGGTGGTCTTCCACATGTTCTCAGATGGCCGCGTGGTGAAGGAGTTCGTGGGCGACCGCCGCTGATTCAGCCCACCTTGCGGAATTGACCAGGGCTCATGCCCGTTTTGGCCTTGAACACCCTGCTGAAATGCTGGGGATACTCGAACCCGAGGCTGTAGGCGATTTGGCCCACCGTGTCGTTGGAGTTGAGGAGCTGGTTTTTGGCCTTGTTGACGACAAAATGATGGATGTGCTCTTGCGCCCCCATGCCTGTTTCTTCTTTCAAGAGGTCGCTGAGGTACGCGCCTGACATGCCCATGTGGTCTCCGCACCTGGAAAAAAGGGTGATGCCCAAGACAAGGTGTTTCTCTTTGTGGAGGTATGCCTGAAGCATGTCATGGAACTTGGTCATGTGATCCTTGTGCAGGTTGGTGCGGGTGCAGAATTGCCGGTCATAGAACCGCGTTGATCTGTTCAACAGCAACTCCATCGTGGAAACCAAGACTCTTTTGCCAAGTCGTGCCTTTGTGCTTGGAATTTATGGCCCGACCAAAGGCGACAAGGGCCTGGACAATCCCTACGTATCCCCATGCTGCGTTTGAGCACCAAAGGAGGGAAGTCCAACACATTTCCCTGTTCTCACCTCTGCGCACAAAAAAACGGGCCGCCCGAAGGCGACCCGTTTCATGTTGAAGTCTTTCTAGGAGATCAGTCCTCGAATCCTGGGATCCAAGGGCACTCGTTGCCCCACAACTGGAAGAAATCGAGGAGGTCGTTCACGTCCACCTCACCATCTCCGGTGAAGTCACCTGGGCAAGGCTCGAGGTAGATGCACTCGCCTGGGTAGTTGGCATTCATGTCGTAGTTCAAACCTGTCTCGTCCTGACAACCTGGGAACAAGCAAGAGCCGTCCTCCGTGGTCGCAGCAGAGTCGTAGTTGATGGCACCTGCGTCGGTACATCCAGTCAACAAGCAGTCGAACACACAGCTTCCGTTGTCGATGTCGGCGTTCATGTCGTAGTTGCATGCCGCCATGTAGATGCAGCCAGCGTACAAACAAGAAGAATCATCGACGTTCGCATCTGCGTCGTAGTTCACTGCAGCTGAATCAGTGCAGCCCTGAGCTTCGTCACAATCGACCACACCGTTGCTGTCCAAATCGTACTCGGGCAGGGCGTTTCCGCTGCAGTCAGTCGCAATGATCAGTTCAATGTTCCCAGACTCATCGTAGCACTCTGTGTACTGGTACTCACATTCACCTTCCACATTGTAGATGGGATCGTAGTTGCACGCCATGAAGGCCCCGAAGGGACTCATGGAGTCGTCCATACACCCAGTGTACAAGCAGCTGTTGTCGTCGTCCGTAGCCATTGGGTCATAGTTGTCTGCTGAAGTGTCCTGACATCCTGGGATTTCGTCGCAATCGCGAATTCCGTCTCCGTCGGAGTCAATATCCACTGCTTCCCCATCAACACACAGCTGGCATTCGATGCCGTTGTTGGGGGGGTCCAACAAAGAGCAAGACCCGTCGTCACATCCAGCCATCGCGTCGTAGTTGCAAGCTGCTGGATCGGTGCAGCCAGGGAAGATGCATGTGCCGTCGTCGTCCGTGGCCATGGGGTCGAAGTTGCAGGCAGCCATGTCCATGCAGCCGTAGTAGCCACAAAGCTCTGGACCGTCCACAACAACTTCAATAGAAGCAGAGATGCCGTCCACAGAGAGTGTGTAATCTCCGGGAGTGATGGTCATTACTGCACCATTCCAGCCATCTCCGTAGGAATCAAAGCCATCAATGGTGTAGGTGCCAGCAGGAAGTGCGATGAAACCATCAAATGGTGCACCGTAATCTTCTCCGTTCAAAGACCAGGAGATTTCTGAGGGCCAAGAACCAGCGGTCAACGAAATGTTGAGACCAGAAACGTAGTCTTCGGACGGAATGGTGGCCAGGTCGTCGAAGTTATAGGCTTCCATGTCCATGCAACCGTAACGGTAGCAGCTGCCATCGTCCACGCATGCACCTGCATCGTAGTTGTCGGCCCACTCTGCAGTACATGCTGCGTAGCCCGATCCCCCACATTCACCACAGACGTCAAGCTCCAGACAAGATCCGTTGTCCACGTTGGCCATGTCATCGTAGTTGCATGCTGCCTCATCGGTACAGCCTGGCATGCACCCACCGAGGTAGTAAGTGGCAGATGAACCGTCTTCGCCTTCGCCTGCAATTTGCTCACCGTTGGCAGTCATGCTCCAAGATTGCTCACTTGGGTAGTTGTCTGCAACGAGGATGAGTTGCACGCATGCATCGGCTGGCGCACAGAATTGAGCAATGTCAGAAGCTCCGAAATCTCCGCCCGCGAAAAGCGTGTCTCCGTCCACCACAATGCTGTATCCACCCTCGCCATAAGCGCAGCACATGCCGTCGCTGTAGATGTCATTGATGATGAACTCGTAGTACACGTGTCCTTCGGTTGGGCATTCATCACCGCAACCCAACACAGGGTGTGGAAGCACGCAGGAGCCATCGTCCAAGTTGGCGCAGTCGTCGTAGTTGCAAGCTTGCATGTCGGTGCAACCCATCACAGTGAGTTCGTCACAGAGGCCGTCGCCGTTGGAGTCGTTCAAGCAGTTGCCGTCACAGTCGTAGATGACCGCGAACGTAGGACCGCCAGCGCCAGCGAAGTCGTGGCTTCCGAGGCCAGTCCAATCGTTCTGGTCGAGCACAATCCACTCGCTGTCCTCTTCGTTGGTTCCAGCTGAAGCAACCCAATCGCCGCCGTTGCCTGAAGTCACGTCAGACTTGCGGATCAAAGAGTGGTCCTTGGTGCCGTTGCTCACGCCAGCCACAGGCCAACCTGACCCGGGGTCGCCGTTCCAGTCGCCGATGGCATCGATTTGGACAAAGTCCTCTTCAGAGCCCATCACGAGCATGAATCCGTCGTCGCCGTTCGACAAGAACGTGAAGGTTTCGTCAGCCTCAGCCAAAATCAATGAGTCGGCAGAGGGGTGTGCAATCACGTACACATCGCCAGGAGCCACTGAGGCACCTGCAGCGAAGTCGTTCCAGAAATCGTAGTTGCCTGCTCCGTTGTCCGGGGCGTTGCTCACGCTTGGGTAAGCGTAGCCGTCCAAGCCCACCACATCCCCGGTGGGGTTGTAGATCTCCAAGAACTTGTTGTTGCTGGAGCCCTCAGCGTAGCCGCTGAAGAACAGACCCAACTCGACACCTTCGCCAGCGTCGTCGCCGCAGTTGGGCAACTCCGTGGCAGCCACGTACTCGCAAGAGCCGTTGTCCACGTTGGCAGAGTCGTCGTAGTTGCAAGCCGTGTCGTTGGTGCAACCTGGGGCGCAAGCCTCGCAGAGGTTGTAGCACACAGTGTCGAGCACAATGCTCTCACCAGGCACCTGGACCACACGGTTGATGTACTCGCCTGGACCAGTGGTGCAGGACTCAGAACCGTCGAACAATTCTGCAATGCCCCAGTTGCCGTTGCCCAAGAACTTGTACTCCTGCGCGCTGTTTGGTGGGAATTGCAAGGTGATGGTGTAAATGCCATCGCCGTCGTCGTCGCTCATGGGGTTGGCTTCGTTGTTCCAGCCGTTGAATGTACCGGCAATGGTCACGTAGTCGAAGCTTTCGTTGCTCACGTCCACAGAGAGCGTCACGTCCACGACCTGCTCAGAGCAGATGGTGCAGCTGCCGAAGATGTCGTTGGTGCTTGAACCGGCAGCCACCAAACGGTTGGCGTAGCCAGCATAGTCAGTGATCGGAGCGCAGTCCGCACCGTTTTGCATGTCGTCAATCAAGTTCTCCTGGTCGGCAAAACCGTTCACAGCGTACTTGTACTCGATGTCTCCAGCTGGCAAGTCTAAAGTCACAGAGAAGATGTTGTCTCCGTCCTCGTCCAACATTTGGTTGTAGCCTTCGTTGGCTGCCCAGCCGATGAACGGACCGGTCACGAACAAATCGTTGATCTCAGTTGACCCTACCAAGAGCGCACCTGGGTTGAAGGGGCAGCTCATGTCCACGTTGAACGTGGTGGCGTACAAGCAAGAACCGTCATCTGCACAAGCGAGGTCGTTGTAGTTGCTTGCGCCTTCGTCGGTGCAACCGAGGACACCTGTCCCGCCACACACACCACATGCATCAAGCACGTTGCCGTCGCAGTCACACTCTCCTTCAGCGATGCCA
>CALKFF010000019.1 GCA_938084585.1 uncultured Flavobacteriales bacterium
TTCCCGTAGCGGGCTGTTGGTGGAGATACGGGGATTCGAACCCCGGACCTCTTGCATGCCATGCAAGCGCTCTAGCCAGCTGAGCTATACCCCCATTGAGTGTTCCGCGTGTCATCAGCCGTTGCTGAAACGGACGGCAAAGATAGGTGGTTTGATTGCATCCTTCCAAGACACAACCCAATGGAATTCTATCAATCCAGCGAGAAGTTCATCGGGAGGCGGTAGCGGACCTTGACGGGCTTGCCACGCTGCTGGCCAGGGATGAATTCTGGGAAGGACTTCACCACGCGAATGGCCTCGTCGTCCAGCAGCGGATGGACGCCTCGGAGGATGGTGACGTCGATCACAGAACCGTCGGTGTCGATCACGAATTCCACGAACAGCTTGCCGGCCAAGCCCATTTTTCGCGCCTTCTTGGGGTACTTGGTTTCCGCAACCACATGCTTCGCCAGCTCCTCGTAAGTACACGTTTCCGCCTCTTTTCCGGTGAGCTCGCCACAACTTCCCCAAATGGGCACCTGCTCCACAATGTCGTAGACCTTGGAGCTGTCCGCAGGCATGGAATCTGGCTCGGCTTCAGATTGCGCCCAGAAAGAAAAAGCGGCAAGACAAGCGGCCGTGGTCAGGAAGACAGTGCGGGAGAAGGGTGTCATGTCAAGCGTGGGTTTGGCGCCATTCGTGGAGGCTGGCCAGGGTGGTGAGCAGATCCTCGAGCTGGTCGAGGGGCAACATGTTGGCCCCGTCGCTCATCGCGTTGGCCGGATCTGGATGCGTCTCGATGAACACCCCGTCGACGCCGGCCGCCACGGCTGCACGCGCCATGGTGGCGATGAGTTCAGGCCGTCCGCCTGTGACACCGCTGGCTTGGTTGGGTTGCTGAAGGCTGTGGGTCAAATCCATGATGGTGGGCGCAAAAGCGCGCATCTCCGCCAGGCCGCGCATGTCCACCACGAGATCTCCGTAGCCGTGCATGGTGCCACGCTCTGTGAGCCACACCTGGTCGTTGCCCGATTCCCGGACCTTGGTGACGGCGTGGGCCATGGAGGCTGGCGCCATGAATTGGCCCTTCTTGATGTTCACCGTCTTGCCGGTGTTGGCTGCCGCGACAAGAAGGTCGGTTTGGCGGCACAAGAAGGCAGGAATTTGGAGCACATCGGCCACCTCCGCCGCCATGGCGGCTTCTTCAGGGTGGTGGATATCCGTCACGATGCCCACCCCCAATTCCGACTTGACCTTGGCGAGGACGTCCAACGCCTCTTGGTCGCCAATGCCAGAAAAAGAATCGAGTCGCGTGCGGTTGGCCTTTCTGTAACTCGCTTTCACATGAAACGGCAATCCCAACTTGTCGCAAACGCGCTGGACTTCTCGAGCCACAGTCAGTGTGGTCTCGAAGCTTTCGACGGCACAAGGGCCGGCGAGCACGTGCAAGGGAGAAATGGAAGCGTGGGCCATGGTCACATGTTTCTGGTGGAAGGTCCAGGTCGGCGGCCGGATTGCCCAAAGGCACGCTGCCGGTCCAACCCCATCATACGCGTCCACTTGTCTTCGCCGGGGATGCGGCGAAGGGTGAGGTGGAAGCCTCGTCCGTAGGTGTAGGCCGCCACGTCTTGCCGCCACATGAATCCGAGGGGATCGTCGATGTCGAGGGACAAGATGCGCTTCTTGGTGATGCGCCAGTCCAGCCACAACGCGGGGCGCGATTGCCCCCAACCCCCAGTCCTGAAATCGAGTCCAAAAGCGAACCGGGCGTCAGGCATCCACCCCACCCCCAAGGTGAGTTCAGGCTGGGGCATCCAATTCCCCGCCCGGACCGCCGCCTTCATCATGAACTCGTCATACGGCCAGTAGGACAGCTTGGCATTCAAGCGGGACGGAAGCATCAGCACGCGTCCCACCGCACTGTCGGTGTGAAACACCACGTCCTCGTAGCCGGTGTTGCCGTCCAGCACGTTTTGGATGGTGAGTCCGGGTTCCGCGACGTAGTTGTCGTCCAAATAAGCCGCAATCGGAATGGGCAGGCCCGTCGTGAACAAGCTGGTGTCCACCATGGCGAATTGCCCCCCGGAGGGCTCCCAAAGCACGCCGACATCCCGGAATTCGAGTTCCAATTGAAGGGGACGGTTGTCGGAGATCAACGGCAGCGAACCGCTCACCCCAAACCCGTAGGCCGGCATGATTTGGCCGAAGCTGAAGCCCCCGTCTTGCGGGAGGTTGTCGACGCTGGCCGACGCGTACGTCTGCATGACGACCTCCATGCTGTCCACCCCTTCCGACACCAAGAAGGTCCCATACGGGATGCCCCACTCGGCGCCGGCGACGCGTTGCACCAGGGACAGCTCAATGCGTTGGCGCGATTTGGCCTGCTCAAGCCCCACCGACACCCGGTTGAACGCCCCGAGGCGCACCCCCGTCCCACTCAGGGCCATCTGACGGCCCACGCTCGGCGCGTTGCCAATGAACGTCAGGGCAAACAAATCTTGCCTCCATTGGGCGCGGGTCAGGATGTCGCTGCCCACCGACCACGTCAAGCTCCACTGGTCCTTGATGAACGGCCGGGTGGACCAACGCTTGGACCAGCCCACTTCCAAACCTGCGGTGGCCATTTCTGGATGGTCCGCCAACACCCGGTTCAAAAAGTCGGACGTCAAGAAGCCACCGGTGTAAAAGGCGTCAAGCGTGGCGGACGTGATCGCGTTGCTGCGCTGATGCGCCCACACCTCAAACGAAGCCGGCCCACGGTCGGTCAGCATGCGCGCCCGGTCGACAAGACCTTGGGCGGACGCGTGCATCGACCCCATCGCCAGCATCACAACCAAGGCCATCGCCCCGCGCCATGCGTTCCGTGTCATGTCAATCTTCGCCATGGTCGATCACGATGGTTTGGGTTCCTTCCAACCTGCCTTGAATGCGGACGTATTCCAGACCGGTGAAGGGCTGGGCGCCAAAGGTGTTGATGGCAAAATCCACAAACATGGTGCCCCCGGTCGTGGCGTTTTCCTCATTGAGCGGAATGCTCAACGTCGAGCCCCCCACGGTGCCGTTGGGCACGCTGCCGGCCGGCACGAGCAGCGTGTCTTGAACGACGGTGCCGTTCAGCAACTCTGCCCTCAGATGCGCCTCCACTTCGATGGGGAACGTGTGGGTGAAGTCCAAGTGCAAGAACCCGTCGAAACCTGGCCATTCTTCCAAAACGTCCAATTCGAACGACTCGCTGAACAGCAGCCCGTTGGCCCCCACGCGTATGGGCACACTGAGCTCCAGCCACGCCGTGGGCAAGAATTGCGCATCCCAACGGTCCATCAACAAGTCCGAGGTGTCGAAGGGATTCAACTCGACGCGTCCTTTCACCGAGACCGTGTCAGGGAACGTCTCAAGGCTTTGCACGAAGGTGGACGTCGGCGACGCCAAATCCAGGGACCACGGCGTCGTCTCCGGCACCCCAGTCGTCCAAATCGCACGGGGGATGTCGTGACCCGCCATCAAGTCACCCTCCACCAACAGCTCGCCCAAGGCGATGGTGTCCAGATACAGGCGCAAGTCCGCCCCCATCGTGTTGTCCATGTGCAGCCGCAACTCCATCCCTTCGAAATCCGCCACGGGTTCAGGCAGCGGGATGGTGTCAAACAACCCCACCCCCAAGCTCATGGGCAATTCCCAATTCCCGAAGTAACCCTCCAACTTCTCCATCACGAGCGACTGGAAGGTCAATTCCAACCGAATGCTGTCGGACGCTTGCACCAAGTACCCGTTGGGGTTGGCAAATTCGCTTGCCACCGCCACCAAGGTGATGTCGAGCATGTTGGTGTCGAAATTCAACCCCGTTTCGCTGTCCACCGCTTGCGTGAAATCGAACTGCGCCCCGCTCAGGTCCACCGTGGTGGTGGCCGACCCTGGCACGCCTCCCTCTGCCGAGGGCAAATTGAACTCGAACAACAAGGGCTGCCCGTTCAACGTGATGTGGGGGAACTCGTACACCATGTCCATCTCGAGCCCCAACGTGTGGGAAGCCTCGATCTCAATGGCGCCCGACGAGATCTCCGCAAACTCCAGCTCCACACCCCGGGAAGGGTCCACGTTGAATTCGAAGACGTCCGTCACAGCGATGAAATTGGCACCCGGCAAAATGGGGAACCCTTCCGGAAGCCCTTCCTCTTCCCCACCGTATTGGATGGCCCAGGTGGTGTCCGGAATTTCCAACACCGCCCCCCAATCCACCACATCCACGGTGTCTTGAAGTGCAAATCGAACGGCCTCGGTGGGGTCGCCCTCTTGGAACAACGAGTCGGGCACAATGTCGCCCCAGGACAAGCGGTCGTCGAGCACAGGCACGTGCACGTCGTTGCCCCAGGACAGCTCGTTTTGGCAGCCGCCAAGCCCGAGCACCACGGTGGCCCCGGCAAACGCCCAAGCCACACGCAGTCGGTGAGAAAACAATGTCTTCATGAATTGACCCAAAATTACGGGTCAATGGGCCCGCTTGGTGGCCTGCATTCCCACGGTTTGCCAACAAGCCAACACGGAAGCCAACGCCAAGCCTGCGCTCGCCCACACCACCGTCTCCCCCCAGGGCAACGCGCTTCGCGTCGCAGGCCAAATCCACGTCGACCCCAACGCCAACGCAGACCACAGCGCCACAAGGGCCCTGGCTCTGACACCCAGCGCACCCGCTTTGCCGCGGCGTACTTGCACAATCCGGACCAGGATCCACACGCCAAGGGACGTCCAACACAGGTCGGCGTTCCACCACGTGTCGTTGTGGTCGGTGAACAGCATCATGGCCGTAAACAGCACGGTCATCAACGTGGTCAGCACAGCAAGAATCCCCACAGTCGCCCGCGACAACATCTTTCCAACCTGCCCCAACCTCGACCCGAAGCCCCAGAGCAAGGCAAGCCAAGCCACCAGCCCCCACGTGAACTTGACAGGGGTGCTTCGGCCAGGCGAGTCAAGGGCCAACCCAGCATGCCACCGGCCTTCCGCAGGAAACACCACCTCACGTGGATACGCCAAAGGCTGGCCGTCGAGCGTCATGTTTTCCAGTTGGGCAGCCAAGACATCGGGCAAGAAGGCGTGACCGCATGCCGGCATGGGCGAGCTGGCCTCTGCCCCAAGGATCAGCTCCATCCCCCACCCCGTCCAAGGCAACCCAGCCATGAAAGGGCGCAAGGCCTCGAGGTAGGTGCTGTCGGTCGGCGCGCATTGCGCGTCGAAGCGATCCTCGCCCAACACCTCTTCAAGAACGTCAATCACCTTGGACGCGCAGTTGTCCCTGAAGAAATCGTAGGCGTAAGTGGCGTTCTCTGGCAAGGCGTTGCGCTCGAGAAACTCGGCCAGCGCCCGCACATCCTCTTCCGACAAATGCAACACATGCTCGTGCAACGCCCGCCCTTGGCGCAAGTACAACTGCTGAAAGCGGGGATAACGCTCCACCCCAAGGCGGTAATCCATTCTCCCCCGCACGAAGCGCACGTAAAAACCCTCGTCCACCACGAACGTCCCGTAGTTGAAGACCAAATCCAAGGCCAGCGCCGGGTCGTGCAATCGAAACGCCGTGTGCCCAAAGGCGGCGTACAAATCCTGGCCAGGGCTCGCCGTGAGCACAGAAAATTGGGCCTGAAGAGACAACGTTTCGGCGAGGGAAAGCCCGTCATCTTGCGCATGCACCGGCGCCGACACAGCCATGCCCAGGGTGCACAAGCACGCCGCGAACCAAAGCCAAGTGCCCTGGAAGACCCGCCGCGCCGCGCCCCACAACCACACGTGGTCGAAACGGCCGTCCGCACGAAGCTCCGCCTCCACGTGGAGGACGCCACCTCGGGCGTGGACGGTGCGCGAGGATGGGCCTTGGATGCCGGATTGGGCCATGTCGCTCAAGGCAGAAGCCACCACCCCGGTGCCGCACGACAACGTCTCGCCTTCCACCCCGCGCTCGAAAGTGCGGATGTGCAGCGCGCCGT
>CALKFF010000020.1 GCA_938084585.1 uncultured Flavobacteriales bacterium
AACCAAAGACGGATCTTCAGCACCAGGCATCAGAGATGCCGGGCCGTCTAGACCCAAAGTAGCGTAGCTGTCGTCTGCCAGTTCTGGGAATGCCGCCACCAGAACTGGGTTTACGCCGGACGCGTTCCATGAGCTGTTGAAGGCATTGTTGTAGATGCCATCAGGTGTAGAGAAAACCAACGCATTTTGGTCGTTGCCGAAAATGGCCGACAATTTGTCCGTTGGGTCGTTCGCTTCAATGTAGAAACGGTACACCGTGCCTTCAGCTGCAATGGTGGCAGCTGACTGCTCAATGGTCAGGTCATACTGCGCGTTGGCGCCCATGAATGGGGCCAATCCGAGCAGTGCCATGAGGGCGTAGCAAAGGTTCATTCGCATGATGAGATAATTTTATTCACCCTAAATATACGACGCAATCTCAAGAAAAGTTCCACTCGGCTCAAAAAAATCTTTGTTCGTCGGGGAAAAACTGAAATTCGTCGCAAGCCTGGCGGCACACCCTGCGACATCTGTCTGTGTACCTTTGCAGCGGCCTTGGCGCCCCTGAATCACCCACTGACCCTGAACGATGTTTGAGAATTTGCAAGAACGCTTCGAGCGTGCATTCAAAGTCCTGAAAGGACACGGCTCCATCACCGAAGTCAACGTCGGCGACACCTTGAAAGAGGTTCGCAAAGCCCTTTTGGACGCGGACGTCGATTTCAAGACCGCCAAGAACTTCATCAAAACGGTGAAGGAAGAGGCGCTGGGTCGAGAAGTGCTCACGGCCATTCAGCCCGGGCAACTTCTGATCAAGATCACCCACGAGGAGCTGACCAAACTCATGGGCCAAGCGGCCGCGCCACTGGAATTGAAAGGCAACCCCGCCACCGTGCTCTTGGCCGGATTGCAAGGGGCCGGAAAGACGACCCATGCAGGAAAGCTTGCTGCACGCATCGTCAAATCAGGCCGCAAGCCCCTGCTCATCGCCTGCGACGTGCACCGACCAGCGGCCGTCGACCAGTTGCACGTGGTGGGTGAGAGCGTCGGCGCCGACGTCTATTCCGAGCCTGGCGTGAAAGACGCGGTGGGCATCGCGCAACGCGGCATGGCCAAGGCCAAGGCAGAGGGCTACGGCGCGGTCATCGTGGACACGGCGGGGCGTTTGGCCATCGACGAAGTCCTCATGGAAGAGATTTCGGCTGTGCGCGACGTGGTTCAACCGCAAGAGACGCTGTTCGTGGTGGACGCCATGACTGGCCAAGACGCAGTGCAGACGGCCAAGGCCTTCAACGACCGCCTCGATTTCACAGGGGTCATCTTGACCAAGCTCGACGGCGACGCCCGTGGAGGTGCCGCCTTGAGCATCTATTCCGTGGTGGGCAAGCCCATCAAGTTTGTGGGCACCGGTGAGAAGATGGACGCCTTGGACGTCTTCCACCCCGAGCGCATGGCCGACCGCATCCTCGGCAAGGGCGACGTGGTGTCTTTGGTGGAACGCGCCCAACAAGCCATCGACGAGAAAGAAGCCCAGCGCCTGGAAGCCAAGCTTCGGAAGAACACCTTCGACCTGGACGACTTTTTGGCCCAAATCCAGCAAATCAAGAAAATGGGCAACGTCAAGGACCTGCTGGGCATGGTTCCTGGCATGGGCAAGGCGCTGAAGGGCATCGACGTGGACGACAACGCGTTTGTGGGGATTGAAGCGATCATCCGGTCCATGACCCCCGCCGAGCGCGCCGACCCAGGCATCATCAACGGCAGCCGCCGCACCCGCATCGCCAAGGGCAGCGGCAAGAGCGTGGAGGAGGTGAATCGGCTGTTGAAACAGTTCCAAGACATGAAGAAAATGATGGGCATGATGGCCAAAGGCGGCATGCCCAACATCCCCGGCATGCGCATGCCCGGACGACGCGGGTGACCCTGTGTCGAACAAAGCACCGAGAGAGACCTTATATAGAGACACCCCTAGCATGACTCAGATTTTGGACGGCAAGGCCACCTCGTTGGCCATCGAAGCGGAATTGACCCAAGCGGTGGACGCACGAATGGCGTCTGGGCTGAAACGTCCGCACCTCGCGGCCATCTTGGTGGGCGACAACCCGGCCAGCCGGGCGTACGTGGGCCACAAAGTGAAGGCGTGCGCCAGGGTTGGCTTCGAAAGCACCCTGGTGGAGCATCCGGCCGACATCACGCAAGAGGCGTTGCTGGACGCAGTCCGCGCCTTGAACGACGATGCGTCCGTCGACGGGTTCATCGTCCAACTTCCCCTCCCCGACCACATCGACGACCAAGCGGTGTTGGAAGCTGTGCATCCTGAGAAGGACGTGGACGGTTTCCACCCCGTCAACGCCGGCAAAATGGCGTTGGACTTGCCGTGTTTTTTGCCTGCGACCCCCAAAGGCATCGTGTCGTTGCTGGACCGGGCAGGGATCGACACCCAAGGCAAGCACGCCGTCATCCTGGGCCGCAGTTCCATCGTGGGCACGCCCATGGCGTTGTTGCTGCGACGCAACGGTGCGCCAGGCAACTGCACCGTGACCGTGTGCCACAGCCGGACCCAGGACCTTGCAGAACACACGCGTCGCGCCGACATTTTGGTGGCCGCAATCGGGCGCGCCCATTTCGTCACGGCGGACATGGTGAAAGAGGGCGCCGTCGTGATCGACGTGGGCATCAACCGAATTGCAGACGCGACCAAAAAATCAGGCAGCCGATTGACCGGAGACGTTGACTTCGACCACGTGGCACCCAAATGCAGCTGGATCACCCCAGTCCCAGGTGGCGTGGGCCCCATGACCATCGCGTCTTTGATGGAGAACACCCTCCAAGCCTGCGCCCAAAAAGACGCATGACCTGGTCGTCCCAAGACGTGCGTTGGATGACGCGGGCCTTGGAATTGGCCTCGCGTGGAAGATTCACGACTTGGCCCAATCCCATGGTGGGCTGTGTGGTCGTCCAAAACGAGCGCCTTCTCGCGGAAGGGTGGCATCGACAGCACGGCGAGGGACATGCCGAGGTCTACGCCTTGGCCCAGCTCGCCCCCTCCATGGACTTGTCCCGTGCGACAGCCTACGTCACCCTCGAGCCTTGCAGCCACACAGGCAAAACCCCTCCGTGCGCAGACCTGCTCGTGTCTCGAGGCGTGGGGCGCGTGGTGGTGGCCATGAAGGACCCCAACCCGCTGGTCGCAGGGCGCGGCCTGAAACGGTTGCAACATGCGGGCGCCATGTGCGAGGTCGGTTGCCTGGAGGGCGAAGCCCAACGGCTGAACGCCGCCTTTGTGCATGCCGTGACGACAGAGTCGCCATGGGTCACGTTGAAATGGGCGCAATCGTCGGATGGCTTCATCGACGGCCGATCTTCAGCCGACATCGGTGCGGGCGGGTGGCCCCTCACCGGGACCGCAAGCCGTCGATGGACCCACGCGTTGCGCGCGCAACACGACGCCTTGTTGGTGGGCATGCGCACATGGCTCGTGGACACCCCTTCCCTGACAACGCGAGACGCGCCAGGTCCTTCCCCACGCCCCCTCATCTTGACGCAAGGGCGGACTCCACGTCCGGACAGCGCCAAGGCGGCCTCCATGTGGGCTCAAGCTCCGGTGTTGGTGCATCCTGATTCCGGCGCTTCTGAACAAGCGTTGGACACGTGGCGCCAGGCGGGGTACGAGACCTTGGCCCTGTCACCGCCGCCCATGACCAGGGCATGGTGGTCGGACTTGCGTCAGGAGCTGGATTGCGCGGCGGTGTTGGTCGAAGGCGGCGCCCAAGTCGCCGAATTGGCCCTGGCGACGTCAAGCTGGCATGAACTGCATGTGCTGCAAAGTTCCAAGTCCTTGGGCACGGGGTTGTCGGCGCCAAGCGTCCCCAAGTCCTCCCCCACAAAGCACCAGGCGTGTGGCGAAGACGACGTGCGGATTTGGGAAAACCCTGCGACATGACGGCGTTCTTCGTCACCATCGCGACCACGGTCACCATTTACCTGCTCTTCGCAGGGTTTGGTCGTTGGGGGGTTCAAACCTCGTGGGCCATCACCTTGAATTACTTCGTGGCCGCCGGCCTCGGATGGACCTTGGCTGGGGGAATGCCCGCCATGGGAGATGCGATGGCCGCTCCATGGATTTGGCCTCTTGCGGGATTGGGGCTGGCCTTCTACCCACTCTTCCGGCTCACAGCCAAATGCTCTCAGGAGCTCGGTGTCTCTGTCGCCACGGTGTCGACCAAGTTGTCCATGGCCATTCCCGTGTTGGTGTTTGCTGTGCACGACGGTTGGTCCGACCTCGGGTTGGGACAATGGCTTGGGTTGGCCCTCGCCTTTCCAGCCGTGTGGCTCTCTGCCATGGATGGCGCTTCCGAGCCCACAGGCCCAAGTCGCCTGAACATGGCGTGGATGCCGTTGGTCATGTTTCTGGGAAGCGGGACCATCGACACCATGTTTGGCTGGTACACCGACGACCCCACGATGGACGCACCCGGAATGCAAATGGCGTTCGCTTCGGTGCCCTTCACCTTGGGCGGCGTGGTGGGGTTGTTGGACCAATGGCGATCGTCGGCATCCCGTCCTCAAGGCAAAGACATCCTTGCAGGGACGGTGCTTGGCGTGGTCAATTTTGGATCCTTGTTTTTTCTCCTTCGGGTGTTCGACGGAGGCCTGATTCAACGCAGCATGGTCGTCCCCACGCTCAACTTGAGCGTCATCGTCTTGGCTACACTGGTGGGCGTGCTTGCATTCAAGGACATTCCTGGCAAGAAAGCGCGATGGGGCGTTGCCTTGGCGGCGCTGGCCATCGGCGCCATGATGGCCTTGTGACGGCCACTTACTCGTCGCCTTCCGCGTTGTTCAGCTCGGCGTTGCGACGTGCACGTTGCATGGGGTTCTCCCCCCCTGCCCCGTAGCGGCTGTAGCCGCGGCGGCCTTTGTACGCTTCGAATCGGGTCGGCTCAGGCCGTGGGGGCCACACGTTGTTGCCCATGTCCACGTCGGCCGTTTCCATATAAGGGTCGAGCATGATGCGCACAGCCGGCTGCTCCGTCACGAACACCTTGGTGACGGTGGGCTCGCTCATCTTCCAAATCTCCGCAGGGATGTGACGGACATCGCGGCTGCCGTCTTCAAATTCGAATTCGACAATCAACGGCATCACCAGGCCACCCACGTTGCGGAACGTGATTTCATAGTACTGCTTGCCGCTTTCCAGCAGAGCCCGGTCCTCCTCGCTGAGTCCTTCGAGAAGCTCCTGGCTCTCTTGACGGTCCAATTCAAGCACTTCGTATTTGCCTGTGGTGGTGTAGTAATCGTTCAGCGTGGGGTCGGCCTCGAGGTACGATTGAGGCACACCCCCATCGGCGTTGCGGAGTTGCGTGATGTCTTCAGGCTGGCGCGCGTCAGAAGCTTCCCGGAAGGCCGCTTCCACGTCTGGATTTTGGGAATCCATTTGCAACCACTTGATGTCCTCCATGGCGATGTCCACGTGGTCTGTGGTGTAGAACCATCCCCCCCAGAACCAATCCAAGTCCACCCCGGACGCGTCCTCCATGGTGCGGAAGAAGTCCGCCGGAGAAGGATGCTTGAACGCCCAGCGGCGGCTGTACTCCTTGAAGGCATGGTCAAAGAGATCGCGCCCCATCACCGTCTCGCGCAAAATGTTCAAGGCTGTGGCAGGCTTGCCGTAGGCGTTGTTGCCAAACTGGTAGATGGACTCGGAGTTGGTCATGATCGGGCTGATGCGCGTCTTGTCGCCGCCCATGTATTCCCGGATGTTCCGCGCACTTCCGCGGCGTGAGGGGTAATCCCCGTCGAACTCCTTCTCGGTCAAGAACTGCACAAACGTGTTCAGCCCCTCGTCCATCCACGTCCACTGACGCTCGTCCGAGTTGATGATCATCGGGAAGAAGTTGTGTCCCACCTCGTGAATGATCACGCTGATCATGCCGTGCTTGGTGCGCGCGCTGTACGTGCCGTCCTCTGCCGGACGTCCCCCGTTGAAGCAAATCATCGGGTACTCCATGCCGATCCACTTGGTGTGCACCGAAATGGCCACAGGGTAAGGGTAGTCGATGGTGAACTTGCTGTAGGTCTTGAGCGTTTGGGCCACAGCCTTCGTGCTGTATTGCTCCCACAGGGGGTTGCCCTCTTTGGGGTAGTAGCTCATGGCCAAAGGCGACTTGTTGCCCACCTTCACCGCCATGGCGTCCCAGATGAACTTGCGGCTGGACGCCCAGCCGAAGTCGCGGACATTCTTGGCGTCGAACACCCACGTTTTTTCTCCGTCAGCGTGCGTCTTCTCGGTCTCGCGGGCTTCTTCCTCGGTGACAATGAGCACCGGCTGGTCGTATTCAGACTTGGCCTGCTCGTAACGACGGCGCTGCTGCGACGTCAGCACGCTTTTGGCGTTGCTCAACGTGCCGGTGGACGCCACGATGTGGTCAGAAGGCACAGTCAACTCAACGTGGTAGTCGCCGAAGTTCAACGTGAATTCACCGCTGCCCAAGAACTGCTTGTTTTGCCACCCGTCGTTGTCACAGTACACGACCATGCGAGGGTAGAACTGGGCAATGGTGTAGATGTAATTGTCTTCCTCTTCGAAGTACTCGTACCCGCTGCGGCCGCCGTCTTTCATGCGGTCGTTGATGTTGTACCACCAGTCGATGCTGAACTTGAACTGGCTTCCGGGCTTCAACGGGCGGGCCAAATCAATCCGCATCATCGTCTTGTTCACGGTGTAGTCCAAGGCCTTTCCGGCGGCATCCACCACCTTCTCGATCTTGAATCCCCCGTCGAACGTGGGTTCCAGCTTGCGCAACTCGTCGAAGGTCGCACGATCGTCCAACGAAGACTCCCGGATTTTGTAGCTGTCGCTGTCAAGTGCACGCATGTTTTGGTCCAGCTGCAGCCACAGGTAACGCAATTCGTCTGGGCTGTTGTTGGTGTAGGTGATGGTCTCCGAGCCGTCGATCCTCTGGGTCTTGTCGTCCAAGTGAATCTTCATGCTGTAGTCCGCCTTCTGCTGCCAGTACTCGTGACCCGGGGCGCCGGAGGCTGTTCGGTACACGTTGGGGGTGGGAAGGTCTTGACCCAACTGCCGGAAGGCGTTGGTGTTCACACGCTGGGGGGTCTCCTGCTGGGCCCAAGTCCCAACCGCCATCACACAGCTCAAGGCTGCCGCCATCCAAATTCTCATGGTCATCTTGCTTTTTCGGACCCCCAAAATACGCCCGCCGGGACGAACGATGACGGTCCGAGAGGATTGTTGCAATTTGCTGACATGAACATGAAAAGCCCCTTGATGTGCGCGTGCTTGTTGGTCCTTTTTGGGTGCCAACCCGACGCCACCTCGCCTTACGGAGACGACGGCTTGAACGCCCAACAAGGCAAGGTCCTTCGCTACCTGGCTCTGGGCGACAGCTACACCATCGGCGAGGCGGTCACGCCCTCGGCACGCTGGCCCAACCAACTGGTTGACGCATTGCGCCCAGCGCTGCAGGCTGGAGACAGCTTGGCGCCCGCCCACATCGTCGCGACCACGGGATGGACGACGGCCGATTTGAAACAAGGGATGGATGGGGAAGCGTTGGACACGACGGCGTGGGATTTGGTGTCCCTGCTCATCGGGGTGAACAACCAATACCAAGGCCTGCCCATCGAGGAATACGCCCAGGAGTTCGACGCGTTGCTGGACGAGGCCACGGATTTGGCGGGGGGCGACCCGACGCGCGTGTTTGTGGTGAGCATTCCCGACTATGGATACACGCCCTTCGGGCAAGCCAACCAAGCGTCCATCAGCGCCGCTTTGCAAGCGTTCAACGACACCTGCCGCACGCGCACCTTGGCCAAAGGCGTGGCCCACTTCAACATCACAGACATTTCACAACAATGGCCAGACACCCCGGGCTTGGTCGCCGTGGATGGGCTTCATCCGAGTGGGGTGCAATACGGCTTGTGGGTGGATTCGTTCGCGGACGAAGTGGCCGACCTGCTTGACTGAGGCCTGAGGGCTCAGCCGAGCGCGGTCTTGGCGCGGTCCCAATACGCGTCCATCTCGCCGAGGTCCATGTCGGCGAGGTCTTTGCCATCCTGGGCAACCGCTTGCTCCAAGTGCTGGAAGCGGGCGATGAAGCGGCGTGTGGTGCGTTCCAGGGCTTCGTCGGGGTTGACGTCCAAGAACCGGGCGTAGTTGATCATCGCGAACATCACGTCCCCGAATTCGTCGGCCACCCGGTCGGGGTTGACCTTGGGCGCCGTCACTTCATCCTGAAGCTCGCCGAGCTCCTCCTGCACCTTCTCCCACACTTGGCCCACGTGGTCCCAATCGAACCCGACACCGCGGACCTTGTCCTGCACCCGGTACGCCTTCACCAAACTGGGCAACGAACGCGGCACCCCTTCCAGGACAGACTTCTTGCCTTCTTTGAGCTTCAGCTTTTCCCAATTGGCCTTCACCGTTTCCTCGTCGTTCGCTTCCACGTCGCCGTAGATGTGGGGGTGTCGCTCCACGAGCTTGTCGCAAATGCTGTGGAGGGCATCGGCGATGTCGTACCCGCCTTGCTCCTTGGGCAATTCAGAGCCCAGCTTGGCGTAGAACACCATGTGCAACAGGAGGTCGCCGGTTTCCTTTTTGATCTCTTCCACGTCGGCGTCCAAAATCGCGTCGGCCAACTCGTACGTCTCCTCGATGGTCAGGTGTCGCAGCGACTCGAAGGTCTGTTTCCGATCCCAGGGGCACTTCTCCCGGAGGTCGTCCATGATGTCCAACAATCGGCCAAATGCTTCGAGGTGTTGCGCACGCGTGTTCATGCGCCAAAGGTAGGCGTGGTGTGTGCCTCAGGTTGCACGATTGACCTTCGGGACGAACCAATTTTTCATCCGTTTGTTGCACCTTCGAATTTGGAATCAGAAGCCACTTTATCATGAACCTTCAAGACCTCGTGGGACAAATCAAGTCCCAGCCCCGACTCCTCATTCGTTTCCACGCCTCATGGTGCGGCGTCTGCAAATTGTTGGCCCCCCACGTGGAATCCCTGAAGCAAAACGACGCGTACGCCGACGTCACCTTTGTGGACGTGGATGTGGAAGAAAACTTGGATGTGAAAGAGGCGTTCAAAATCAACGACCTCCCCTACTTCGCGGGATTCAAAGACGGCAAATTGCTGGAAGAATTCGCCACCGCCAAGAAGGACCGCGTGACTGAACTCACCGACGCCGTCGCCTCATGAACGCCGCCGAAATCCGAAAGCTCATTGCAGAGCACGACATGGCGGGACTCGACAAGCTTGAGCAGGAGGTCTACGCCTCCATGGACGACGAAGCCAACGACGTGTCTGTGTTGGGCGACACATTGACCAACATCTTGGGCGCCAAGCGCGTGTTGGAAGAAGCTGAGAAACAAAGGGTCGAGCCCAAAGTGGCGCTGCGCACCTTCTTCAAAGACGTCCGAGGCATCATCGGCTGACAACGCGCGCGACCTCAACAAGGCTCGCCGTACACCGACAGCAGGATCAGCAAGTCGACCGACGTGACCTCACCATCTTCGTTGAGGTCGGCGGGACACACGTCCTCGACCTCACCCAACAAACACGTCCCGTCGTCGAGCGTGGCGGCTGGGTCGTAGTTCTCCGCAGCGGGCCAAGTGCAACCTGAGCATCCCTCGATGGTGCACGACCCGTCGTCCAGCAGCGCCGTAGGATCATAGTTGCACGCGAGTTGGAAGGTGCACCCTGCGCAAGACTCACGCTCGCAGCTCCCGTCGTCCACCAAGGCCAAGGGGTCGTAGTTGCACGCAAAGTCGTACGTGCATCCTTCCGTCAACACCACCTCACCGGAGAACAGCCCGAGGCCATCCAGGGTGCTCCAGCCTGCAAACCACGGTTCAAGGACCGGGTGAAACGCCCCATGGTAGGACGTCACCTCAAGCCTGTCGTCCAGGTCCATGTAGTGCGGCGTGACCGTTTGGGCCGCAGAAGGCCTCGGATCCAACCCTTCAACAAGCACCCCCCCTTCGAGTGAGAAGTCGCCATCCTGGAGCACTTCCAACACCACGTTTCCGCTGTCGGCGAGCCAGCCTGAAAGTTCCTCCTGGGCCCCGTAATTCCCGTTGTACCGACCAGGGATGACCTCGTCCTCGCCGCAGACCCGCCAGTTGCGGAGGGTCAGAATGCCATATTGGCTTGGCATGATGGCGTTGAACCCGTCGCAAGACAAGTAGTGTTGGATTTCAATTCCCGCGTCACTCACCCCGTGCACAATGCTGTTGGTCCAATCGCCTCCCGGAAGGCTGTGGTAACACGCCGCGTAATCCGCCCCGTTGGTCACCAAAGTGAGGTTGCTCATGGCCGGTGTGCAATACGGTTCTGCCGAAGGGTCCATGTTGCTCTCCTCGAAGTCGTCCCCTTCTGCGTCGTAGACAAAGCTCCGGCCTGGCGGGTTGCTCGCGTGGGCCAACGCGGTGTCTTGAAGGCCAAACCAATGCTGTCCCACACCTTGCCATCCTTGGTCGCTTTCGAACGCATCCTCCGCGTGAAACGCCGACATGACACGCCTCACCTCCACCAAGCCTCCGAAGATGTGCAGGCCGTCGTCGGCCGAAGCCAGCAACTCGATGTGCTCCACCACCGTGCCAGAACCGCAAGCGCCAAGCTGCAGCAAGTCTGTTTCGTGGCCGTTGCCGCTCATGTTCCAACCGAGGTTGGTGCTGCCGTGACGGATCGACAAATGCCTTAGAATGCCTGACGCCCCGTGCGGGTCGGTGTTCCCACCGTACACATGACGCTCTTGTCCAGTCACGTCCACCACGCCTTCCAGAAGGTCTTCTCCAGAACCCACACCACCTGTGAAAGATGGCGCGTTGGCGAAGGAAAGGTCAAGGTTCAGGGTGTTGGTCTGGGCGGCGCCGCACAACGCCAAACCACCCCACATCCCTCGGACGTCAAGTCCCACAGATCCGTCCAAAGGGTCGCCCAAAAAGGAAAATTGAATCGGACACGTCGGCGTGCCTTGGGCGTCCAAAAACGCGCCCCTCGACACGATCAATGCCCCAGGCATGGTGCTGTAGCTCACGGTGTTGACGGAACCAAAGGCAAACGGAATGTCCACAAGGTTCTCGCTTCGCCCCTCTCCACCTGCCCCCAACACGACGGTGCCTGGCTCAATGCGCAGGGTGTCCCCAGGGTTGACAAAGACCTCGCCCTGGAGCACGTAATGGTGGTCGCATGTCCACACGTCGCTGCCCACCCCTGCACCGGCGTTGTCCGTCACCCACACCGTGTCTCGCACGTTCACCGACGGGCAGCTGCATGCCTGCGCCACCCCCTCGTGAGGGAGCACACCAAGCCCTGTCAACAGGACCCAACACGACAAGAACAACAACCGGGACAATGTGATTCGAATTGGCACATAAACGTAGACGAAAATGGACGCGTCCACTACCTTTGAACCATGGGAGTTGTTGAGATTTTATTGACAATCGGCCTTCTCGGTTTGGGAGTGGCTGGCATCGCCATCAAGATCCTGGTGAAGCCAGGGGGAGAATTCGGTGGCACGTGCGCCAGCAACAACCCCATGCTGCGCAGTGACGACGGAGGGTGCAGCGTGTGCGGGGCCCGTCCCCAAGACGCCTGTCAGGCGGAAAACCCAGCTTGACTCAAGGCGCGAACCGCCTCAACGGTTTGCCTCTGGCAATTCCGACAACCACGTCAGCTGTTCCCGCATGCGGGGTGTCGCCCAAAAACTGTACGCGTCGGTGGAATCTGCCATGATGAACAACGCGTCCACCGGCTTGCCAGCTTGTTGCAGGCTGTCGATCCAGGCCGCGCCGTCTTCAGGGCCCAACACCATGCACACCGTGGCGTAAGCGTCCGCGTATGCCGCACTCGGCGTGACCACGGTGGCGCTCAACAGGCGGTGCTCCACCGGCCGGCCGGTGCGCGGATCCAAAGTGTGCGACACGCGCTGGCCATTCACGACCGTCGTTTTCCTGTAATTCCCGCTCGTACACACGGACGTGTTCTCCACGGGGTAGATGGCTTGCAAGGAGCGGCCGACAGCTTGCGGGCGGTCCACTGCAATGCGCCAGGGCTGGCCCTGCGGATTGAGTCCCCAACATTTGACCTCGCCGCCCAATTCCACCATGGCATGCGCCACACCCTCCATTTGGAGCACTTCGGCCAACCCGTCCACGGTGTAACCTTGAGCCACCGCATTGAAATCCAGCGACACCCTGGGGTCGCCTTTGGAAAGGTGACCTCCTGTCTTTTGGCCGACGTCGTCAAGCACTTCGTTGAAATCCACGACGTCGGTGCGGAACCTCGCAAACGCGTGCACGCTGTCGACCATGGACTGGGTCACCACGTCGCGGTGCTCGGTGCGGAATCCCCACAGCTTCATCAACGGCGCCATGGCCACGTCGAACGCGCCTTTGGACTCGGTATGCACGTCGGAGGAAATGTCCCAGAGCAACCCCCAAACGTTGGCCACATCGCGCACTTCGAACACCGTGTCCGTCCGGGAAAAGGCGTTGAACCGAGACAAAGCTGACTCGGGACGCCACGCGTTCATTTCCAGATCCACCCGCTCAAGTTCGTCGTCGATGGCTTGTTGGGGCACGGAGTCTTGGGCCACGTACTTGATGGTGTACGTCGTGCCTTGGGCCTGGCCCTGGTGAACCCAAAGCTTGCCGCCCATGGCTGGGACCTCGGTGTCGCCGCCAGGGCCTTGACATCCGAAAACGACAAAGGCCCCTGCTGTTGCAAGGACCTTTGCGATTCGTGGCAGGCTGAACTCAGCCACCGAAGTCGTCGAAACTGACATTTTCAGGGGGCACCCCCCAGTCGTCGCACATCTTCAGCACCGCCTGGTTCATCATGGGCGGGCCGCAGAAGTAGAACTCGATGTCCTCAGGCGCCTCGTGGTCCTTGAGGTGGTGGTCGATCACCGCGTTGTGGACAAAACCGAGGAAGCCGTCGCCCTCGTCGTTGACGTCCTTCTTCTCATTCCAATTGTCCACTTCCGCAGGCTCTGACAACACCAAGTGGAACTTGAAGTTGGGGAATTCCTTCTCGATGGCCCGGAAATCGTCCACGTAGAACAGCTCACGCTTGGAGCGTCCGCCGTAGTAGAACGTGACCTTGCGGCCGGTCTTCAAGGTGTGGAACAGGTGGAAGAGGTGTGAGCGCATAGGTGCCATGCCGGCACCACCGCCGATGTACACCATCTCGGCCTCGGTCTCCTTGATGAAGAACTCGCCGTAAGGGCCGGAAATGGTGACCTTGTCGCCGGGCTTTTGGGCGAAGACGAACGAAGAACAAATGCCTGGGTTCACCTGCATCCAGCCATTCCGTGCGCGGTCCCATGGCGGGGTCGCGATCCGGATGTTCAGCATCACGATGTTGCCCTCTGCAGGGTGGTTGGCCATGGAGTACGCCCGAACAATGGGCTCGTCGTTGACCATCTTGAGGCCCCACAACCCAAACTTGTCCCACTCCGATTGGAAGGTCTTGGGGTCGGGGTGATGCTCTGGGTGGGCCGTGATGTCGATGTCCTTGTAGTCCACGGTGATCGTGGGCACGTCCACTTGAATGTATCCGCCGGCCTCGAAGTCCAAAGTCTCGCCCTCTGGGAGGCGCACCACGAACTCCTTGATGAAGGAGGCCACGTTGTAGTTGGACACCACTTCGCATTCCCACTTCTTGATGCCGAAGACTTCTTCAGGCACCTGGATGTCCATGTCTTCCTTCACCTTCACCTGGCAACCGAGGCGCCAGTTGTCGGCGACCTCCTTGCGTGAAAAGTGAGGGGTCTCGGTGGGCAAGATTGAACCGCCCCCGGTGTTGACTTGGCATTTGCACTGAACACAAGTGCCACCACCTCCACAAGCAGATGGCAGGAACACCCCGTTGTTGCCCAACGTGGTCAGCAAGGTTGAGCCGCCTTCCACCTCGAGGGTTTGCTCCCCGTTGATGGTGATTTTAAGCTTGCCCGCGGGCGAGAGTTTGGCCTTCACAAAGAGAAGCAAGCTCACGAGCATCAAGATGACCGTGAGGAAGAAGGCGATGGTCAGAATCAGCGTGGTTGTCATGTCTGATCAGATTTCAATGCCCATGAAGCTCATGAAGGCGATGCCCATGAGTCCAGTGATGATGAATGTGATGCCCAACCCGCGGAGCGGCGCAGGGACGTGAGAGTAACGGATCTTTTCGCGGATGGCTGCAATGGCCACGATGGCCAGCCACCAGCCCACCCCGCTGCCGAGGCCAAAGACCGTGGCTTCCCCGATGCTGGGGTATTGGCGGTCCTGCATGAACAGGGCGCCACCGAGGATGGAGCAGTTCACCGCGATGAGGGGCAGGAAGATGCCCAGTGCGCCGTACAGCGCGGGGGCGAACTTCTCGACAATCATCTCCACAAGCTGCACCATGGAGGCGATGACCGCGATGAACATGATGAAGCTCAGGAAGCTCAAGTCGACGTTGGCGTACTCCGGGTTCAACCAGGCCAAGGCCCCTTCCTTGAGCACGTAGTTCTCAAGGAGGTAGTTGATCGGCACGGTGATGCCGAGGACAAAAATCACCGCAAGGCCCAGGCCGTTGGCGGTTTTGACAGTCTTGGACACCGCGAGGTAAGAACACATGCCCAAGAAGTAGGCGAAAATCATGTTCTCGATGAAGATGCCCTTCACGAATATGCTGAGGTATTCCATGGCTTAGTTTTCTTCGATAAGTGCCTCGTTGCGGCTGCGTTGAATCCAAATGATCAGACCCACCGTGATCAAAGCCATCGGAGGGAGAATCATCAAGTTGTTGTTCTCGTAGAATCCACCTTCAGAAATGAACCAGCTTGTGGGCAAGAACTTCACTTGGCCCATGCCGGGAAGCGAGATGGCCCCGCTGCCGAAGATTTCACGGACGATGGAGACCACGAGGAGGATCCACGCGTAGCCCATCGCGTTGCCGATGGCGTCGAGGAGCGCAGGCCCAGGCTTGTTGCCCAAGGCGAACGCCTCGAGGCGTCCCATGATGATGCAGTTGGTGATGATCAAGCCCACGAAGACCGACAACTTCTCGCTGATGTCTGGCTGGAAAGCTTTGAGCACTTGGTCCACGATGATCACCAAGGAGGCGACGACCACGAGCTGCACGATGATGCGGATTCGGTCTGGAACCATGTTGCGAAGCAGGGAGATGATGACGTTTCCGCCAATCATCACGAACAGCACAGACAAGCTCATGATCACAGCCTGCTGAAGTTGCACGGTGATCGCCAAGGCAGAGCAAATGCCAAGCACCTGCACGGTGATGGGGTTGCTGTCGTCCAGGGGATCCTTGAGGAGTTTGCGGTTCTTTTTGCTGAACAAGCTCTCGCGCTTGGTCTCGACCGCGGAGTTGGTGTCGGTGCTCATCGTTGGGCGCGTTGGGTTGCGTTGTTGAAGTACTTGAGGTAAATGCCCATGGTGCGGTTGAGCATTTCATCCACGCCCTTGGACGTGATGGTGCCGCCGGTGATGCCGTCGACGCTGTGGACGTCGGTCAACGCTCCGCCCTTCAGGACCGAGAAGTACGTGGGGCCCACTTCCGCGAGGGTCTTGCCCTCAAACTTTTCCGTGAAGAAGGACTCTTTGATTTCAGCACCCAAACCAGGCGTCTCGGTCTTGTGGTCAAACTTGGCGCCGTAGATGGTCTGCATGTCGCCCTCAAGCGCCACGTAGCCCCAAATCGGTCCCCACAGCCCAGAGCCCACCATGGGCACCACGAAGTAGGTCTCGCCTTCTTTTTGGCATTCGAAGACCGGGAAGGTCAAGTCGCTGGCGTTGGCCCAAGACAAATCGCCCTTGGAAGGCTTGTGCGAGCGGTAGTCCTTTTTGATGTCGATGTTGAAGGGGTCGGTTGCGTCGGTGGTGTTGACTTCGCCTTGCTTCACAGTCACCTGCGCACCCGCCGCGTCAATGGACACGCGTGAGGTGACGTATTCAGCGAAGAGCTCCTTCGCGTTGTCGCGCTGGGAGTCCACCTTGATGGCCCCGAGGATGTCCATCATCTTTTTATCGGCCGCGTTGGCCTGCTGGAGAGGCTTCAGCGAGATGGCTGTGGCTGCGAGGGCCGCCCCCACCACCACCACCATCACAATGGCAAAGCCAAAGGTGTAGCCGGTTCCGTTTTTGTTGATCGCCATGGTTGTGCGTTTCGTTCGTTCGTAAGGTTAGGCTGCAGCCACCGTCAACCGCTTCTCACGGCGCTTGATGTTGGCTTCAATCACGTAGTGGTCGATGAGTGGGGCCATGACGTTCATGAACAAGATGGCCATCATCACCCCCTCGGGGTAAGCGGGGTTGAAGACGCGAATCATGATGCTGAACAAGCCGCCGAAGAATCCGTACCAGAGCTTGCCGGTGTTCGTTTGGGCTGCACTCACAGGGTCGGTGGCCATGAAGACCATGCCAAACATGAATCCGCCCATCACCACTTGGTGCACAGGGTTGATGGTCATGTACGCGTTGGCGCCGATGAGGTTGAACAACACCCCCATCACCAAGCCGCCTGCCAAGAAGGAGGCGATCACGCGCCAGCTGCCAATGCCAGTCCAAATGAGGATAGCCGCGCCGATCAGACAAGCCAACGAAGACGTTTCACCCACCGAACCCGGGATCAACCCCAGGAAGCAGTTGCTCAACGAGAACATGCCGCCGTCCGCGAAGAGCGACATCGTGGCGGCGCTCGCTTCCGACGCCGCGGTGCCCACCGTGCCCGCAAGGTGACCCAAGGCCGTGGCCCCAGTGTACCCGTCCACAAGCATGCCTCCAGCCTTGCTGGTCGCCACGTCGTGGATCCAAATTTCACCACTCAATTGCTTGGGGTAGGCGAAGAACAAGAACGCCCGTGCCGTGAGGGCCACGTTCAGAATGTTCATGCCGGTGCCTCCGAAGACTTCTTTCGCCACCACCACGGCAAACGCCACGGCCAGGGCGACCATCCACAGGGGCACGTCGACGGGCATGATGAGTGGGATCAGCATGCCGGACACGAGGTACCCCTCGTTGATGCTATGCCCACGCATGCCCGCGAACAAGAACTCAATGCCCAAGCCCACGCCGTAGCTGACGACGATGAGTGGGATGACCTTCCATGCGCCCACGAGCACGTTGGCGAGGAGGTCGGAAGATTGGCCCAGGCTCAAGTGGTACTGGTGTCCGATGTTCCACATGCCAAACAACAGGCAAGGAATCATGGCCACAATCACCAAGAACATGGTGCGCTTCAAATCGATGCTGTCACGGACGTGCGCCCCTGAGGAGGTCACGTGACCTGGGGTGAATGCGAACGTCTCGAGGGAGTCGAACACCACCCAGAAGCGCGACAGCTTGCCGCCTTCTTCAAAGTGAGGCTTGACCGATTGGATGAGGTTGTGAATGGCTTTCATGTCGTCAGTCTTTATCCAAGTTCCACTTTCAAAGCGTCCAGCCCCTCACGCACGAGCGACTGCACAGGAATTTTCGAGGTGCACACGAACTCGCACAAGGCAAAATCCTCGGGCGCGACTTCGTAGATGCCCAGCTTCTCCATCGCATCGATGTCGTTCACCATGATGCTCTTGACGAGGTGCACTGGGTAAATGTCGAAGGGGAACACGGCCTCGTATTGGCCGGAGACCACGAAGGCGCGGTCTTCCCCGTTCTGGTTGGTGTCCAACGTGTAGGTCTTCCCCTTGGGCATGAGCCACGTGGGGTAGGCACGGCTGGCAGAGAATTTGTTCAACCCTGGGCTCAGCCACCCTTCGGTCAACATGAACTTGGGGTCGTGCCCTTCCGGCAACGCCACCACTTGTGTGGCGAACGCGCCCAAGTGGCCTTCCATTCCGGCGTTTGTGCCGGTCAACACGCTGCCGCTGATGACGCGGGCGCCGTCGTGGACCTTCAATCCGAGGTCGGCGAGTTTGGCGCCAACGACGGTTTCCAAGTGACGGGGGGTGTCCATTTCAGAGCCACACGCAGCCACCACGCGTCGGGCGCTGTACTTGCCGGTGTTCAAAAGGGCACCGAGGTTGATGGCGTCCTGCAAACCCAATGTCCACAACACTTCCCCTTTGTTGATGGGGGCGGTGTGGTGAATTTGCACGCCCACGTTTCCGGCGGGGTGCGGGCCTTGGAAGGCGGTCGTCTTGCAATTCTTGAGGCCGCCGAGGGCGCTGTCGCCGGCCTGAAGGCCGACGTGCACACCACCCGCTCCTGCCAGCTCGGCCAGGGCATCAATGCCGCGCTGGAGGTGGTCCATTTGGCCTTCCACCACCACAGACGTCGACGCCGCCATGGGCGAGGAATCGAACCCACTCACGTAAATCGCGCGGGGGGTGTCGGCAGGGTTGGCCAACACGTCGAAAGGACGCTGGCGGAACGCCGCGAACATGCCCGCCTCAGCAAGGTGGGCCACAAGGGCGTCACGGCCTCCGCCGTTCCACACCCCGAAGTCGCGGTGCTTTTCTTCGCCAGCAGCCTCCACCACGACAGCCATGATCCGGCGCTTGGCGCCACGAACCACTTCCTTCACGGTGCCAGCCACAGGGCTTGCGACCTTCACGTTGGTGAACGTCTTGTCGAACACAAGCGCGTCACCGACGCTCACAGCGTCGCCGGCTTTGACAGCAAGTTTGGGGGTCAATCCCGGGTAATCGGGAGGTTGAATGGCCACCACCTTGGGCGCCGGCGCTGCAGCACATTCGGTGGAAGGAGCTCCGGCCAAGCGGATGTCAACTCCTTTTTTGATTCGCAAGGTCTTGGACATGTCCAATCGGTTTTCGGGGCGCAAAGGTAGCCCTCACAATCCAAAAGAACGGACCAAGACAACACGCGATTTATCCATGGTCGCAAGGGCAATTCTTGAAAGGATTTGCGACGAACTTTGGGGCATGACTTTCAGCTGGCACGTTCCTCAAGCAAGTTCTGGGCTGTGGGCCTTGGCCCTGACTTGGTTCAGCGCCACGGTGGCCAACGCACAACCTTCCACCTTCCCTCCCCTGCCCCTCGACGACGCGCGCATTCAAGCGGTGACGTTCCACCCTGTGGGCCAACCCATAGCGCCGCCGGTGGTGTCGCTGGCGCAATCCCAAGAACAAGGCGTGTTGGAACTGCGCTTTGACGACATGACGGGGGACTACACGCCCTGGGAAGTTCAAATCGTTCACTGCGACCGCCACTGGCAACCCTCCGACCTCCACCCCAGCGAGTACCTGCAAGGGTTCTACTCCACCCCCACCTCCGACGACGAGGCGAGCTTCGGAACGAAGGTGGACTTCACCCACCACCTGTTGCGGTTGCCCAACGATGACTTGAAGTGGACCCGAAGCGGCAATTACTTGCTCCAAATCGTCGACCCCTACGAACCTGAACGGCCGCTGGTGCAGCGTCGATTCGTGGTGTTTGAGGAATTGTGCGACGTGGACGCCAAGGTGGGAGAACCGTCGGATTTGGCACTGGTGCGCAGCCACCAAGAGGTGCACTTCACCGTGAAAGAGCGGAACTACAGTCTGTCCGACCCGTACGACCGGCTGACCGTCACCGTGGTGCCCAACTGGACGTGGTCCCGGGCCATCACGGGCAAAGAGCCGAGGTTTGTCAAAGGCACCGAGATCGACTTCACCCGGTCCGGCCACATCTTTGAAGGCGGCAACACGTATCGGTTTGTGGACCTCAAGGGGCTCGAGTTCAGCGCACGGGGCGTCGCCCGCCTGGAAGAGCATCCCGACGCGTGGCACTTCTGGCTGGAGACGGACGAGCGCCGCACGTACGACTACTTCGGAGGAGGTCAAGACATCCACGGCGCGTCGGTCACCCACAACGACCGTCTCGACCCCTACACCGGGAGCGACCACGTGTGGGTGCACTGGTCTTTGGACACCCGCCACCCGCTGGCTGGAAGGGACGTCTATGTGGTGGGGGCGTTGAGCCAGCACGAGTGCAGGCCCGACTTCAAGATGATCTACGACGCCGACCGTGGCCTGTACACGTTGGACCAAACCCTCAAGCAGGGCTACCACAACTACCACTACGTGGTGCGGGAACAAGACGACCGCGACTCCGCAGGCCAACTGCTGGATGTCGAAGGAAGCCACGCACAAACCAACAACCTCTACACCCTGGTGGTGCATTACGAAGACTGGGAAGGCTACGACCGCGTCGTGGGCCTTTCACAATGGGAATCGAATCCATGAAACAATTGAACATTTGGATCACCGGCGCCTCCAGTGGCATCGGAAAAGCATGCGCTTTGACCTTGGCCGGCGCAGGACACCATGTCCTCGCCTCCGCAAGGTCACAAGATGCTTTGGCAGAGTTGGCTGAAGAAGCCCAAGGCCTCAACGGCTCGGTGTCCACCCTCCCCTGCGACGTCACGGACGTGGCGTCTATTACGCGCTGTGTGGAGTGGATCTCTGACCGCTGGACAGGACTGGATGTGGTCATCCCCAACGCGGGCATCGGCTATTTCGACCCGCTGGAAAACGCGAAAATCGAGGAGTGGCACGCCATGGTGGACGTCAACGTCACCGGAGTGCTGAACACCTTGCACGCGACGTTGCCTCTGTTGTTGGCTTCCAAAGGGCATGTGGTGAACATCGGCTCCTTGGCCGCCCGTCAAGTCTTCCCCAACAGCGGCATTTACTGCGCCACCAAGCACGCCGTCCTGGCCATTTCGGAATCACTCCGGACGGAGTTCAAGGGACAGCTGGCCGTCACCACGCTCAACCCAGGCGCGGTGAACACCCCCTTCATCGACCGCACCACCAACGACGAACTTCGGGCCAATTATCGCCCCCAATTCGACGTGGGCATGACCCCGGAATACGTGGCGGAAGCGGCCTTGTTTGCGGTGGAAAGCCGAGGCAGAGGCATCGTCAGTGAGCTCACCATTCGCCCAGACACAAGAGACTGATGACGTACAAGTTGAGACTCATCACCTCGTCCATCGGTTGGGGAGGACTGGAGCGCAACTTGTTGGTCATGGCCCAATGGATGACAAAGGCCGGACACGAGGTGTCGTACGCCGCCGTGGAAGGTTCCCCGAGCTGGAACCACGCCCCGACGTTTGGGGTCACCTCAGAGGCCATCCCCCATCATCCTCGACGTGCGACCGTCTTGGATGTGAGGCGGTGGAAGCAATTGGCGCGGGAGGCCGATTTGGTGTGGATTCGGGCCCCACGAGATTTGGACGTGGCCAGCCGCGCGTGCCGCCAAACCGGAACCCCACTGTTGGTGCAACAGGCCATGCAGATCTCCAAGCCTAAAACGCTGTGGTGGCACAAGCGCCGCTACAGAACGGTGAACGCCTGGGTCAGTGGACTGGAATCGTTGCGGGCCGAATCCCTCAAAAACACCCCCCTCCACGCCCATCAAACCCATGTCCTTCCGCTCCCTTTGGCGCCTCGTTGGTTTGACGCCAGTCGCATGGATGCGCAGTCTGCCAGACGCCAACTCGGCTTGGCCGCGCCTGTGGGCGTGACGCTGGTGGGCACAGTGGGACGGCTGGATCCTGGCAAAGGCCAGCGGATGGCCCTTCGCGCGTTGGCACAGCTCCCTGACCACGTGCACTGGCTGTTTGTCGGCGACAACACCGTCAACAACGGCGTCGACGAAGCGAGTCACTTGAAGGACCTGGCCACGGAATTGGGGGTGGCCGGCCGCGTCCATTGGCTGGAAGGCCGCAACGAGGTGCTGCCGGTGTACGACGCCCTGGACGTGTTTGCCATGACAAGCCACGCTGAGACGATTGGAACCGTCACGCTGGAAGCCATGGCCCGCCGGGTGCCCGTTGTGGGTTCCATGGCCGGCGGCACCCCGGAATTGCTGGACGGTGGGCGGGGCATCGGGTTTGAATCCCGCGACGTCCGCGACCTCGCACGTGCCGTTCAAGAGGTCCTGGCCATGGACGGCAGTGCAACAGCCGAGATGTGCGGCGCGGCCAAGAAGCATGCGATGAAATCGCACCCGGAGGCCTTGATTCCAGCTTGGAACGACTTGGTGCACCAAGCCATTCAGTCGGCACGGACGACGTAAGTTTGCAGCCACCATGAGCGCTGCCATCCAAGACCAAATCCAACGCCGTCGCACCTTCGCGATCATCTCGCACCCGGACGCCGGCAAAACCACGTTGACGGAGAAATTTCTCCTGTTTGGTGGCGCCATCCAAACTGCCGGCGCGGTCAAGAACAACAAGATCACCAAGTCCGCGGCGTCGGACTTCATGGACATTGAACGTCAACGTGGCATCTCGGTGGCCACGTCGGTCATGGCGTTCCACTACAAGGACATCCTGGTCAACCTGCTCGACACCCCGGGCCACAGGGATTTCGCCGAAGACACGTACAGGACGTTGACGGCGGTGGACAGCGTCATCTTGGTCATCGACTGCGTGAAAGGCGTGGAGCCCCAGACCGAGCGCCTCATGGAAGTCTGCAGGATGCGCAACACCCCTGTGATTGTCTTCATCAACAAGATGGACCTCGAGGGCCGCGACCCCACCGACCTGCTCGACGAAGTGGAAGCCAAGCTCAACATCCAAGTTCGACCGTTGTCTTGGCCCATTTCTCAAGGACACACCTTCCAAGGGGTCTACAACCTTTACAACAAGAGCTTGCGCCTGTTCCAAGCGGACAAAACCAAGGTGGCCAAAGACGTAATTGCCATCGAATCCCTTGACGACAGCGCCCTCGACGACCTCGTGGGGGAACACGCCGACACACTCCGTGAGGATGTGGAATTGGTGGAAGGGGTCTACGACGCCTGGGACCAAGCCCCCTACCTCGAAGGCAAACTGGCGCCCGTCTTCTTTGGAAGCGCGGTGAACAACTTCGGTGTGCAGGAGATGTTGGACACCTTCATCGACATCGCGCCCAACCCCAAGCCCCGAGAAACATCCAGCCGCGAGGTTGCGCCAGACGAGTCCAAGTTCACTGGGTTCATCTTCAAGATCCACGCGAACATCGACCCCAAGCACCGCGACCGGATTGCCTTCCTCCGCGTGTGCTCCGGCAGCTTCAAGCGCAACACGTTCTACCAACACACGCGCCTCACGAAAAAGCTGAAGTTCGCCAACCCTGCCACGTTCTTGGCCCAAGAGAAGAGCGTCGTGGACGAAGCATGGCCCGGCGACGTGGTGGGCCTCTACGACACGGGCAACTTCAAAATTGGCGACACACTCACGGAGGGGGAAGACCTGCAGTTCCGAGGCATCCCCAGCTTTTCGCCCGAGATCTTCAAAGAGTTGGTCAACAAAGACCCCATGAAGAGCAAACAGCTGGAGAAAGGCATCCAACAGCTGACCGACGAGGGGGTGGCCCAGTTGTTCATCCGCGAAGCGGGCAACCGCAAAATCGTGGGCACCGTGGGAGAGCTCCAATTTGAGGTCATCCAATACCGGCTGGAGCACGAATACGGCGCCAAGTGCGAATTCCAAGCCAAACCTTACTCCAAGGCCTGCTGGATCGAATCCGAAAACGAAGCCAAGCTCGCCGAATTCCGACGCATCAAGGCCCAAGACATCGTACGCGACAAAGACGGCCTCGAGGTGTACCTCGCGCCTTCCCAGTTCATGCTGAACATGGAGATTCAGAATTTTCCTGAAATCACCTTCCATTTCACGAGCGAATTCAAGACGGCACAAGAAGAAGGCGCTTGATGCGTTGTACCTTCCACGACGCATGAATTCCGCGCCCTTCCGCCTTGCATTTGTGTGCGCATTCACCCTGTGGATGGGCCTTGCCGCGTCAAGCCAAACCGACAGCCTGCCCGCACAAGTGGTCCAGGTCAGCGGCTTGGTCGTCACCGGCGACTCGCTGTCTCCCCTGCCCTACTGCACGGTGTTCAGGTCGCGTGACCGCCGAGGCACCATGACCGACGCCCGTGGGTTTTTCAGCCTGCCGGCCTTGACGGGAGACACCTTGGAGTTCTCGAGCGTCGGGTACGTGAGCCAACAAGCCGTCATCCCAGAAGGCGGGGAGCTCGCGCGGGTGAACCTTGTCCAGCCGATGGGCCGGGACACCGTAACGATGAACGACGCGTTTGTGTACCCTTGGCCCAGCCGTGAGCGCTTTCGTCAAGACTTCTTGGCACTTGGCCTGCCCAACCAAGGCCTCGACCCTGCTTGGGACTCCCCCATGGACCCCATGGACGTTTACGACCGCCTCAGCGAGGTCGGACGCGACGGCCAGTCGACGTCGTCGGATGTCCTCGCCGCCCAGGCCCAGCAAGCTGGCTACGCGGGTCAAGCGCCTCCCGTGAATTTGCTGAATCCTGTGGCTTGGGCACAGTTCCTCCAAGCGTTGAAATCTGGCGATTTGCGCAGGCAATGATGTCCCACCGCTTTCGCATCCTCCTCGCGTGCTGGCTCGTCATGGCGTCCTCTGCCATCGCCTGGGGCCAAAGCTTTTTCCTGACCGGCGACGTCCAGGACACCCAAGGCACGCCCCTCCCTGGTGCGGCCGTCTTGGTGAAGGACCACCTCCGGCTTGGGGTGACCACCGACGCGGAAGGCCGGTACAGCATCGAATTTCCCCACGCAGGCCCATGGACCGTGCAAGCGTCGTTCGTTGGGCACGGGTCGGAGTCGTGGTCTTGGACGTTTGAGCGCGAGCGCGTGCAACACCGATTCAGGCTCAAGCCTGGGACCAACCTCCAAGAGGCGGAAGTCGTCGGAGACGGCCGACAAGACGTGACGGTGCAGCGCATCGACCCCAAACTGGCAGGCAAAGTCCCCACCCCTCGAGGCACGATCGAGGACGCCTTGCTTCAAGCCCCGGTGAACTTCACGTCTGAGCTGAGCAGCGCATACAACGTGCGCGGCGGGTCGTTCGACGAGAATTTGGTCTACGTCAACGACATCGAAGTGTACCGTCCGTTCTTGGTGAGGAGCGGTCAACAAGAAGGACTGTCGTTCGCCAACCCCGACATGGTGGACCGCATTGAATTCAGTGCAGGCGGGTTTGAAGCCAAATACGGGGACAAGCTGAGCTCGGTGCTCGACATCCACTACCGCAAGCCCACCGAGGCGAAAACCCGGGCGACCGCCAGCGCGCTGGGCGCCCATCTCCAACACGACAACGTGCTGGGCCCAGTCCGCATGAATGTGGGACTGCGCTACCGCAACAACAGCTACATCCTGTCCACCTTGGACGAGCGTGGGGAATACGCCCCCACCTACCTCGATGGCCAATGCTACCTGACGTGGGATCCCGACGGGTACGGCCCCTGGGAATTGCAGGCCCTCGGCGTCTACGGCCGAAACGATTACAGCTTCCTGCCGGCGACACGTGAAACCAACATCGGCACCGTGAACCAGGCGGCCCGACTGACGGTGTATTACGACGGACGTGAGGAGTCTGGCTACGAGACCGGATTCGGCGCCCTGGCCGCAGAGCGACGCACCGAACAATCGCGCATCCGGTTCATCCAGTCGGTCTTTCAAACGGCCGAGCGCGAATCCTTCGACGTCCTGGGACAATACTTCCTCAGCGAGTTGGAGCGCGACCCGGGCGGCGACACCTTCGACGAAGGCCAAACGTTTGGCGTGGGCGGATTCCTGCAACACGGCCGCAACCAACTCTGGGCCCGCGTGGTCAGCTCTGCGCTCAAGGGAAGCCACATCCTGGAACAGCACCACGTGGAATGGGGAATCAAGCATAGGATCGAAACGTTCGACGACGTGGTGTCCGAGTGGAACGTGGTGGATTCGGCGGGGTTCTTCGCCCCGCACCCCGCAGACAATTTGGGCTACCTCGACCCCGCAGACCGCCCCAACCAGATCATCGCCCTGCCCTACTACGTGTCCGAACACAACTTGGTGTCGGCCCACCGCAGCACCGCCTTCGTGCAGGACACGTGGACGCGGGAATCCGCGCGGGGCGACCTGCGGGTCCATGTCGGCGCACGAGTTCATCGGTGGTCGGTGTTGACGCACCCCGAAGCCAGCGCACGCAACACCCACATGGTGGGCGGGCCGCGGGCCAACGTGTCTTTTGTTCCTGCAAGCATGGCCCAAACGGTGCTCCGCGTGTCGGGCGGCTACTACCACCAACCCCCGTTTTACCGTGAGATGCGCGGCCTCGATGGGCGCGTCCGCGACGACGTGGCGCCCCAGCGTGCCATCCATGCGGTGGCGGGGGTCGACCACGAGTTCTCGTCCAAAGGCCGTCCCTTCAAGTTTGTGGGGGAGCTCTTTTGGAAAGACCTCGACAACCTCATCCCTTACGAGATTGAGAACGTCCGGCAACGCTACTACGCGACCAACAACGCCTCAGGCTACGCCACCGGCGTGGACATGATGCTCAACGGGGAATTCATCCCTGGCATCCAAAGCTGGCTTCGCATGTCTGCGCTCAAAACAGAGGAAGACCTGGCCGACGACAGCTACGAGGAGTATTTCAACGCCGACGGCCTGCAGGTCGTGCCGGGCTACCACAGCGGTCCATATGCCACCATCACCGACACCGTGGTGGTGCTCCCGGGCATGATTCCCCGCCCCGCGGACCAACGGTTCAGCTTCAGTTTGCTCTTTCAAGACGAGATGCCGCGCAACCCGGACTACAAGGTGTTGCTCAGCCTCTTCTATGGCAGCGGCCTGCCTTACGGGCCGCCGTCTTTCAACAGGCACCAAGACGTGCTCCGCACCCCGGCCTACCGCCGCGTCGACGTGGGCTTCTCCAGGGCCTTGTTCAGCGACGAAGCTGAACGGGACGGGCTCGTGTCCATCGAAGTCTTCAACTTGTTGGGCATCAACAACACCATCAACCACAACTGGATTCAGGATGTCAACGGTCGCTATTACGCCGTGCCCAACTTCCTGACCGGCCGCAGGGTGAACTTAAAATTCACCGTCTCCTTCTGACGGGTGGCCTGGCCAAGGTCAGGACTGAATCCTGGCCAAAAACGCCTCTTCGTCCACGATCGGGACCCCGAGCTTTTCTGCCTTCGCCAACTTGCTGGGCCCCATGTTGTCGCCGGCCAAGACCATGGTTGTCTTGGAGCTGATGCTGCCCACCAGCCGCCCTCCGTGGGCGGTCACCGCAGATTTGGCCTCGTCGCGGGACATGGTGGCGAAGACGCCGCTGACCACAACCACCTCCCCTTCGAGGGCGTTCCCCACAGGCGCTTCCATCACCACTTCAGTTTGGATGCCCGCAGACACCAGCCGAGCCACCACTTCTTGGAAGGTGGAGTCTGCGAATTGAGACACCACGCTTTCCGCGATGACCGGACCAATGCCCTCCAACGCCACCACCTCCTCCACACTGGCTTTGGCAAGCTTCTCAAGGGAGCCCAAGCTCTGGGCCAACAGCTTGGCCACCGTTTCCCCCACATGGCGAATGCCCAGCGCAAACAACACGCGCTCGAACGGAACCGCCTTGCTCGCGGCAAGACTGGTTAGCAGGTTGTCCACCGACTTTTGGGCCATGCGCTCCAGCGGCATCAATTGATCCGCCGTCAGGGCGTACAGGTCCGCCACATCTCGAAGGAGGCCGGCGTCCACCAACTGCGCCACGGTCTCTTTCCCAAGCCCATCCACGTTCATGGCCTTCCTTGAGATGAAATGCTCGATGCGGCCGCGCACCTGGGCGGGACAGTCCGCGGAGTTCACGCAGTAGTGCTGGGCTTCCCCCTCCACACGTTCCAACGTGGATCCGCATTCTGGGCAAGCCGACGGAAACACCAACGACGGCGGCGCAAACAACCCCTCTGCATGGGCGGCCTCACGGTCCACCCCCACAATCTTGGGGATGATCTCCCCGCCTTTCTCCACGAAAACCATGTCGCCGATGCGCAGGTCCAGCTTGGCGATTTGGTCGGCGTTGTGCAAACTGGCGTGTTGCACCGTCGTCCCGCCGAGTTGCACCGGATCGAGGTCGGCCACAGGCGTCACCGCCCCGGTCCGTCCGACCTGGTATTTCACGTCCACCAATTCGGTGCGCGCGCGCTCGGTTTCAAACTTGTACGCCAACGCCCATCGTGGGCTCTTGGCCGTGTTCCCAAGTCGTTTCTGCTGGTCGTAGCGGTTGACCTTGAGGACAATGCCGTCGATTGCGAAGTTGAGGTCGTGACGGGCCTTGTCCCAATGCGCCACGAAGGCCATGATGCCGTCGACCGACGTCGTGACCTCCAAACTTCTTCCTTGAGGCGGCTTGAACCCCCACGTCGCGGTGCGTTCGACCGCTTCGCTGTGCCGCGTCACGCCAAGCGCCTGCATGGCGCCGCCGTCGACGTTGTACAACATGCAGTCCAGCGGACGGTCCGCCACCAGGCGGCTGTCTTGGAGCTTGAGGGTGCCAGCCGCAGTGTTGCGGGGGTTGGCGAACTCTTGCTCGCCAGACTCCCTGCGCGACGCATTGAGTTCGTTGAATCCATCCAACGGGAAAAAGATCTCGCCCCGGATTTCGAGTTCAGAAGGTGCGCCAGGGAGAAGTCTCAAGGGAACCGTCCGAATGGTGGCCACGTTGGTGCGAACGTCTTCGCCCACAGCGCCGTCGCCTCGGGTGAGGGCGCGCGCAAGCGCGCCTCCTTCGTACCACAGGCTGATGGCCACCCCATCGTATTTGAGTTCCATGGCGAATTCCACGTCCTCTCCGGGCAACGACGCCTGCACCCGCTCGGCCCATTGGGCCACCTCCTCGGCGTTGTAGCTGTTGCTCAACGACAACATGGCGTGCCTGTGCGACACCTTTTCAAACTTGTCGGTGAGGTCACCGCCCACACGTTGGGTCGGGGAATTTGCGTCGTAGGCTCCAGGGTGGGCCGCCTCAAGTTGGGCCAACTCCTCCAACAACGCGTCGAATTCCCGGTCGGAAATCGACGGCTCTGCAAGCACGTAATACTTGTGGTTGTGGGCGTGCAATTCAGCCCGAAGTGCGTCAATCCTTTGGAGGGCGTCCATGCAATGAAGGTACCTCAAGTCGGGCCACAACATGCCTTGGCTTGCCCTGCAAGTCTTCCAGGATTTCCACGTGTTTCCAACGGCCTGAAACCGCCAACAGCCCTGCCACGTGGCTTGCAAACGCCTGGTGACATTCCATACCAAGCCACCCTTCCTGAGAGAGCCCCCCGTCTTCGCACCACCTCACAAGGGAACGGTAGAACACAAGCGGATCCTCGTCCGGCACAAACAGCGCCAACGCCGGCTCATGATTCACCACCCTCGCGTGCATGTCCGCACATTCTGCCTCAGGGATGTAGGGTGGGTTCGAGACCACCAAGTGAAAGGGCGCCGCTGGACGCTGGGCGTCGAGCAAATCGGCCTTCCCCGTCTTCAAGTCACAACCTTGGGATTCGGCGTTGGCCTGGGCGACGTTCAAGGCTCGCTCGCTGACGTCCCATGCGTGCACTTCCGCACGCGGCACCCGCTTCTTCAAGGACAACGCAATGCATCCAGAACCCGTGCACCAATCCAGCGCACTTGGGGCAGCGTGGGGCATGGCCGCGAGCTTCTGGGCCATCCAAGCTGCGAGCTCTTCCGTCTCAGGGCGCGGAATGAGGACGTCTGGGGTGACACGCAGCGCCATGCCGTCAAACCAGGCTTGGCCCAAGACATGTTGCAAGGGCTCCCCTTCCGACAACCTCGCAGCCCACACCGCCAACCGGTCCAGCTCCGATTCTGACCAGCGCCTCTCCTCGGTCAACCGCGCACCTCGGGGCTGGCCGGATGCATGCTCCATCAAGCGCAAGGCCATGCCTTCGCGCTCCTCGACCTCCACAGCCTCCAAACGGATCAGGAGCCAACGACGAACTTCCTGCTCGACGTTGGAAGACGGCCAAGGTCCTGCGCCCCGCCGAACGGCGCCGCTCAACCCTGTGCCGGGTTGGCCGCTTGCACCAGCAATTCGGCCGTGGCCCTGTTGGTGGCCAACGCCACGTTGTGCACGTCGCACTGGCGCAACAGCATGTTCACGTCCGGTTCGTGGGGGTGCTTGCCCATGGGGTCGCGGAAAAAGACCACCGCGTCCAACAGGCCTTCGGTGATGAGGGCCGCGATTTGGGCGTCGCCTCCAAGGGGGCCTGAAGCCAAACGCCGCACCGACATCCCCAGCTCGGCCACCCGACCACCTGTGGTTCCCGTGCCCACCAACTCAAGGGTTTCGAACCAGCCTTGATGGGCCTTCACGAAGTCCACCAAGTCGTCCTTTTTGCCGTCGTGGGCAATCAACGCAACGCGCTTCAATTCCATGTCCCAAACTTACACCGCATCCTCACGCAGGTGCGGCAGCACAACTCAAGATGCTGTGGCGAAGACCGCGTAGCTGTAAGGGGCCATTTCTTGGCCTGCCTCCCAGCCGGTGACGTCAAAGCCTCCCATCACAGGAGTCAACTCGGCTTCAGGCAAGGCGAGCTTCACAGTTTGGGCGTCGGCGGAGAAGTTCACCACCACCACCACCGTGCTTTCGCCTTTCTGCTTGTAGAACGCGAAGACCGACTCGTCGGCGGACGTGGTCAACAATTGAGGCGCGCCACCGAAGTCTCCGTTCCAAAGGGCCTCGCGGGTGTGGTTGAGCTCGTTCAAGGTGCGGTAGAAGTCGGCCTTGTCGTAGCCGCCCCACTTCACGGTATCCTTCTCAAAGAACCGCAAGCGGTCTTGGTTGAAGGACTCTTGGCCCGAATACACCAACGGCATGTCCAAGAGCGTGCCTGCCAACACCGCCATGGCGTCGCCGGCGTCGCCGTAGCGCTCTTCCACCGTACCATTCCAGCTGTTCTCGTCGTGGTTGGTGATGAACCCCATGCGGTACGCGTCGGTCGCAAAGCGCTCGGCCTCTTCGTGCACGTAATCGCGTAACACCTGAACGGGCTCCTTGCCTTGGGCCACTTGGTTGGTCAAGTGATGGAAGTGCCATCCGTAGCTCATGTCGAAGGCGCGGTTGTGGTGTTCAGGCTCTTCGGCTTCGGCAAGCATGAAGACGTCGGGGTTGACCGCCTCGAGTTGTCGGCGGGCCATCTCCCAAAACGGGGTCGGCACCTTCATCGCCACGTCGCAGCGGTACCCATCCACCCCGCAGTTCTCCACCCAGTGGACCAGGGCGTCCGCCATGCCCGCGTACAGCCCGTTGTCCACGCCGTTCTCCCAATCGAGTTGGGCCACGTCCCACCAGTCGGTGCCCAATGGGGGTTGCAAGTTGCCGAGGCTGTCCAACAGGTAGTATTCCTTGTGCGACTCGGTCCACACGCAATCGAAGGCGCTGTGGTTGGCCACCCAGTCCAAAATCACCCGCAAGCCCAGCGCGTGGGCCTCGTCCACAAATCGTTTGAAGTCTTCAAGGGTTCCGTAGTCGGGGTTGATGGCGTAGTAGTCCTGCACGCTGTAGGGACTTCCCAACGAAGAACTGCCGGGCTCCACGATGTAATTGTTGGCGTTTTCGCCGCCTTTGCGGTTGACCTCTCCAATGGGATGCACTGGCATCAACCACAAAATGTCTGCACCGAGTTCCCTCAACCGAGGAAGGTCTGGGATCAACGCGTTGAAGGTTCCCTCTGGGGTGTGCTGACGAACGTTCACTTCGTAGATGGTCGCGTTTTTGGTCCACTCGGCGTGCACCAACACGTCGGCTTGCTCGCCTGAACCCAGAACTTCCGCATCTCCGGAAGGATTGGGCCCTCCACAGGACGTCAAAACAGCAGCGAGAGAAGCCATGATGGCCAAGGCAGAAGTGCGGAAAATCAATCGGTTCATCGGGTTGTATTTGGGGTCGAAAGGTAGCGCATTTGGGACTTGGTGTACAATGAACACCAAGTCCTTTTCATCGCATTCAAAGCTGGCCCATCAGAACAACGACGCCTGCCCACCCTCGTCCACCTCAGGCGCTGGAGAAGGGGCCTTGGCTGAAGGCTCCGGCTTGACCTCGGGTTCCGCTTCAGGCGTTTCAGCGGCTGCTTCTGGCGGGGTTTCCGCAGTGGCTTCACGCGCGGCATCGGCGGCACGTGCCGCATCCAGCTCTTGCTCCAAGGCTTGCTCCAGTTCCTCGACGGGCGGCTCAAGACTCACCTCCGTCACAGGCAATGCGCTGAGCTTGTTGCCCAAAGCCCTCACCCCCTTCAACGAAATGAATCCACGCAAGTCCAGCACGTCGTCTTCCCGGTCACGGGTGTGCTTGAAGCGACGGTTGTAGCGGATGCGCACATGGGGATGGTGCAGGGTCGTCGCCACCCAAAGTTTGGACTGCTCGTGCTCCCCAATGAACCCGGTGGGATTCTTGCTGAATTCAGGCAAGAAGCGCTTGACGTACCACTCGTCCTTTTCCCCTTCGTAGTACACCACCGACACCGGACGGTCCTCATCGAACTTCTCGAGGTGGATCATCTTGTCGTCGAAGTGCGTGCTCAAGTCGAAGCTCGAGAACGCGTACGACCCGTCGTCCAAGAGCATCAGAATCTTGTCCTCCGCCTTGAAATCGCCCAAGAACCGGCCCCGTCCGTCCGCATTCAAACGACGCACGGTGTCGTCGTACCACACTTTGCGCGCGCCCAAGGTGCTCACCCCGGCTTCTTTCAATTCCACCTTTCGAACCGGGAACTTGGAGACCAAGTTGCCTCCGGCCCCGCGGCTCTTGATGGCGATGTCGCTGAAGTTGACGTCGAACTTGACCTTCTTCAGGCGGGCTTGGGCACGCAAGAAAATGGACACCACCTCCGCCTCGCCGTTGGGGTTGGCCGTGAAGTACAAGACTTTGGACTTGGGTGTGCCCTTGGTGATGGGGTATTCTCGATCGCGCGTGATGGAGGTGACGTTGAAACGCTTAACCATGCTTCTGCCCGTGGCGCCGTCCAGGTAAATGACGTTGTACGTCGTGCGCTTGTCCCCCCGCTTCCAAACGGCAGCGTACAGCAGGTTCTTTCCGAAGAACGCCTTGGACGACACTTTGCTCACCTGCATCACGCCGTCTTTCCGGAACACGATGATGTCGTCGATGTCGGAACAGTCGCCGAGCAGTTCCCCTTCCGTGCGCTTCAATCCGGTGCCCACGAACCCTTCTTCCGGGTTCCAATAAAGTTTGGCGTTGGCCACCGCAACCTTGCTGCGGTCGATGGACTCGAAGGTGCGCAGTTCAGTCTTGCGCTCGCGGCCTGCGCCGTACTTCTCCTTGAGACGCTTGAACCAAGCGATGGCGTACTCGGTGAGGTGGGCCAAGTGGTCCTTGACGCGCTCGATCTCCCCTTCCAACGACGCGATCCGTTCGTCGGCCTTGAAGCTGTCGAACTTGGAAATGCGCTTGATTCGAATCTCGGTGAGTCGCGTGACATCCTCGTCCGTCACCTCTCGCAACAGGTGCTTGATGTGCGGCTTGAGGCCTTCATGGATGGCGGCGAGGATCTCCTCCCACGTTTCGCATTCCTCGATGTCGCGGTAGATGCGGTTTTCGATGAAAATCTTCTCCAACGAAGCGAAATGCCAGGTTTCCTGAAGTTCGCCCAGCTCGATTTCAAGCTCTCTCTTGAGCAAGTGCCGCGTGCGGTCGGCGCTGATCTTCAGGATCTCGGTGGCCCCCATGAAGACGGGCTTGTCGTCGAACACGACGCAGCTGTTGGGCGCCAAACTGACTTCGCAGTCTGTGAACGCGTACAAAGCGTCCAACATCTTGTCCGGCGACACGTTGTTGGCCAAATGGACGACCACCTCGACTTTGTTGGCGGTGTTGTCCTCGACCTTCTTGATCTTGATTTTGCCCTTGTCGTTGGCTTTCAAGATGCTGTCGATGAGCGACCCAGTGGTGACGCCGTAAGGCACCTCCCGGACCACCAATGTCTTGTTGTCGACCTTGTCGATGCGGGCCCGAACGCGCACCCGGTCCCCGCGAAGCCCGTCGTTGTAATTCTCCATGTCCGCCATCCCGCCGGTGGGGAAGTCGGGGTAGAGTTTGAAGCGCTTGTTTTGGTAGTGTGCGATGCACGCGTCGATCAACTCGATGAAGTTGTACGGCAAGATTTTGCAGGCCAAACCCACGGCGATGCCGTCCACCCCGCTGGACAACAGCAAGGGGAACTTGACGGGCAAGGTCTCGGGCTCCTTGTTCCGGCCGTCGTAGCTGGAGAGCCACGTGGTGGTCTTGGCGTTGAAGAGCACCTCCAAGGCAAACTTGCTCAGCTTGACCTCGATGTAACGCGGGGCCGCGGCGCGGTCCCCCGTCAGGATGTTGCCCCAGTTTCCCTGGCAGTCCAACAGCAGCTCGCGTTGTCCGATTTGGACCATGGCGTCCCCGATGCTGGCGTCCCCGTGAGGGTGAAACTTCATCGTGTTGCCGATGACGTTGGCCACCTTGTGGAATCGGCCGTCGTCCATTTCACGCAAGCTGTGCAAAATGCGCCGCTGCACGGGCTTCAGGCCGTCGTGCTGGTGCGGCACCGCACGCTCGAGGATGACGTAGCTGGCGTAGTCGAGGAAGTAATCGTTGTACATCCCACGGACCGGGATCACCCGCTCCATCTCCCCGGCGTCTCCTGCCCCTTCGTCCCCGGCAAACTCGACGTCGCGCTCGTCGCGCTCGTCGTCGTGGTGCTCTTGCTCAATCATGCTTCCGTCAATTCGTCCTTCTCCACACGGAGGTTCTCAATGATGAATTTTTGGCGGTTGGGCGTGTTCTTGCCCATGAAGAAGCCCAGCATCTCCTGGAGGCTTTGCTCCTTGCCGATGACCACAGGGTCCAGCCGGATGTCCTCGCCGATGAAGTGGCTGAACTCGTCCGGGCTGATTTCCCCCAATCCCTTGAATCGGGTGATTTCTGCCCGGGCGCCCAAGGATCCCAAGGCGGCCTGCTTCTCACTTTCGTCGTAACAGTAACGGGTCTCCTTTTTGTTGCGCACCCGGAACAGCGGCGTTTGCAACACGTAGAGGTGGCCTCGTTTGACCAAATCTGGGAAGAACTGCAGGAAGAAGGTGATCAGGAGCAACCGGATGTGCATGCCGTCGACGTCCGCATCCGTGGCGATGACCACCTTGTTGTAACGCAAGGTGTCCAACCCGTCCTCGATGTTGAGTGCGGCCTGCAGGAGGTTGAACTCCTCGTTCTCGTACACCACCTTCTTGGTCAGGCCAAAGCTGTTGAGCGGCTTCCCCTTCAGGCTGAACACCGCCTGGGTGGCCACGTCGCGGGCTTTGGTGATGGAGCCCGACGCCGAGTCGCCCTCCGTGATGAAGAGGGTCGTTTCCTCGTTGCGGTCCTTCTTGCTGTCGGTCAGGTGAAGGCGGCAGTCCCGCAGCTTGCGGTTGTGCAGGGAGGCCTTCTTGGCGCGTTCGCGGGCGAGTTTCTTGATGCCCGCGAGGTCTTTCCGCTCCTTTTCGCTTTGGATGATCCGGGCTTGAAGGGCCTGGGCGACCTCGGGATTGCGGTGCAGGAAGTTGTCCAGCTCCCGCTTCAAAAACTCAAACACGAAGCTCTTCAACGTCGGACGGTCCGGCCCCACTTCCAGGGAGCCAAGCTTGGTTTTGGTCTGCGACTCAAACACCGGCTCCTCCACCTTCACGGCCACGGCCGCCGAGATGCCGCCACGGATGTCCTGGGCGTCGTAGTCCTTGCCGAAGAAGTCCCGGACCACCCGGATGTACGCCTCGCGGAAGGCCGCCTGGTGCGTCCCGCCTTGCGGGGTGTACTGGCCGTTGACGAAGCTTTGGTAGTCCTCGCCGTACGCGTCGGTGTGCGTGATGGCCACTTCAATGTCCTCTCCCGAGAGATGCACGATGGGGTACCGCAGCTTGCTGTCGAGCCGATCTTCCAGGAGGTCCTTCAACCCGTGCTCGCTCCGGAACTTCTCGCCATTGAGGTAAAGCGTGAGGCCTGTGTTGAGGTAGGCGTAGTTCCACAACAATTTCTCCACGTGCTCGGTCCGGAACCGGTACGCTTTGAAGATGTCCGGGTCAGGCTTGAAGCGAATGCGCGTGCCGTTGCGTTTGGTGGTCGATTCCACCTTGGCGTCGTCCGTGAGCTCGCCGAGCACGAAGCCTGCGCGCTTCATTTGGCCCTCCCGCACACTCTCCACCACGAATTCCGTGCTCAACGCGTTCACCGCCTTGGTGCCCACGCCATTCAGCCCGACCGACTTCTTGAACGCGCGGCTGTCGTACTTGCCGCCGGTGTTGATCTTGGACACGCAGTCGACCACCTTCCCCAAGGGAATGCCGCGACCGTAGTCGCGCACACGGACTTCGTCGTCCTTGATCGCCACTTCGACGGTGCGTCCGTGCCCCATGGTGTACTCGTCGATGCTGTTGTCGATCACCTCTTTCAGGAGCACGTAGATGCCGTCGTCGGCGTCCTTGCCGTCTCCCAATTTCCCGATGTACATCCCGGGGCGCATTCGGATGTGCTCCTTCCAATCGAGGCTCCGAATGTTGTCTTCCGTGTACTGGACTTGCTCTGCCATATCTGCCTCTAAAGTACCGATGTGCGGCAGGCTTCCACCCCAGGCCAAACCCCAACTTTTCCACACCCCACGCGCCTTTCACTCACCATTCGAACCCTACCTTTCGAGGCATGACAGACCACGCCGACCACCCCAACCATCCCGTGCGCCAACTCGAGCCCGCGGACCTGTGGAATCGATTCGCCGATTTGAACGCCATCCCACGCCCTTCCAAGCACGAGGGCAAGGTGGTCGAATGGCTTCACAACTGGGCCGCAACCAAGGGACTTGAATCGCTTCAAGACGAGGTGGGCAACGTGCTGATCAAGAAACCTTCCACCCCAGACATGGAGTCGCGAAAAACCGTGGTGCTCCAAAGCCACGTGGACATGGTTTGTCAGAAGAACGAAGCCACAGAATTCAACTTCATGACCCAAGGCATTCGGATGCTTGTGGACCGCGATTGGGTGCGTGCGGAAGGCACCACGTTGGGGGCGGACAATGGCATCGGTGTGGCAAGCATTTTGGCGGTGTTGGAAAGCCGTGACATTCCGCACCCTGCCCTGGAAGCCCTCTTCACCATCGACGAAGAAACGGGCATGACCGGCGCCCTCGGACTCCAAGGCGGGTTCCTCTCTGGGGACATTCTGCTCAACCTCGACACCGAGGACGACGACGAAATCAGCATCGGCTGCGCGGGCGGCGTGGACCTGACCTCTCGCGGCACCTACACCCAAGAAGCCACCGTGGCCGAGGGCAACGTCGCGCTCGAACTCGTGGTGCGCGGAGCCTCAGGAGGCCACAGCGGCATGGACATCCACAAAGGCTTGGCCAACGCCAACAAATTGGGCAACCGCGTCGTGCTCGAGGCCCTCGATCACGTGGACCTGCGGATCGCCTCCATTCAAGGCGGGGGCCTTCGCAACGCGATCCCGCGTGAGTCCAAGACCACCCTGGTGTGTGCCCAAGAGGACCTTGCCGCCTTGGAATCGGCGCTGACGGAAAGCTGCGACACGTTGAACGCGGAGTACGCCACGACCGACCCCGACCTCACCGTCGAGTGGACCTCCGTGGCGTTGCCGAGCCATGTGATGGGTGAAGAAGACCAATATGCGTTGTTGCTTGCCATCCAGACATGCCCCGTGGGCATCCACCGGATGAGCCCCGACATCGCAGGTTTGGTCCAAACCTCCAACAACCTCGCACGCGTGGACGTGAAGGACGGTCAAGTGGAAATCCAATGCCTCAACCGGAGCAGCGTCGATTCAGAAAAGGACGACCACGCGCGCAGCATCGAAGCCGCCTTCGCGCTGGCGGGGCTGCAGACCGAGCGCAGCGGATCCTACCCAGGCTGGACCCCCAACCCGAGCAGCGAAGCGGTGGCCATGTGCCGCGACTTGTACGAGGAGCGCTACAACGAGGCGCCACGTGTGTTGGCCTGCCACGCCGGACTGGAATGTGGGATTTTGGGGACCAACTACCCAGAGATGGACATGGTGTCCTTCGGGCCCAACATTCGCGGCGCGCACAGCCCCGACGAATGCGTCCAAATCAGTTCCGTCCAAAAGTTCTGGGGCTATTTCCTGGAGGTTTTGAACCGCACCCCAGAAGCTTGACGACATGAGCCAACCCGCTTCCCGCCCCCTCATTCTGGTCACCAACGACGACGGCATCACCGCACCTGGCATCCGAAACCTGGTGGAATCCATTGCCGACCTGGGTGACGTGGTGGTCGTGGCACCCAACAGCCATCAATCAGGCATGGGCCACGCGATCACCATCAGCAACATCTTGAAAATGTGGCCGCACGACTTCGGCATGGAGGGCGTCCGAGCGTACAAAACGTCGGGCACGCCGGTGGACTGCGTCAAGTTGGCCATCTACAAGATTTTGGACCGGAAGCCAGACATCCTGCTGAGCGGCATCAACCACGGGAGCAACAGCTCCATCAACGTCATCTACTCTGGCACGATGAGCGCCGCGGTGGAAGGGGCGCTGGAAGGCATCCCCTCCGTGGGGTTTTCGCTGTGCGACTTCGCCGAGGACGCCGACTTCAGGGGCGCCTGCCGGGCCGTCCGCACGGTCACGGAGAAAGTGTTGAAGGAAGGCACGCCCAAGGGCACTTGCCTGAATGTGAACATCCCCAAGGTGGCCCCGGAGGCGCTGAAGGGGCTGCGCATTTGCCGCCAGGCCGCGGGACACTGGGCCGATTCATTCGAAGAACGCGCCGCGCCGGGTGGACGTCCGTATTACTGGATGACGGGCAGCTTCACCGACGTGGATTCCGGGGAAGACACCGACGAGTGGGCCTTGCGCCATGGGTACGTCAGCGTGGTGCCTGTGCAGTACGACCTCACGGCCCACAACGCCATGGCCGAGTTGAACCAATGGCACCTCGGTTTTGACAACTGACCGGGCCAAATTCGACACGCTGCCTGTGGGCCTGGTCGCCGGGGTGGTGGGTACTGCCCTTGGAGGGTTGCTGTTGGGCCAATGGTGGGCCTGGGCGAACGGCACCTCGTTCCAAGATTTCTACAAAACCGTGGTCCTGGGTAGCCAGATCTACCGCGACAGCATTTTGACGGCAAGCACGTTGTTGAACGTGGTCTTGTTTTGGGTGGCCAACCGCATGGGCTGGGAGCGCATCGCCCAAGGCTTGCTAGGCGTGATTCTGATCACCGTGCCTTTCATCGTCTATTTCCAATCCACCGCAGGCACCCTTTGACCCATGGGCTCGCCTCGTCGCTTGAACCGTCCTGGTCACCTCCACGCGTTTTTCGTGGTGGGGGAAGCTTCAGGGGACGTCTATGGCGCGGGGTTGATTCGCGCCCTTCGAGCAGAAGCTAAGGCCCTCGGGCTGTCGTTCACTTGCACCGGCTGGGGCGGCGATGCGATGGCCGAGGCGGGCATGGAGGTCTTGACCCACTGCAACGACATCAACCACATGGGCTTTTGGGAAGTGTTCAAGCACCTCCCCTCCATTTTGGGCAACTTCAAGCGCGCCCAGCGTGACATCCAGGCCGCCAAGCCGGACGTCGTGGTCACCATCGACTTTCCAGGCTTCAACATGCGCTTGGCCAAACGCCTGAGGAAAGCGCAGCACCCGGCCTTTCGGTTGCAATGGGTGGCGCCCCAGGTTTGGGCTTGGAAGGCGGGGCGTGTGCACGCCCTGGCGAAGGACTACGATGCGGTGGCGCCCATCCTGCCGTTCGAGCGCGACGCCCTTGAATCGGCCAAGGTGAACGTTTGGAACGAGGGACACCCCTTGCTCGACGTCGTGGCTCCAACCTCGTCGGAGCAGGCCCAGGCCCATGACTTGGTTCTGTTGCCAGGCTCGAGGGCCCAAGAACTCGACCACCACTTGGAGGTCATGGTCGACGCCGCCCAGCGAGGCGCCGCGCAAGGGCTGTGGTCGCTGCAGGACGTGGTGGTGGCTGGTGCCCCCGGCCGTTCCTTGTCCGACTACCACATCGCCACCACTGCAGGCATCCAGGTGCGTTTTGGACAAACCCAAACCCTGCTGCAAGGCGCCCAACTGGCTTGGGTGGCCAGCGGGACCGCCACACTAGAAGCAGCCCTGCTCGACACGCCTCATGTCGTGGTCTACAAGACCAGCATGCTGACGTACGCGCTGGCCAAACGGTTGGCCCAGGTGGCCCACATCGGCCTCCCCAACCTGCTCGCAGGCCAGGAAATTGTGCCAGAGCTGATCCAGGACGGGTTCACAGCCAACCGATTGGTGGAAGTCTCCCAGCGCGGGCTGTCAAGTCAAAAGCGCGAATTCCAGGCCCTGAGGGACGGCCTCGGCGGACCTGGTGCCACCCAAAGGTTGGCCAAGCGCCTGCTGGCCCAGTTCGAGATGAGCTGAGTTCAACCGGTCAAAAACCGACCAAGGTTTGGCCCTTGGGAAGCACCACCTTCAACACGACTTCGGCCGTCCAAGGGACGTCCTTCTCCACCTGCACCCCGTCCCAGCGCACTTCTCCGGTGTCTTCATCGTAGACCCCACCGGCGGACGGCTCGACGCTCACGTCCCAACCCGAGGACCACGGAAGGGCCTCCACCACACTGACGCTTGCCACGCCCGGTTCCAGGTTGAACACCTGAAGCTGCCGGACTTGCTTCACCACGGTTTTCCCACTCAGCCTTTTGGTGCCGCTTTCGTCGCGCAACAAGGCACGGGCGATGCGAACGGTTTCATCGGCACCGAGCATCACGTTCAACGAATCGCCCCATGAGGGCATGTTCAGCGGCATGACGCCAAGCATGGCGCCGTCTTGGAAGACCCTTCCCTCCCCAGACAAGAATCCCGCGTCCATCCACGACTTGGTGTGGCAAGACCGCAAGGCTTCTTCACCCAACGACACGTTGGCCAACCAGGACGGGATGGCAGGCAACACGTGGCCGTCGAGCAAGACCCTCGCGGGGTCCCCAGAACCTGACACCCCCACCCTGCCTTTCAAGTCGTGCTGCCAGTTGCTGGACTGGGGCGCCTGCATGTTCAACACATCTTCCCGGGCGCGGTCGTCGGAAAGGCCGCTGTTCACCCACGCCACATTGGCCGAGTAACCGTCGTAGGACATCGCGGACTGGCGCTTGAGCTGAGGGCGTCGTGCTTGGGGCATGGCCGCGCCCAAGGGCTCGCCCGTTCGAAGGACGAGCGACACGTCTTCCCAGTCGATTCCGGTGGTTTGGACCACTCGGGCGAAGCGCTCTACACTCAAGGCGTCCTTGCCCTCGTCCCACGACACGTCGTAACTCGACACCCATCCGGCGCGGCGCGTGGCCACGTGCACCCGCAAGTCTCCTCGCCCTGTGCCGGACAACACCAGCTGCAAGGCCTGGGATGGGGAGGCGGCGCGCACCTCCAGATCTTTCAGGTCCTGACGGGCCACGTCCAAGTCCAGTTGAAGCGTCCGAATGTTGCTGACAAGGTCCACCCGCTCCAGGGACAGTTCCCGGTGCTTTTGGGCCAGGTAGTGTCGCATTTCCTCCACGTCGTCCACCAGCAACACCTCTCCTCCGCCGCCGATGCTGCGGTTGTATTCCAGGAACACACGCTCTTGGTCCAGCGCTTGCAGCAAGGCCTCTTCCAGCTCCAGGGCCAACGTCCGTCCCTCCACGTCCCTGCGTGCCGCACCCAGGGCATTTTCCAAATCTGGCAACACCTCGAGCTTGGACACCGAGATCAGCTCGAGGCCCCTGGGCAGTTCAATTTGTGCGCTGGCCACGTCGATGTCGTCCGGCAGGTTGGGCAACGTCACCCGCAATTCTTCGCCTTGCCCTCGCACCGACGTTTCAAACGACATCACCGCGCCGACCTCATGGCATGTCACCGCATCAAGCAGCCACGGCTGCCCGCCCTGGGCCCAAGACGTCAACGGAAACATCCATACCCATGCCAATCCCAATACCCATGCGCACAGGCGCGTCGCGTCAGAAACCATGTCGTTCAATTTGGGCTGAAAATACAACGCGTTCTTCGCGGAACCGGGGCCGTTCAGGGCGCACAGACGACGGTGTCCGTGACCCCGGAGTACGCCGCAAACCATCCCAAACCGCCGTCCACCGTCGTCGAAGCAGACGTAGGCAGCGCGAACGGATTGCCCTGGTTGGCCACGCTGTTTTCAAAGTCACGAAGGACTTCAAAGACCTCGTAATCGATGGCTTCCATGCGCACCACCACCGTGTCACCCACTTTCCAAAAGCCCTCTTCTCCTGGCGTTTCCTCCACCCCAGGTTGCGGCGAACGGAAATTGGAAAATGGAAAGGTCAGGCCGTCGACAAACACGTCGTCGAACACGCTGCCGAGCGGGTAGAAGAAATCCTCCCCCAAGTTTTCGCGCTTCGAGGACCAGCGGTAAGCGTCTCCAAAACCGACCGGGTCCGTGAACTGCGTCCAAATCAGGCCCAGCGAGTCGTTGGTGGACGACTCCGGGATGTCAAACCACACACTGTCCAAGGCAGGCAGCGGCCGGAGGCTGGCCGAGGCGGTCAAGTCGTACGACTGCACGCTGTCCGACCACAAGGCTTGAATCTCGTAGTGCTTGCCAACCTCGCCGTACGTCTCTGGCGCGGCGAATCCGGTGTAGACGCAGAACTCCGCGTTGGCCAACACCTCGGCCTCGAAGCCCAGGAAATCTGCCGCGGCGTCCAAGGCCTCGGGCGGAAGATCTCCCGTGCAGAGCGCCGGCAAAGGGACGGTCACGCCGTCCACCGTGCAGGTCACCTCGGCGTCCCCCACAAACAGGTCGTTCAACGTCGACAAATCCACTGGGTCGAAGTAACCTTGGGTCGTGGTCAAAATCACCACCGGCGGCTCACCCAAACGGACAGATGCCTCCATCACCCCTTGCGGCGTCGCGTCAGGCAAATCCACCTCCACCAGCGTCGTGCAACTGGCCAGAATCACGGCAAAACCCAGGGCCCACGTGGCGCGATGTTCAAGGAGGCGATGAATCATGGTGCAAAATTAGGTGGACACCCAGGCGTCATCCCAGGTGCGTTGGTGAAAAAACCCGAAGGCCTCGTCAATGTTCTCGAAAACACGGCCCTACTTTTGCGGGCAATTCACGACCATGTTGAATCGACGCCACCTCAGGATCAAGATCCTGCACGTTCTTTTTGGCTACTATCAAGACGAAGACCGCGACCCCAAGCGCTCCCGTCAAGCCCTGGACCACAGCACGCAGAAGATGCAGGAGCTGTACCTCGTGTTGCTCGACATGGTCGGGTCCATGCAAGCCCTCGCCATCGAACGCATCGAGGCGGGCTACAAAAAGCAGCTCCCTTCTCCGGAAGATTTGAACCCCAACACCAAGTTTGTGACCAACAAGCCCTTGCGCGTGTTGGCCAACAGTGAAAACCTTCGCAAAGCCTGCGAGTCCCATGGTGTGGGGTGGGCCAACCGCCAAGAATTGCTGAAAGCCATCTTCAGGGCGTTGTTGGGCCACGAGGAGTACACCGAGTACATGGCCTCCGAGGAACGTGGGTTCCAAGTGGACCGAGAAAGCTTGGTCAGGATGTTCCGCAAGCACATGGTCAACTTTGACCTGTTCCAAGACATGCTGGAGGAAGAGAGCATTTTCTGGGTGGACGATTTGGACCTCGCGGCAAGCATGGCGATCAAGACCATCAAGACCATCAAGGAAGGCGACGAGGAGGTGGAATTGTTGCCCCTGTGGCGGGACGACGACGACGACAAGGCCTTCATGGAGGACCTGTTCACCCAAACGTTGGCGTTGGGCGAAGAAAGCGAGGCGCACATCAAAGAAGGCGCCCAAAACTGGGAGCTCGAGCGCATCGCCACCACCGACCGCATCCTGATGAAGATGGCGTTGGCCGAGGCGCGAACCTTCGAGTCCATTCCTTTGAAGGTGACGCTCAACGAGTACATCGAACTCAGCAAGTACTACAGCACGCCCAAGAGCCACGGTTTCATCAACGGCATCTTGGACCAGCTGTTCACCAAGCTGAAGGAAAGCGGGCAGATCAAAAAAGTCGGTCGCGGCCTCATCGAATGATGTCCTGGAAAGGTGGCTTGACCTCCATGGCCCTGGTGTGCACCTGGGCGGGATGCGGAGATCCTGACGCGGTCGGCACCCACATCATTGTAAACCCCGCCACAGCCTCCAGCGTCGAGGCTGACCTGGACCGCCCCACCCTCGCCTTCGCAGACACCCTTGTGGAATTTGGCGTCGTCAGCGAGGGGCATGTGGTGGAGCATGTGTTTTCATTCACGAACCAAGGCCCCGGGAACGCCGTGCTGGCCGACGTGAGCACCACCTGCGGATGCACCGTGGCCAAGACGTGGCCCAAAACACCGCTCGCCCCCGGAGAAAGCGCCTCCATTGAGGTGACGTTCAACACCCGGGACAAGTCCGGACCGCAGGACAAAGTCGTGGCCGTGGTGGCCAACACCGACCCGAGCGTCACGAGGCTTCACCTCGTTGGCACAGTGGTGTCCCCCCGCTGACGGGAGACGCCGTTTGGTGGGTACCTTTCCACCATGATTTCACACCTTCTTCTCCAATCCGCGGCAGGCGGCGGTGGCGTGTCCACCTTGTTGATGCTGGCAGGGATGTTTGCCATCATGTACCTCTTCATGATTCGCCCTCAAATGAAGCGACAGAAAGAGGCCAAAGCGTACCGCGACGCCGTCAAGAAAGGGGACCACGTGGTCACCATCGGCGGGCTCCACGGCAAAGTGATTTCAGTCAGCGACAAGACCGTCGTGGTCGAGCTTGAGTCGGGCAAAGCCCGCGTGGACAAGAGCGCCTTGTCCCCCACCGGTTCTGCCGAAAGCCAAGAATTGGAAGCGAAGGCCCAATGACGGCCGAGCGCAGCATGCCCTTGTGGGTGGCGGTTGTCCCGGTGGCGCTGTTGGTGGCCCTGCTCGGGGCGGACGTGGTCTTCTTTGAGGAAGACAGCTCTTACGGCTCCAACCAGATTGCCCTTCTCCTGGCGGCCTTGGCCGCGGGCGGACTCGGCATGGCCCGAGGCACGACCTGGGACACCATTCGCGACACCATCGCGTCGAGCATTGGCACGGCCACCGAAGCCATCCTCATCTTGTTGCTCATCGGCGCCCTCAGCGGCACCTGGTTGTTGGCGGGCATCATCCCAGCCTTCATCCACTACGGCATGATGATTCTGCAACCGCAGATTTTCTTGTTTGCGGCGTGCATCGTGTGCGCCGTCCTGTCGCTCGCCACAGGGAGCTCCTGGGGCACCGTCGGCACCGTCGGCATCGCGCTGGTGGGCATTGGCCAAGCCCTCGGGTTGTCTGAAGGCTGGGTGGCCGGCGCCATTTTGAGCGGGGCGTACTTCGGGGACAAAATGTCGCCCCTGAGCGACACCACCAACCTCGCACCCGCCGTTGCTGGCACCGACCTCATCACCCACATCCGATACATGGCCTACACCACAGGGCCCAGCATTGGCATTGCCCTTGTGGTGTTCCTGTGCGTGGGCTTGGGCGGTGGCGCCGCCGACAGCGGGGCTGAATTGGCCCCTGGGTTTGCCGAGGCGGTCTCGGGTGCGTTTCACATCCACCCTGGCCTGTTTGTGGCCCCCGTCGCCGTGTTGGTCATGATCGCACGCAAAGTGCCTGCCGCGCCGGCCCTGTTCGTCGGGGTGTTGCTCGGGGCACTCACCGCAGTCGTGTTTCAGCCAGAGGTGGTGCGCACCGTGGCGGGAAGCGATTGGGGATTTGCCGCGGCCGCCTACATCGCCTCCATGCAGGCCATGGCGCTGGACGTGTCGATCGTCACGGGACACGATTTGGCCGATGAGCTCCTGAGTTCCAGCGGCATGGCAGGCATGCTCAACACGGTGTGGTTGATTGTGTGCGCCATGACTTTCGGGGCGGTACTGCAAGCCACAGGCATGTTGGCGCGGTTGACCCAAGCCCTTGTGGGTGGGGTGAACAGCGTGCTTGGCTTGGTGGGGCGCACGGTGGGTGCATGCTTGGCGTTCAACGTCCTGGCGTCCGACCAATACATCGCCATTGTGGTGCCAGGCAAAATGCTGGGCGACGCTTACAAAGACCAAGGGCTGGCACCTGAGAACCTCAGCCGCACCCTGGAAGATGCGGGCACCGTCACTTCGGTCCTCATCCCCTGGAACACCTGCGGGGTGGCCCAAAGCGGGATCCTGGGTGTCGCCACCCTGGCGTACGCCCCGTACTGCATTTTCAATTGGGTCTCTCCGTTGATGACCATGTTGGTGGCCGGATTGGGCTGGAAAGTCCGCCGGTTGAACCAGGGGTGAACGTACCGTCGACTCGATTGTTGAGACCGCATGGCCGACCAACCCCTTGTCCACCCCTCCCCTGACCAACGCCAAGACGCCTTGGTGGTGACCGGCGCGGCCGAGCACAACCTCAAGTCGGTGGACGTGGAGCTGCCACGCAACAAACTCGTGGTCTTCACAGGGGTCAGCGGCAGCGGGAAGTCGAGCCTTGCGTTTGACACGCTGTATGCGGAAGGTCAGCGGCGCTTTTTGGAAACCCTGAGCGCCTACGCCAGGCAATTCCTTGGAGGCCTGAAACGGCCTGATGTGGAATCCATCACGGGCTTGAGCCCTGTGGTGGCCATCGAGCAAAAAACCGTGTCCAAAAACCCGCGCTCGACGGTCGGCACGGTCACTGAACTGCACGACTTCCTGCGCCTGCTCTACGCCCGGGCCGCCGACGCCTACTCCCTGAAGACCGGGGAGCCGATGGTGCGGTACACCGACGCGCAGATTGCAGAGAACATTTTGACGCGGTTCGAAGGCCAAAAATTGCTCCTCCTCGCCCCCATGGTTCGCGGCCGGAAAGGCCATTACCGCGAGTTGTTCGAGCAAATCATGCGCCAAGGCTACCTCCGGGCCCGCATCGACGGCAAGCTCGCCGAGCTGCAGCCAGGACATCGGGTGGACCGTTACAAGGTCCACGACATCGAGGCGGTGGTGGACCGCATTGTGGTTCGGGCCCAGGACGAGGCCCGCATCTTGAAATCGGTGCAGACGGCCCTTTCCTTGGGAAAGGGATCGATGGCCGTCATGGCCATGGACGGCGACGAGCCGGTCCACTTCTCTAGAAGCCTCATGTGTCCGACGACAGGGTTGGCTTACCCCGATCCGGAGCCCAACTTGTTCAGCTTCAACAGCCCCTACGGCGCATGCCCCACCTGCAACGGGTTGGGCAAAGTGGCGCAAGTGGACCCCACAACCTTGGTACCTGACCCCAAGGTGTCGGTGAAAAAGGGCGGCATCGCCCCCTTGGGCAAACTCAAGGACAACCTGACGTCCCGCATCGTCGAGGCCATCCTGGTGAACCACGGCATTTCGTTGACCACGCCAGCCGGGGACATCCCGGAGGCCGTCATGGGCGAAATCTTGTACGGAAGCGACAAGGACGTCAAGCTGCAAGACCGCGGCGGCATTCGCGGCGGCTCTGTGCCGTTCGAAGGCCTGGTCGCGGCCATTGTGCGCTCTGCAGAAAAGGCCAAATCCGTGCCCCTGCGACGTTGGGCGCAATCGTTCATGCACCGGGTCACCTGCCCGTCGTGCGAAGGGTCCAGGCTGAAGCCTGTGAGCCTCCAATTCAAACTGGGCGGCCGCGACATCGGCGAGCTGGGCAAGATGGACTTGCTGGATTTGGCGGCCTTCCTGGAAGGCTTGGAAGACCAACTCTCCGAACGCCAAGCCACCATCGCCAAGGCGCCTTTGAAAGAGGTCCGTGCGCGCTTGGGCTTCTTGCTCGACGTGGGGTTGGGTTACCTCAGCCTGGACCGTCCCACGCGCAGCATCAGCGGCGGAGAGGCTCAACGCATTCGTTTGGCCACGCAGATTGGGAGTCGGCTCACCGAGGTGCTGTACATCCTCGACGAGCCGAGCATCGGGCTGCACCAACGGGACAACCGCAAACTCATTGACAGCCTTTGTGCCCTCCGCGACGCCGGCAACTCCGTTTTGGTGGTGGAACACGACGAGGACATGATGTTGGCGTCCGACCACCTCGTGGACATCGGACCGGGTGCCGGGGTGCACGGCGGGCAAATCGTTGCCCAGGGACCTCCGGACCAACACCTCGCGTCGGACTCGCTGACCGCGCAGTACTTGAACGGCGTCAAGCGCATCGAGGTTCCCGCCAAGCGACGAAAGGGCCACCGAAAGAACCTCATCCTGAAAGGCGCCACGGGGCACAACCTGCAGTCGGTCGACCTGAAACTGCCTTTGGGCTGCTTGATCGGCGTCAGTGGGGTCAGCGGGAGCGGCAAAAGCTCCTTGGTCAACCAGACCCTTTTGCCTGCGTTGCTGAACCATTTGCACGAGGACATCCGCATTCCCCTGCCCCACAAGAAAATCACGGGGCTGGACCACATCGACAAGTGCATCGCAATCGACCAGAGTCCCATCGGGCGCACACCGCGCTCCAACCCTGCGACCTACACGGGACTGATGGACCTGATTCGAACGCAATTCACCTTGCTTCCTGAAGCCAAAATCCGCGGCTACAAAAAAGGCCGGTTCTCCTTCAACGTGGCGGGAGGCCGCTGCGAAACGTGCAAGGGGGCCGGCGTAAAAACCGTGGAAATGAATTTCTTGCCCGACGTGCACGTGCCGTGCGAGGCGTGCCAAGGGAAACGGTTCAACCGGGAAACCCTGGAAGTGCGCTACCGAGGCAAGAGCATTGCCGACGTGCTGGCCATGACCGTGGACGATGCGCACAGCTTCTTCGAGGCCATCCCCAAGATTCACCGCATCACCTCCACCCTGCAATCGGTGGGGTTGGGCTACATCACATTGGGGCAGCAAAGCACCACGCTGAGCGGCGGAGAAGCCCAACGCGTCAAATTGGCGTCCGAGCTGGCCCGCATCAGCACCGGAAGCACCTTGTACATCTTGGACGAGCCCACCACGGGCCTTCACTTCAAGGACGTCCAACTGCTCATCGACGTCTTGCACAAGCTGGTGGACCAAGGAAACACCGTGGTGGTGATTGAGCATCACCTCGACGTGTTGAAGGTGTGCGACCACCTCATCGACGTCGGACCTGAAGGTGGAAAGCACGGCGGAACCATCCTTGCGCAGGGCAAACCCGAGGCCGTCGCAGCATGCGAAGAGAGCCACACAGGCCGGTTCCTCAGGCCACTTTTGGACTGACCCATTTGGAACCTAGGCCCTTCCGTGCCCATCTTATGGGGCATGAAGCGACAACCACAACGCACTTGGTCCGAGATCAAAAGCAACGACAGCTGGTCGATTTTCAAAATCATGAGCGAGTTCGTCGAGGGCTACGAAACCCTTCAGCGGATTGGCCCTTGCGTCAGCATTTACGGATCGGCGAGAACTGGTCCTGACACCGACACCTACAAGGCCGCAAGGGAGGTGGCCGCAGCCCTGGTGGATGCAGGTTTTGGCGTCATCACAGGCGGGGGGCCTGGCGTGATGGAAGGCGGCAACCGCGGCGCCCAGGACCGCGACGGCGTGTCCGTGGGTCTCAACATCGAACTGCCGTTTGAACAGTCCCACAACGACTACATCAACCCGGACACCTGCCTGCACTTCGACTACTTCTTCGTGCGCAAGGTGATGTTCGTGAAGTACAGCCAAGCCTTTGTGGTGATGCCCGGCGGGTTTGGCACCATGGACGAGTTGTTCGAAGCCTTGACGTTGATGCAAACCGAGAAAATCGAGAAGCAACCGGTCATCCTGTACGACAGCACATTTTGGGGCGGCTTGTTGGATTGGTTCGAGGACACCATGAAGACCAAATACAAGACCATCAGCCCCGACGACCACAAGCTCTTCCACGTGGCCGACACGCCTTACGAAGTGGTCCAAACCATCGTATCTCACCACGAGCGCGCCAAGTTGCGTCCAAACTTCTGACACGATGTCATCCATCTGGGGGCCAGCGTGACGCTTCTGTCAGCCTTCGCCCCTCAGACGTGGACTGGCACAAGAATTGACTGTCGAAGGACGTCGCCTGAGGGCGGCGTCTTTTCATTTGAACACACATCAACATGGCACAACAAGGCACCATCAACGTCACGACGGACAACATCTTCCCCATCATCAAACAGTTCCTGTACAGCGACCAGGAAATATTCTTGCGGGAATTGGTTTCCAACGCCGTGGACGCCACCCAGAAGCGCAAGATGTTGGCGCAACTCGGTGAAATTACAGAGATCACCGGCACACCTCAAGTCGAGGTCTTGTTGGACGAAGAAGCTGGCACCATGACCATCCGAGATGCGGGCATCGGGATGACCGCAGAGGAAATCGACAAGTACATCAACCAAATCGCCTTTTCTGGCGCCACCGACTTCTTGGAGAAATACAAGGACGCCGACGCCAAGCAAGCCATCATCGGACACTTTGGTTTGGGCTTTTACTCCGCCTTCATGGTCGCCGACCGGGTGGACATTGTCACCTTGAGTCAACGCGAAGGCTCTAAGGCTGTGAAGTGGAGCTGCGATGGGTCGCCCAACTTCTCTCTGGAAGACGTCGACAAGGCCCACGCGGGAACAGACATCGTGCTGCACATCTCGGAAGACGCCAAGGAATACCTCGCTCAGGAACGCATTCGTGAGATCCTGAACACCTACTGCAAGTTCATGCCTGTGGAGATTGTCCAAGGCACCAAGTCCGAGTACGTGGACGACCCCGTGGGCGCCAAGGACGACGAAGGCAACGTCAAGAAGGTCAGCGTCGACGTCCCCTTCGTGGTCAACAAAACCGAGCCTGCTTGGACCAAGAAGCCGGCGGACCTCCAAGACGAGGACTACGCCGAATTCTACCGGGACCTCTACCCCATGAACTTCGAGGACCCGTTGTTCCACATTCACCTGAACGTCGACTTCCCCTTCAACTTGACAGGCATCCTGTACTTCCCCAAGTTGAAGAAGCAGATGGACCTGCAGAAGAACCGCATCCACCTCTACTCCAACCAGGTGTTCATCACAGACAACGTGGAGAACATCGTGCCCGACTTCCTGACCCTGCTGCACGGGGTCATCGATTCGCCAGACATCCCCCTGAACGTCAGCCGCTCCTACTTGCAAGAAGACGCCAACGTGAAGAAGATCTCCGGCCACATCAGCAAGAAGGTCAGCGACAAGCTGGCGCAGATGTTCAAGAAGGACCGCCCCGTGTTTGAAGCCCAATGGGACGACCTGCGCGTGTTCGTGGAATACGGCATGCTCACCGACGAGAAGTTTGCAGAGCGTGCCCAAAAGTTCTTTTTGTACAAGGACAGCGAAGGCAAGTGCCACACCCATGAGGAATTGATGGCGGCCGTCGGAGAAACCCAAAAAGACAAGCACGGCAAGGTCATCCTTCCCTACACCCCCCACGTGGAGGGACAACACAGCTACGTGAAGGAGGCCACCGACCGCGGCTACAAGGTGTTGGTGATGGACGGCCCACTGGCCGCGCACGTGGTGGGCAAGCTGGAGCAAACCCACTCCGACGTACAATTCAAGCGTGTGGACGCCGACATCGCCGACAAGCTCATTGAAAAGGACGAGGAGTTGACCTCCGCGCTGGACGACGCCCAGCAGGACACGCTGAAGCCCATCCTGGAAGGCGCCTTCCCTGGCGAAGGGTACAAGGTGCAGTTCGCCCCGATGTCGCCCAATGCGGCCCCGCTTGTGATCACCCAAAGTGAATTTATGCGCCGCATGAAGGAGCAACAAGCCGTGGGCGGCGGTGGCTTCCAGATGTTTGGCGACATGCCTGACAGCTACGAAGTGACGGTCAACGCCAACCACCCCTTGGCCACCAGCCTTCTGAACGAAACGGACGATGCGAAACGCAACGCCCTTGCCAAGCAAGCGGCCAACTTGGCTCGCCTTTCGCAAGGCCTTCTGGAAGGGGAAGAATTGACGGCGTTCATCCAGAACGGGTTCGCCCAACTGCACCAAGACTGATGGCCTACGCCAAGTGGATTGGTGGCGCTGTCGGATGGGCCCTTGGCGGGCCCATCGGCGGCGTCATGGGCTATTGGCTGGGCAAGATGTTCTCTGACGACAGCTTGGCCATGGACGGCGGGATGCCGGGTGGCGCAGGCTATGCGGGCTCTGGAAGGGCGCAGACGCGGACCAGAACAAGGCCCACCCAAGCGGGGGACTTTGCCCTGAGCATGGTGGTCTTGAGCGCCGCCGTCATGCAGGCGGACAACCGCGTGCTCAAATCCGAATTGGACTACGTCAAGTCGTTCTTCAAGACCAACTTCGGGCAAGCGCAAGCCGAGCAACTGACCTTGGCCCTTCGGGAAGCCCTGAAGAACCCGGTCGACGTGCGGGGGGTCTGCATGCAAATCAGGGCCAACATGCCCCACGCCAAGCGATTGCTCCTGTTGCAATACCTCTACGGAATTGCCCGGGCAGATGGCAACGTGGATCCTCGGGAAGTGGATCTCATTCGTCGCATGGCGTCGGCCTTGGGCATCAGCGACAAAGACCGTGCATCGATTGAGGCGCCGTTCCACAGCGACAAACCGGACCCCTACACCGTCTTGGAGGTCGACCAAAGCGCCTCCGATGCGGAAGTCAAAAAAGCGTACCGACGGCTCGCACTCAAGTTCCACCCGGACAAGGTGCGTGACATGGGCGAGGCGTACGCCAAGCAGGCAGAGGCGCGCTTTTTGGAGGTGCAGGAAGCCTACGAGCACCTGAAAAAGGTGCGCGGGTTCAAGTGAGTCCGAAACGGGCCGCAAGTCGTGGTAACTTGTTGCCATGATTCGAATGGAACGCTTCGCGGCTTGCCTCTTTGCCGCGGCCATGCTCGGTTTGGCACCCGCCGACGCTTGGGCCCAAAAAGGGAAGAAAAAGAAGGGGAAGAAAGGCGATGCAGCCCAAGTCGATGGCGCCAAGAAAGGCGGCAAAGACAAGCTGAAATCCGTGGGAGAATTCACCGAGGACTTCAAGGCGACCGAGGGGCTCTTCAACCTGTACCAAGACACGGTGAAGGGGAGCATGTACATGCATGTGCCCGCTTCTGCACTTGACCAAGAGTTCATCTACTTCTCGCAAGTGGAGGACGGTGTGGTTTCCAGCGGGTTCTTCCGTGGAAGCTACCGGGGCAGCAAGGTGGTCACGTTCCACCGGCATTTTGGGCAACTTGAAGTGCATGCCGAGAACACCAACTTCCACGTTGACCCAGACAACGCCCTGAGCAAAGCGGCCCAAGCCAACCTGAACACCCCCATCGTGGCGAGCGTCAAGATTGAAGCGGAGGACAGCACGGGCTATGTGGTCTCCGCGGACGCGTTGTTCCTGCGCGAAGACTTGCAAATGATCAAGCCGCCTTCACGTCCTGGACGGAAATCGGCGTTGGGCAAGTTGAGCAAGGCCAAAAGCAAGGTGGTGGACGTCGCGAACTACCCCATGAACACCGAGCTGTCGGTGGACTACGTGTACGACAACGGCAGCCCCTCGGTGGGCGGACCTGAATTCGAGGACGGCCGCTACGTGACTGTGGGTTACCGCCACGCGTTGTTGCCCATGCCGAAAGACGGATTCACCCCGCGTGCCGACGACCCACGCATCGGGTTTTTCACCACCGAGGTGGAAGATTTGACGGGCGTGACCGCCACGCCTTGGATGGACATGATCCACCGCTGGAGGCTCGAGAAGAAGGACCCCGCCGCGGCCATGTCGGAACCTGTGAAGCCCATCACATGGTGGATTGAAAACACCACACCGGAAGAATTCCGTCCCATCATCAAGGCGGGCGTGGAGAAGTGGAACCAAGCCTTTGAGCCCCTCGGCTTCAAGAATGCTGTGGTCGTCAAAGTGCAACCGGACGACGCCGACTGGGACGCGGGAGACGTGCGCTACAACGTGTTGCGTTGGACTGCATCTCCGTCGCCCCCCTTCTCTGGCTACGGCCCCAGCTTCGTGAACCCACGCACCGGTGAAATCCTGGGCGCGGACATCATGCTTGAATACGGAGGCATGGTGGGCCGGCTTTGGCGCTTTGACGTGTTCACCGAAGCCGGCATGTTGGAAGCCGGCATGGACGAGGAAGCCGCGCAATTGGAAGCTGAGTTGGAAGCGCGTCCTGCACGCGAAGTCCTCGCAGAGCAGATGAACCGGTGCCACGCCGGCGCGGTCATGGGACGCAACAGCTTGTTGGCCGCCGCGGCGATGCGGTCCTACAAATTCACCGACGAGGAGCACGCCGAGTTTGTGCGTCAGACGTTGCACCGCTTGGTGTTGCACGAGGTGGGACACACCCTGGGGATGAGCCACAACATGCACGCCAGCACCATGCTGAGCCCTGAAGAATTGAAGGACGCCTCCAAGGTGGCTGAACACGGCATGTGCAACTCCGTGATGGAGTACCCCGCCATCAACTTCGCCCGCAACCCCGAAGAACAGACACGCTTTTACGACGACAGCCCCGGTCCCTACGACAAGTGGGTCATCGAGTACGGCTACAGCGTGGGGCTGGAGGATGAATCGGAAGAAGAAGCCCGCTTGTCGGCCATCCTCTCCAAGTCGACCGACCCGTTGCTTCAATTTGGCAACGACGCGGACGACATGCGCAGCACCGGTCGCGGCATCAACCCGGACGTCAACATTTATGACCTCAGCAGCGACCCCGTGGCCTACGCGGCCGAGCGGTGTGAACTGGTCAACGACCTCCTCCCATCCATCGTCGAGAACTTCGCGCCCGGCGTAGACAGCCACCAAGAAGTGGTCCGTGCGTACTACGCCTTGACTGGGGAGTACGCCACCCAACTTCGTGTGATGACGCGTCAAATTGGCGGCGTGCGCTACAACCGTGCCACCCCAGCGCAACTGGACGGCGCAGCCCCCTACACCCCTGTGTCGGAGGCCGACCAAAAAGCGGCCATGAAAGCCTTGAGCACCTACGCCTTCGCGCCCGACGCCTTCGATGCCCAGGCGGATGTGCTGGCCTACTTGCAAGCCCAGCGTCGCGGGTTTGGGTTCTTCGGCGGCGGCGAGGATCCCAAGATCCACGCAAGGGTGGCCGGTGCCCAACGTGGCGCCCTGGCCCATTTGGTCAACCCCAAGGTCCTCATGCGCATCTTGGACAGCGGCCTGTACGGCAACACCTACGACCTTGCTGAATACATGGACGATTTGACAGAGGCCATCTTCAAGGCGGACTTGCGCTCCTCCGTGAACACCTACCGCCAAGGATTGCAACTGATGTACGTCGAAGCGTTGATCGACGCGCTCGGCGAGAAGAGCCGTTTGACTGGCGTGGCCCAAAGCGTCATCCTCGCCCAGCTGCGCCGCATCGACCGCCAGCAGCGGGATGCGTCGTCGCCCAACGGGCTGACCCGTGCCCACCGCGCGCACGTGCGGCACCTGATCGACGTGGCCTTGGACCGCTGAGATTGTGCATAACATGAAGAAGCAGGGCCTCGGCCCTGCTTTTTTTTGCGCCCAAACGCGACTAGCTTGGGAAACATGGATGCGGCAGATCGACGGTTCAAAGTCATGGGGGGCACACTGACGCACGACGTGTGTGAGTACATCGCCGCCATGACCCAGGAATCTGAAATCGAGGTCCACGTCGGGTGCGACTCCCAGAACCACAAGCGCCACACGGTGTACGTCACCACGGTGGTGTTCCGCTTCCCCAACAATGGGGCCCATGTCATCTACAGACGGGAGCGTGTCCCCAAGATTTTGGACATGTGGACCAAACTGTGGGGAGAGACAGAGCGCTCTGTGGCGCTGGCCAACCTCATCCTCGAAGAATGCGACTTGCGTGTCGCCCAAATCGACTTGGACTTCAACAGCGACAGCCAACACGCCAGCCACAAGTTGGTCAGCGCCAGCTCAGGCTACATCACGTCGCTCGGCTTCCGGTCCAAGGTGAAGCCAGACCTGCTTATGGCGGCGTGGGCCGCCAACGTCCTCTGCCAGTGATCAGCTGAGGTCCTTGCCCCCAAATCGCTTCAACAACAGGTCGGTCCGGTAGTCGAAGATGCCCTTGACCCGACCGTGGACCAGCCATCCTGTGAGCTTGTCGCCAAGCCATCCACCTTTCAATTTGTAGTGCAGGATGTCGTCCATTTGGACGCCGCCCTCCACCGCTTTGAAGTGGTGCTGGTGGTGCCACAACGCATAGGGCCCAAACCGCTGCTCGTCGACGAAGTACGACCGGTCCTCGCAATGGGTGATTTCCGTGACCCACGTCATGGGGATGTTGAGGAGCGGGCGTACGCGGTACCGGATGATTTGGCCAGAATACGTGCGGAGCTCGTTCTCGGTCAAAATTTCGAACCCCATGTCCGGTGGGGTGATCTCATCCAAATTGTCGGGAACGCTGAAAAAGGCCCACGCCTCGTCCAGCGAGATGGGCAAAACCATGGAAGTGCGCAATTCGTGCATGGCAGGGAAACACGCTGAAGGCTCCTGAAGTTCATGCCCCCCGAACAGGTCATGAAAAAAGGGGGTCTGCCGTTGCAGACGCCCCTTCTACGATTCACAACGAGGTCGGCTCTCGCCCTTGACCTCATTTCTAATTTACATAAAAATTAAATCGAATGCAAGGCGAGGATGGAGAAATTCGACTCCATGGTGCAGAACCTGCAGCCCCAACGAACCAAGGGCTGCCGCCCCCGAAATATTTTTGATGCACATGCCGACCACCCCCATCCTTCGAACCATCGTGGCCTGCTTGGCATTGGCGTTGGTCACGCCGTGCGCCTCCCTAGGGCAAACGCCCTGCGTGGACACGCCCCTGGGGTTCCGTCAGGACATCCGTTTGCCTGACACGTGGGAACTGGCCTGGGAATCCAATTGGCCCGATGCACGCGAGGCCATGGCATTTTGGCGGGCTGACAATTTCTTGGAAGTCCAAAATCTCTGGCTTCGGGCCTCCCCCTGTGCAGCCGCATGGCGGACCGCCCAGGTGGCCCACGGGCTTCCTGCAAGTGCGCAATGGCTGCCCGCGCTGCTCTTCGTCACGCCTGCATGCGGCGACGTGCCCTGCGGCTGCCCTGAAGCGCCAGATGACTTTTGGCCCACCCTGGGTGCCGCCGACTCGCCTGAGGCCGTCATGAATCTGGCGTTGAGCTTTCGCACCTCCGACCTGACTGCGGAGCGGGTTCGCACAGGGGTCCGGCTGTTGGAGAATTTGGACTTGCCGGTGGTCCATGTCGTCCAAGCCGGAGAAACCGTCTACAGCATCTCGAGACGCCACGGCGTCCACCCGACCTGCCTGG
>CALKFF010000021.1 GCA_938084585.1 uncultured Flavobacteriales bacterium
ACGGCCGACGTAGCTGCTGAACCCACCTGGTTGGGTGGTGGTCAAGAAGGACGCGCTGTAGCCTTGTGGAGCAAATCCGTTGTGGCCACTTTTTTCACCGGCAGGCACCACGCCAAAGCCGGTGTCGTTCGTGCCGTTCCAGAGTTCGTCGTCCTTGAGGTCGTGGCCAATCTCGTACAGCGTCCTGTCCGGGGTAGTCAGCGCCTCGACAGGCATGCCGAGGTGTGTCTCGAGCGAGAACCAATCCACGTCGGTCGACACATGCCAAGCCACTGGACACAAGCCAGGCGACAGAATCGCGTGGATGTTGTACAACTTCCCGTAGTCAGGTCCGAAGCCTTCAAAAAACTGAGGATAGCAGTATCCTGCTTGGTCGCCATCAAAACCAGCCAACCAGTCTTCTTCGTTGTCAATTTGAAGCAATTGACCTCCAGAAGCGAGTTGGGCATTTTGCAAATTCTCCGCGAACCAGCACTGCTCCCCAATCAACACGGTTTCGTAGTCGTAGCCCTGGTAATTCCACGTGTCGCCGCACGACCAGGCTGCGTTGCCCGTGTCGCCATCGCCTGGGCCCGCGCCTTCGCCGGGACCGTTGGCTTGGATTTCTTCCTCGGTTAGCTCACACACATCCCCCCAAAGCTGGAAGAAGTCGAGCAGGTCGTTGATGTCCACCACGCCGTTCCCAGTGAAGTCACCGGGGCAAGGGTCGGGGTAATCGCAACCGCCGGGGTAGGTCGCCGTGGGGTCGTAGTCGAGCCCGTCAGGATCCATGCAGCCCACATAAAGGCAAGAGCCGTCGTCTGACAAGGCCGCGGCAAAGTGGTTCACCGCGTTGGGGTCGGTGCAACCAGTGAGCAAACAGCTGAAGTCGCAGCTGCCGTCGTCCTCGGTCGCCTCCGCGCTGAAGTTGCAGGCGCCCAGGTAGGTGCAACCCACGCAGGTCACAAAATCGCAGGACCCGTCGTCGAACGTCGCCGTGGCGTCGTAGTTGCATGCCTCCGCATCCATGCAGCCGTAGCACGACACGAAGTCGCAGCTGCCGTCGTCCAGCGTCGCCGTGGCGTCGTAGTTGCAGCCCATGCTGTCGGTGCAACCGTAGCACGACTCAAGGTCGCAGCTGCCGTCGTCGAAGGTGGCGCTGGCGTCGTAGTTGCAGCCTGCGGGGTCGGTGCAGCCGTAGCATGACTCGAGGTCGCAGCTGCCGTCGTCTTGCGTGGCCGTCTCGTCGTAGTTGCACGCGGCCGCGTCGGTGCAGCCAAGGCACGTTTCAAAGTCGCAGTTGCCGTCGTCCAGCGTGGCCGTCTCGTCGTAGTTGCAGGCGCCCGCATCCGTGCAGCCGTAGCACGACTCGAGGTCGCAGCTGCCGTCGTCGATGGTCACGGCCTCGTCGTAGTTGCAACCCGCTGGGTCCGTGCAGCCGTAGCACGACACCAAGTCGCAAGAGCCGTCGTCGATGGTCACCGACGCGTCGTAGTTGCAACCCACGGGGTCCGTGCAGCCGTAGCACGACACCAAATCGCAGGAACCGTCATCCACATTCGCCGCCTCGTCGTAGTTGCATGCGGCAGGGTCCATGCACCCCGGAATGTCGGGGGTGAAGTTGCCCGCGCCGCTGAAGGTGGTGGTGATTTGGACTGCATCCGCACCCAAACCGCCAGGGAACACCTGGTAGTTCACCGTTCCGCTCAAGTCGCCGGCCGTGGTGATTTGCATGATCAACACGCGCATGTCGGCGTCGCCAAGGGCGTTGTCTCCCGCGACCACGTACCACGAAGACCCCACAACGGTGCTCGCTTCCAAGCTTGTGGCCCCGTCTTGCAGGAAGAAGGTCGTGATGGCCTGGGTGGCGTCTTCCACCACATCCGGGTCCTCCGCATTGGCCAACTCGCTTTCGCTGGCGGGCCCCTCCAGTCCCATGGTCGCATACGTGTCGTCCACCATGTCAGGATACAGCGCGACGAACGCCGCACCCAACCCGCTGGCCGACCACGACAAGTTCCATTCGCTGTTGAAGACGCCCGCAGGCGCGCTCACCGTCATGGGCGCTTCGTCAAACCCAAACACCGCACTCACCCGGTCCAACGCCTCTGGCAAGTTGACGTGCAAGCGGTACGTGGTCATGCCAGTTTGAACCGCGGCAGCGACCTCCACCGTGAGGTGGTAGGCTTCGCAGCTCAGGCAGTTCCCGTCGCAATCGCTGTTGAACGCGGGATAGACGCACAGGCTGTCGTCTGCAAGGGTCGCTTCCGCGTCGAAATTGCACGCCTCCATGTCGCTGCATCCCGTGCATGTGGCGTTGTCTCCCCCGCACACGCCGCAGTCGTCAAGGACGTTGCCCTCGCAATCGCACGCGCCCTCGGCAATGCCAGAACCGCCGCACACCCCGCATTCGTCGAAGGCCAAGCATGAGCCGTCCTCCTCCGTGGCGTCAGGGTTGAAATTGCAGGCCTCCGCGTCGGTGCAGCCGAACACCTCGTCCACGTCGCAAACCCCGTCGCCATCGCCGTCGGTCTCGCAGTTGCCATCGCAATCGTAAGGTGGTTGCGCATACACACAACTTCCGTCGTTGAAGACGGCCTCAGGGTCGAAGTTGCAAGCGGCCGAATCGTTGCATCCAAACACCAAACATGAGGTGAAGTCGCACGACAAATCGTTGAACGTGGCTTCCGGGTTGTAGTTGCACGCCAAGTCGATCATGCAACCGTATACGTCCTCCTCGTCGCAGATTCCGTTGGCGTTGGCGTCCGCCTCACACAGCCCGCCGCACACGCCGAGCGCGTCGAACTCGTTGCCGTCGCAATCGCAGGCGCCCTCAGCGATGTACTCACACGACCCGTCGTCGTCCGTGGCCGCAGGATCGAAGTTGCAAGCCGACTCGTCGGTGCACCCGTCCAGCAAGATGGTGGGTCCAAACGTGCCTTCTCCGTCAAACGACATCGACGCCTGCACGAAGTTCACGCCCACGCCGAGCGGGAAAATTTGGGCATTCAATGTGCCTGAGATGGAGCCTGTGGTGGTGATTTGGGCCACCAACCAACGGCCATCTTCATCTGGCAGCGCATTGGAGGCCGTGTTGAGCACGTACCACGAACCTCCCACCACGGTGTTGACCGACAAGGACGTGCCGCCGGTGGTGAAAAACCCCGTGATGGACGGCGCCAACTGGGCGTCTTGCACCACCGCTGGATCCACGGCGCCGGGAACCAAGGCCGCCGGGCCGTCCAACCCCAAGGTGGCATAACTGTCGTCCGCCAATTCTGGAAAGGCGCCAAGCAACGCCGGGTTGACCCCCGTTGCGTTCCAACCGGTGTTCATCGGGCTGTTGAAAATGCCCTCTGGCGCCTCCACGCTCAAAGGCGTTTGGTCGCTGCCGTAAACCGCCGAGATTTTGTCCGTCGGATCCAATGCGTTGACATAGAATCTGTACACAGTCCCTTCTGCCGCGACAGGCTCGGACGACTCCACAGTGAGTGTGTAGGACTGGCCAAATGCAGTGGACGTGAGGAGCGAAATCAGGATGAGGACGAGGAGGCGCATCTCGAAAAATATTTGGTTGGAGGTTCAAGATACGGCTTATGTCGTTGAATATCTGCAGTTCATCCTGGTTCAAGCGCCTGCGGAGGGCGCCGCTTCGTGAAATGCGCGTCGTCGCCCCACAAAAAAGCCCCCCTTCCGCGGGGGAAGGAGGGCTTGGGTTGGGGGTTAAGTTGGTCACCGAACAGCGAGTCGTTCCACCTGGTGGCAGACGACGTGGCGGCCTTGAAGGCCTCGAAGCACAACGACGTAGTTGCCTGACTGCCAGCTGGACACATCCAAGGTGTGGGCGCTGATGCCGGGCGCGTTGCGGAGGTTGCTTTGTTGGGCGACCACCGCGCCTTGGGCGTTGTACACGACCAAATCCACTTGCTCCACCGTGCGTGGCAGGCAGTACTCCAACTGCACCGCATCGGAAGCGGGGTTGGGGAACGAAACGAGCCAATCCTTGCCGTCGTTTTGGGCAGGCGAGGTGTTGGGGCGCAACACCTCCGAACGGAAGACCGGGGTGAGCGGCGCGCCGCCGTCGTTTGCAACAGACGCGCGGGTCAGGTCGAGCTCGGCCTCGCCGTCGGCGATGCTGAACAATTCAGTGCGGCCTGCGTCGAAGCCTTGGTTGGCGAAATTGAAGAGGAGGACGATGGTTTGGCCTTCCTGCTGGTAGACCATCTTCTCCATGCCAGCCAACGCCGCAGGGAACGTCACCTCGTGGGTTCCTTCAAGCGCCAACTGGAGCCCGGCAATCGCGTGCTGAGCCTCGGCCATCAGCGTGCCGTTTTCCCACGTCAACGTCACCTCGCCCACCGGCGTGTTGGGGTAGTAGTTGGGGCCCGCCATGGCGTTGACCGTGGTGCCTCCAGCGACAGGGTTGAGGATGATGTCCACCGTGCCCACAACGTCCAAGACGTTGATCATGAGGTCGTTGTTGACGTCCGCAGCGTTGAAGATGAACGGCTGAGGGTTCATGCCCAGGATGTAGTCCACGTCGTGGATCACGTCCATCACGTTCACCGCGAAGTCCCCGTTGCTGTCTCCGAGAAGCGCCGTCAACGGGCTGGCCGTCACAGACGACGAGAAGTCCGTCTCCTGGAAACTGGTGCGCAAAATCTTGTACTTGTAGAAGTACTGCTCGTCTTCTTCCACCTCGAAGTCCACAAATGTCTCGTCGGTCAGCAACGCGGTGTTGAGCAGCTGCACCTCCAGCTCGTTGCCGGCGGTGTCCACTTGGTAGCGGTACATGTTGTAGCCCAAAAGGTCGCCCACCAGCTCCTCGCTCGGCGCCTCCCAGTTGAGCTCAATCTTGCCCAAACCAGGCGTCGCGAAGAACCCTGTCGATGCAGAGCCCGCCGATTGCACGAGCATGTTGAAGCGGCTGTCCTCCACGGGAATGGTCCACCCTTCGTTGTCCACCGCATCCTGCACGCGAATCCGAGAAATTCCGTCTGCCGCGCCAATGCCCACCTCGTGGGTCACCGTGTACAGGGTCGAATCTGCACTCCACGTGCCTTCCTCCGACACCTGACGCTGGTTGTACGGGATGGTCACGCCGTAGCTCAGCTTTGGCGCCACCGACACGTCCATCGCGCGGTTGAAGTAAATCTGGAACTCATGCTCACCGACCCCAATCGGATCCAACGCTTCGTACTCGTCCTGGGCGTCCAACCCGTTCACAAGCACCTTCCACACGATGCCGTGGGCCTCTGAGGAGGGTTGAGGTGCACCATAGCCCTCGAAAATCCCCAAATCTCCATCTTCAAAGAAGTCCTCAATGAGATACTCCAATACCTCAGGGTTGGATGACCCGAGGTAGTTTGTCGAATCGGTCAGATAAACGTCGTTGTTCGATAACCAGGGAGCTCCAGAAGAAAATGACCTGGCGTTTCCGACCCCCGGCACATTCAGCCAGTTGTTCAAAAAGTTGTTGTTCTCGACAACGTTCGTGCCTCCAAGATCTCCTTGGAGATACAGCGCCCTGTTGTTGATGACATTGTTCGCAACAGCGTCATAGGCAAACCAAAAATACCACGATGAAAACCCTGGTTGGATGTTCTCTGTGATGTTGCATCGTGTCAAGTTGGCGTAACCATAGCAGGTCCCCCTGAAATCAAACCACTGGCAATCCGTAAACGATGCGTGATCGTATGCGTACGCCCAAATGTCTTCTCCTAAAGTGAAATCACAGTTGACAAAATTGGCGCCAAAGGCACCGCCTTGCCCTTGGTATTCAAGCTCTCCCCAAAACACATTCTCCGGCAAAAACTGAATGCGCTCCTCTGGGGTGCCAATGGCGTCTACAGTGCCTCTGAACACCATGGACTTGTTGTCCGAGAAATACACCTTGACGCCGGGCTCGATGGTCAAGTGTGTACCAGTGCCCATGACAACGTTGTCTACAATAAGGTACTCCTTGCCCTCCTCCATCACATAGTCTTCGCTGATCAACCCGGACAACAAAATCCGGTTTTTCACATTGAGGACAACCTCCTCCGTGCTGAGGTAAGCCGAGTCAGGACCAGACCACACGCTCACGTCGAAGCGAATGTCCACGTTGTTGTTGACGTTCTCGTCCAGCTGAATCTGAAGTCCTCCGTCCAGGTTTTGCAGCGTGGCGTAGGCAGAAACGCTCCCGAGCGCCGCTTCTGAAACCAAAATGTCGGCCTTCGAGGTGTCCTCGTACTGCGCGAATGCAATGCCAACACGTACGTCGTCAGAGGGCCCCCAGTAGTTCTTGATCAACGGCAAAATCTCAATAATCTCTCCTGATTCGGTGTACCCGTTTCCATTCTGTCCCGCGATGGTGTCGCGGAACGTGGCAGACAACACCTGCAGCTGCGGGGTGGGTTCCGTCTCGATGCATTCAAGCAAATTGACGTAGTCGCCATCCGACGTGTTGATGAACGACCCGAACATCAATTCTTTGCTGTCCTCCGGCTTCAACTCCTGGTACAACGCCACACACGCTGACATCAAAGGCGCCGACATGCTGGTGCCGGTCACAGACGCATAACCGCCATTGGGCACGGTGCTCAGAATGCCCGTGCCAGGCGTGGTCACCTCGTAGTTCAACAAGTTGGCATATTGCGTGAAGACCGGGCCGTCTTGGTCCCAATTCGTGTAACCATCCGTGGGCTTGGGGGAATCCTCCACCCCCAACACAAACGAGTAAGCGGATGGATAGTGAGGGAAGCAACCAAGACAAGGCCCAATCTTGATGCCGTTGTTGCCCGCTGAGGCGACAAGTGCGGCCGTCGCGTAGGCGTTCTCCAGGGCAGACAGCATAAGGCTCGACTCGGCGTAAGAGCCAAAGCTCATGTTCAACACCGTGGCACCGTTGTTGGCCGCGTAGCTGATTCCTTCGGCAATGGTGGATGCGTTGCCAACGCCTGTGCTTTGGAACACCTTGATGGGCATGATTTGGGCGTTCCAACAAGCGCCAGCAATGCCAATCTCGTTGTCGGTGACTGCGGCGGCAATGCCGGCCACGTGGGTGCCGTGAAGGTTGTCGTCCAGGGGCGCGTTGTCGGCGTTGATGAAGTCCCAGCCGTGGAAATCGTCCACGTACCCGTTGCCGTCGTCGTCGTACCCTTCAATGCCATTGATCTCGGCATGGTTCACCCATGTGTTGGCTGCCAAATCCGGGTGGTTGTAATCCACGCCTGAATCCAAGATGGCAATCACTTGGGTGGAGTCTCCGCTGGTGTGGTTGGCCCACACTTCCGGCAAGTGCACCTGGCCCAAGTTGGCCTGCGTGCCGTAGAGCGGGTCGTTGGGCTCTCCAGTGGGGGGCATCGGGGCAGCAGCGGCCATGGCCATCACATCCGATTCGGTCAAGATCCGGTCCACGTTGAAGTCTTCCAACTTCACGACGTAGTTGGGCTCGGCGTACTCCACGAGGGGGTTCTCGTTGAGCGCGGCAAGCACGTCACGGGTGGGGTCTGGCCCCGCCCCTTCCTCTGGCAATTCCAACTTCACTTGGAACACGTTCTTCAAGGAAATGCCCTTCATGGACATTTCTTGAGGGGTCTTGGTGGACTTCGCCGCCAGCTCGGCCTTGTGGTCGAGGCTTCGGTCGATGCTCTTCTTGTCGAACAGCACCTTGCTCTCGGCCACCACAACGCCTTCAGGCAAAAATGCCTGCACGTCGAAGGCGCTCAGCGCTTTGCCCATGTTGTCGTAGACCACGTCGCAATCGGCGTCGTCAATGAACTTGACCACGATTTCACCAGGCACCACACGGCGGTGGTCCTCGAGCACGGCGTCAGGCACAGAGTGCCCTTGGGCCTGGATTTGAAGCGCCGCTCCCAGCAGCGCTCCAAAAAGGAGTAACATTCGGTTCATAGGTTGGATGATTGATTGATTTTTCATTTCTGTTCAAGGGTCAGCCGCACAGCGTGTCAAAGGCCAGCAGGAAGTCAAGCAAGTCGCCGACACCCACCACGCCATCGCCGTTCAAGTCGATGTATCCGCAGTTTTCTGTGCATCCGAACAAGGGCAAAAGCAGCAACAAGTCCGCGGAACCGACGGCCCCGTCGGCGTTCAAGTCGGCAGGGCAACCCGACGAGGTCACCACAATCGACCCCTCTTCCAAAGGGTCTTCCGCCACGTTCTCGTTGTCGCCGTTTGACAAGATCACTTCTGACAAGACCACGGCGTGCGCGCCGGCGGCCACATCCGAGGACATGGTGCCCGAGACTTGCGCCACACCCACGTCGCCTTCCGGCACCGTGGCGCCGGCGAAGTTGAAGACGAGCACGCGGTACATGTTGTCGCCCAACGCGGACACCGACAGTTGAAAGGCGCCCCATTCAGGGTTCAAGGCCATCGCGTCCATGTCGAACGCCACACCCTCTGGCCACGTCACGTCGAATTGCATGCCCTTGATGGGCTCTTCGCTGACCCGCCGGATCTCGGAAGTCCACGCTTCGCCAGCGGAGGCCGTCACGGTTTCGAAGTGCAAGTAATTGCCCTCGACACCTTGGGCCTGAGCTGCCCACGAAGCTGTCCAAGCCAACAACCAGGTTGCAAAGAGTGGCATGAATGGCGTTCGATGGATCACAGGCATGCCGCTCCGAATTGAGTCAAGAAAAACAACAGGTCGGAGGACCCCACCTCCCCGTCCCCGTCAAAGTCTGCCGCACAAGCTCCCCCACACACACCGAACGAATCGGGTTGGGTGCCATCGCAATCGCAGTCGCCTTCAGGGATGTCAAAACATCCACAGTCGTACACTTCACCTGGGCCATTGCATACACCGCAGGCGTCCAACGTGCCCACACATTCGTCCACGTCATCACACATGCCGTCTTGGTCGAGGTCCTGGGCGCAAGCACCACCACACACACCGAGCGCGTCAAGCTGGTTGCCGTCGCAGTCGCAGTCGCCAGCCGGAATATCTGAGCACCCACACTCGTAAATCTCGCCTGGGCCGTTGCAGATGCCACAGGCGTCCAATGTGCCCACACACTCGTCCACGTCGTCGCAAATGCCGTCGCCATCGGCGTCAGCTGTGCAAGCGCCACCACACACGCCCAAGGCGTCGAGCTGGTTGCCGTTGCAATCGCAATCACCGGCCGGGATGTTCGCACACCCACACTCGTAAATCTCGCCGGGTCCGTTGCAGATGCCACAGGCGTCCAACGTGCCAACGCATTCATCCACGTCATCACAAATGCCGTCTTGGTCGAGGTCCTGGGCGCAAGCTCCTCCACACACGCCCAAGGCGTCGAGCTGGTTGCCGTTGCAGTCGCAATCACCTGCCGGGATGTTGGCGCACCCACATTCGTAGACCTGTCCGGACCCGTTGCAGATGCCGCAGGCGTCGTATTGCCCGACACAATCGTCGTCGACGTCGCAGACGCCATCTCCGTCCGCATCGGCCACGCAGTCGCCGCCACACACGCCAAGGGCGTCAAGCTGGTTGCCGCCACAATCGCAATCGCCAGCCGGGATGTTCACACAACCGCACTCGTAGATCTCGCCAGGACCGTTGCAAATGCCGCAGGCGTCCAACGTGCCAACGCACTCGTCCACATCGTCGCAGATGCCGTCTTGATCGAGGTCCTGGGCGCAAGCTCCTCCACACACGCCTAGGGCGTCAAGCTCGTTGCCGTTGCAATCGCAGTCCCCAGCAGGAATGTTCGAACAACCACATTCGTAGATTTCACCTGGGCCGTTACAAATGCCGCAGGCGTCCAACGTGCCCACGCACTCGTCCACATCGTCGCAGATGCCGTCTTGATCGAGGTCCTGGGCGCAAGCTCCTCCACACACGCCTAAGGCGTCGAGCTCGTTGCCGTCGCAGTCGCAAGCGCCAGTGGGCAACTCAGCACAGCCGCACTCAAAAATGGCGCCCGGTCCGGCACAAACGCCGCACTCATCCAAGTCACCAACACAACCGTCGCACACCCCATCTCCGTCCAAATCCTCGGCACAACTGACCGTCAAAAAGCCCTCTTCCAAGGCCAAGCTGGCCACGTTTTGGTTGAAAGCGTTGGACAACACGACTCCTGAAAGTGGCAACGGATAAGTCGTCACCTCCATGTCAACATCCACGCCCCCAGAGCATGAAACAAGGGCCTGGTTGCCTGCAGGAACAGAAGCGCCAGTGAGGTTGAACACCAACAATCGGAACACATTGGCCCCAAGACTGGACACGGAAAGCTGAAAACTTGGGTCGTCCAACAACAACCCAAAGTCCTGCGACCCTGCGACAATGCCTTCTGGGAGGCCCACGTCGAATTGCATGCCCTTCAGTGGCTCCGTGTTGACAAGGCGGATGGCAGAAGACCATGTGCCGCCAAGCGGTGCATAATCGTTTTCAAAAAGCAGGTAGTTGGGTTGAATCACGTCTGCGGAAAGCACGAAAGGCGTGAAGCCGCCCTCCGCATTGTGGGTCAGCGCCAATTCGATGGCCGCCTCCCCAGTGGTTGATGGGGTGAGCACAAGCTCCATGGCAGCCGATTCGCCCGGCTCCAACTCCAGGGGCAGGGTTGTCAAGACTTCAACATCCTCGCTTTGGACTTGCAAATCTTGCAAAACGAGAAGAGCTCCCCCTTGATTGGTCACAGTGAACGACACGGATTGCGGCTCGGCCACAGGCACCACGCCCAACGCCACTTCAGCAGGGACTTGAACGGCGGGGTAAGCCTGGCTCAAGGACACGCCGTATGCCGCAGACATCACGTCGCCGAGGGCCACGTTGGACATCAAACCGTTGTCGACACCAAGTGCCACACTGTTGGCCGCTTCATTGGAGACCAACTGGAATGCGCACAATGCTCCGTCAGCACCGGTGAATTCGGCGTTGGAAGGAGAAAAGCCAAGAAGCCGGACGGTGTTTGGCCCCACCTGTGAGAAGGCCAGCATGTGATCGGCCTCTCTTCCAGACCACACCTCGCTGTCTGCCACCAGCGAAACTCCTTCCGGCAACACAACATCGAGCTGGAAGGCAGAAAAAGGCTCCATGTTGTTGGCCGCGAGGGTCACCTCAAAGGGCTCCCCCAGCACGACGTTTTCTCCACCCAAGTGGAGTTCATTGACTGCAAACACATTGACTGAAGCGTCGAACGACTGGTCGGTGCGCAAGGGCGCCGGATCGTCGCTGACCACCGTGAATGTGGCCGACGCATTCGTTTTGGACACGGTGGACACGGCGACGGTCAACGTCGTTGATGCCTCGGCGTCGACCACCACAGGCAACGCATCCACCAAGGTGAAGGGCGTCTCCAAATTCAACGATTCCAACGTCAGCGGCGCATTGCCCTCGTTCAACAGCTCAAGAGACATGGTGGCTTCTGACAACATGGGCACCTCTCCAAACGGAAGGATCGCCGTGGCCAAGTGGAACTTGGGTCCAACCACCACCGCCTCGTCGTCCGTGGTGGTCAACGCCAGGGTGGAGCCATCCTCCCCCACAATCAATCCGTTTTCAAGAGAGAACGGAACATCTCCATGCGTGTACTTCGTTTCAAACGCCAGCGACCATGTCCAACCGCCTGCCCCTGGAAGCGCCGCATCGTTGGTCAAGCTGAACAACACCACGCGGAGCACTCCCACCTCCATGGGCTGAACCATCGCCTGCAATCCATTTGGCAACTCAGGCGACCCCACCAGGGATTCGTAGTCCAACCTTTCTGCGTCGTAATGGACATCCCATTGGCCGGCCGACACGGCCTGGTCTGCAGTCAAGGTCACGTCGACGTTCAGCGTGGCATCGTAGCCCGCCATTTCCTGCTGAATCGCCACCGTCAGGTCCGATTGCGCGTGAAGGGTTGTCGCCATCCACAACGTCGACAAACAAAATGAAAGGATGTGTTGAGCCATAAGTTGGGGTTGTGTTGACGCCGTCCACGTCGCCAGACCTGGATTGCGCCCCATAAACTTCTCGCGCCCCATGGACTTCCTCCGAAAAAAATGCGTGAGGATGCGTGAATCACTTCTTTGTTTTCTCAAAACCAACGATTTGAAAAACCCCGGACTTTGGGGAAATTGAGCAGTTTTGGATGACGTTTTGGTACAAAAAAGTGTCATGGTACCGAAAGATTTTCGACATAAAGATCGTGGTCGTGGGGCGAAAACCTGGTACACGGTTTGTACATTTCAGTATGATTGCACGGCTTTTGAACGAAGTGGTCGTCTCCTCAGGCGTCGAAATCCGCACCTCCGGGGACTGTCACACACTGAGCGAAGTCATCACAGCACGGACCGGCAAGGTGGTCAACTACAACACGCTCCGACGCATGTACGGACTTGCCAAACCCGTCAAGCCGAGCAGAGGATCCCTGGACATCCTCAGCGAATTCGTGGGGTTCGACAGCTATTTGCACTTCACAAGCGGTTCGCCGCGTCTGCACTCCACCCGAAGCAAGGAGGAGGTGTACCTGCGCTTTGCGCGGGGCCAAGACGCCGAAGCGATTGCCCTGCTCCGCGAGATGCCAGAAAGCACGCTGCGGTCGGACATGGTCATCCAAATGGGCCGCGAGTTGTTCGTCTCTGGAGACACCGCGCGGGCGCTCTCGTTCCTAGAACTCGTGGAGCCGCTCGTCGCCGAATTGCCCTACTCTGAAATCGTCCACGTGGGCAACTCCATGGGCATCGCCAGAAGCACTTTGCCGTCCGTCTCCGGCCTCATCAACCACCACGCTTACCAACGCATGGTCCATTCCTTGTTCGTGGATTACCCCCATTTGTCGGGCTATTACGGCGCGGAGGTGGACGCCTTGAAACCTGGGCGGGCGCACTCTCCTGAATTTGAACTGTTCACGACATGCCTGGGCATGCTGCGCAACTTCCTGTTGGGCCTTCCGGTGGAGGGGGAACTCCCTGAATCGCCTCAAACGCTGAACATTCACCCCATCCTGCAGGGACGGCTGTTTGCATGTCACATGATGACAGGCATCCATGATACGCCCCAAGAAGCTTGGAATCGGTGCTTCGGCGAGGGCGCGCTGTCGGACCTCAACTTGGAGTTCGCCCATGAACTGTTCTTGTACGCGGCCATGTCCAACGATCCGGGCCTGGTCTGCTGGTGCCTGCAAGAACTCCCCATGTCCTCCAAGCCTGCGCAAAGGCACGAGCACTCCGCGCTGCACACCCAACGCCTCCTCAAGTGCATGGCACGGGCCTTCCGCGGGGATTTGTCGAGCGCCCGGATGCACTTTGAGAAGTTCGAACTGGACGAGACCCACATCATCCACCGAGACCTCCTGGACATGTGCCGTTGCGTGCTCGGCCATCGGCTTTTCCCGAAAAAGCAACCCTGGAAACGGCGCTACGACGACCTCGCGGCGCAACTGGGGTTCACGCGGTTTGACGACGCGTTCTTCAAGACCGCCTACCGAAAAATCACCACCTTGCAACCATGAACTCGAAACTCCACGCCGGCCTCAAGTACGTCTACGCCCTGTTCTTGCTGGGATCAGGCCTGAAGCACCTCTACAACATCTACGTCGCCGACCCGACCATCATGGCCACCGGGTACCCGGAGCCTGAAGCCACGGCCTTCGTCCTCGCTGTCTTGGACACGAAATTCTTGCTGCCCTTCATCTGCACGGCGAAGCTCATCGCAGGCGTTGTGATGTTGCTGCCAGGTCGCGAGCAATTGGGCGTCGCCATGGCGTTCCCATACGCCGTCGGCATGCTCATGTGGGGACTGTTCATGGTGCCCAGCCACCTGCTCATCATGGGCATCATCTTCCTCCTGAACGCCGCGCTCGTCTACGCGAACTGGACCAAGTACCAGCCGCTGCTCAAGGCCTGAGACCCCTCAGCTGCACACGGTGCCAAACGCGCTGAGCACCGCCAACACGTCGGTCACGTTCACCGCGCCGTCGCCGTTCACGTCGTTGTCGCAGCCAGCCTCGCAGCCAAATTCACTCAAAACGTCGAGGATGTCCCCGACCGTGACCTGAAGGTCGCCGTTGAGGTCGCCGGGGCAGGCGCTGGCGCTTTGTTCCTGGCAAGGAACTTCGAGGTTAACGAGGGTCTTCTGCAAGAAGTCGTTCATGACCTCTTGGGCACCTTCCAAGCACACCATGCCGTTGGCGCTTCCAATCCAGTGGACGCGAAGCAGAGGCACGTACGACGTGTTCTTGGGCGCGGTGCTGCCGTCGTAGCTCAAGGTCACCACCTTCTGGCCTCCTGGCGCGTGGGACGGCGCCCCGGCGTACCCGTAGGCGGCGTCAAGCAGGCTCTCGGTTTGGCTGATTTGCAGGCCGTCGAACTCAAGTTGGTACCCGAAGATGCGGGCGTCCGGGTTCTTCACGTGGACGTCCAAATACTTCTCCTCCCAGTTCACCTCCGCGATCTTGAAGTGCGTGGTGTCGTAGGGGTTGGTGATGTCGTTGACCGGGAAGTTGCAGTGGCTGTGCACGCCCGTGCTGTCGGGGTCGGTGTGCGCCTCGTTCCACCACTGGCAATCCGCCATGAAGGCCGCGTCGGCCAAACTCATCACACCGTCGGTGTTGATGTCGGTGCAGTTGGCCACATTCAAGTCGCCGCCAAGCACGCCTTCCACGTAGGCTTGCGCGTCGGTCAAATCTTGGACGAGGTCGTCGTTCAAGTCGCCGATCATGGCCACCCCGCCGCACTCTCCGTTGCAGTCGAACAGCGCGGTGCCAAACGGGTCGCCCGCGCAATCGGTGAACGTCGGGCAATCGGTCAAGATGGACGTCACCAAGTCTCCGCCTGAACGGTCGAGCTCGATGCACACCACCGCCCAGTTGTTCTCGGTGTTGGTCTCATACCGGCCCAAGGCGTCCGGGTCGTAGTCCCAGTTGACGCGGACCACCAAACGGTACTGGCCGTCCTCCACGTCCGTCACGTCAATCCACTGGCAGCTCAAGCCGCTGGAGTAGATGTCGCCACAACCGGAGGCAATGCCCATGTTGGAGCAGCCGTAGGTGAACGAGCCGCCGTCGCTGCACTCCAAGTCCATCACGCAGAACCCGTTTTTGAAGCCGATGGGAATCAAGGCCCCGTCCATGGTGAAGAGGTCGTACTTCGCGTACCCCTTGTAGTGCCAGTGGTTGTGGCACTCGCCCCATTCGAACTGGGCTGTTTGGTTGGTTTGGGCTGTGGTGCCGATGTAGTAATCCAACTCCCCGATGTTCTTGATGTGCGTGGTGAATCGGATCAGCTCACGCTGGCCAAACCCGTTCAAGCACCCCTCCTCGATGTAGCAATCCGTCTCGCTCACATTCATGGTGGTGGAGTACAGGCTGCTGGACACCACGTCCGCCAAGACGATCAAGTCCGGTCCGGTGCAGTTGGGGTCGCCGGCGTAGATGCACGACCCGTCGTCCAATTCCGCGCTGGGGTTGTAGTTGCACGCCTCGGAGTCCGTGCATCCGGTCGGAGGTCCGATGTAGTTGAACGACCAATCGAACCCGCCGCAGCTGCCGTCCAAAGACGCCCAGCGGACCCAGTACGTTTGGCCTCCCTCCAGCAACACCGTCATGGTCGCGGCCTCGCCGCACCCGCCTTGGTTGTCGTCGTAGTAAATGGACCCTTCGTTCGTGTCGTCGAAGTTGCCCATGTTGCAGTAGTCGTAGATGTACAAGGTGGTGTTGCACTCCGCTCCGCAGGAGCTGAACTCGTACATCCCGTTGGCGTTGGGCGTCAACGAGTACCAAAAGTTGTCTTCCGCCTGCATCACCGTCCCGTAATCGGCCGCGTCGATGCCGATGGCGTCGTTGCACGTTGAGCCTGGCGCGCAATCGAACTGCACCAAGTCCTGCTGGCCGTAGTCCCCGCCCGTGGCCACCGCCACCCCGTCGAGGTACAACGTGTAAGCGCCCTGCCCGTAGCCGCAGCAGATCCCGTCGCCGTAGCTGTCGTTGATCACGAATTGCAAACAAGGAAACTCCTCTTCGCTGGCGATGCACACGGTGTCTGCGTACACCGTTCCTGTGTTGCTGTACGGGCCGCCCGAAAGCAACTCACCACCCAGTCCCGTCAAGGTCCACGTGATTTCACCGGGGTAGTTGTCGGTCAAGATTTCGACGACGACTTCAGACTCGCCTTCGGCACATTGGGCTTGGGCAGAGAAGGGGGCCAACACAAGGAGGAGGCAAGCGCCCAGGAACGTGAACAGCGGTGATTTCATGGCGTTGAGGTCAAGAAGTTTGGACAGACAAGGTACGCAGGAAGGCCAAACTCCGTGAACGCCCAACCCCTAGGCCGCCGCTTCGTTGCATCTTTGGCACACCAATTGTCCGCCCCATGCCTGAGATGTCCCAAAAAACCTGGCTCGTTGTTGTCGCTTCCCTGGTCCTCGTGATTGCCTTTTTGGGCCACCAAGTCGCAGACCAAAACAACGTCATTGGCGGACTCCACAGCGACAACGCGGAACTGAGCCTCGCCAAGGACCAGCTGGTGCTCGACCTGGAGAAAATGCGCTTCTCCTACGACACGCTCGAGACCGAGAATTCCATGATGCTGGCGGAACTCGCCGCCCAACAGGAACGCATCGACGGCCTGCTGACGAAAGTGAAAAACGGCTACTGGGAAGTCGCCCGCGCCAAGAAGGAAGCCGAGACGCTGAGGAGCATCATGAAAGGCTACATCGGCACCATCGACTCGCTCAACCAGCTGAACACCGCCCTGCTGGACGAAAACCTCGCCATGAAGGCGCAGATGGAAGCCGTGTCGCAAGAGAACGCCGACCTCGTGGAGCGGCAGGAAAACATGGAGGACATGCTCGAGGCAGGCCAAACCCTCCAGGTCGCCGAATTCCTCCCCACCGGCGTGCGCGTCCTCTCCTCGGGTCGCCAGCGGGACACCGACCGCGCCGACCGGTGCAACAGCCTGCGCGTGTGCTTCACGATCTTGGAGAACCGCATCGCCCCTGTCGGCGACAAGACCCTGCACCTGCGCATCACAGACCCCACCGGCCGCGTGTTGCCCGACGAGTCCGGCAGTGCCGAGCTCAGCGCCTCCCGCACCATCGACTACGCGCGCGAGCGCCTCGACGCTTGCATCTTCTACAACGGCGCAGACGGCAACGCGACCTTGGGCCTCGACGCCGGCACCTACCTCGTGGAAATCCTCGAAGGTGCAGAGGTCATCGGCACCACCGACCTGGTCCTGCGCTGACCCCGCATCCGTCAATCCGCAACCCTCGCCTGTGAATCGGGCGTCGTGGCCAAGCATCTTGACGCGCATCCTTGCGCCATGGTTTTGGAACGTCGCGCCTGGACTGGCCGCCTCGGGGAGTCGCTCGTGGTCGCAGAACTCGAACAACAGGGACACCGCATCCTCCAACGCAACTGGCGCTGGCGCCGCGCGGAGGTGGATGTCATCTCCACGGACGGGACTGCCCTTGTGTTTCACGAGGTGAAATGCCGGTCCGGGCGCGACACTTTAACCTTGGACCCCATGATGTGGTGGCCCCATGTCGCCCAGCAACGCCGGCTCGTTCAAGCGGCCCATGCGTTCGTGCGCCAGCACCCCGGCACCCCCGGACGACTGCGCTTTGACGTGTGGCTCGTCGAGTCTGTGACGACAGGGTCCGCCTCTCCGAGAACCACGCATTTTCCGGACGCATTTGACCCCCACGCCATCCAAGGCGCAAGCCGCCGAAGGAGGCCGTACCTTTGAGGCATCATGAAACACAACCCTGACCAAGGCCGCCGAGGAGGCGCCCGCAAGGGAAGTGCCGGACGACGCAAGTCCGCCCCCGGCGCGAAACCTTCAAACGCTCGTCCCAACCGTGGACGACCTGGCGCCCAGCGCCCCAAGCTCAAGTTTGCCCCCGTGCCGGACTCGAAGGCCGCGATGCGCCTCAACCGGTACATCGCCCAAGCCGGCGTCTGCTCCCGCCGGGAAGCCGACGTCATGATCGGGGCCGGGGTGGTGAGCGTGAACAACAAGGTGATCACCGAGCTCGGGTTCAAGGTGGACCCCACCAAAGACACCGTCAAGGTGGAAGGCGACACCATCCGTCCAGAGACCATGCGCTACGTGTTGGTCAACAAGCCCAAGAACTTCTTGGCGGTGGAGTACGACCCCAGCGGCCGACGCACCATTGGCGACTTGATCAAGAACGCGTGCCGCGAACGCATCGCCCCGGTGGACCGCGTGGAGAAGGAGAGCACAGGTTTGATCCTGTTCACCAACGACGGTGAAATGGCCAAGCGCCTCAACCACCCCAAAGTGGCCCTCCGTGAACTGTATCACGTCACCTTGGCCAAGAAGGCCACCCCTGAAGATTTGGAAAAGCTGCTGGAAGGCTTCGTGCTGGACCAGGGCTTTGTGAAGGCGAAGGAGGTGTCGTTCGTCAAAAACGACCCCCACGAAATCGGCATGGAAATCCACAGCAACCGGAGCCGCATCGTGCGCCGGATGTTCGAGCACCTGGGCCACAAAGTGGTGAAGGTCGACCGCGTGGTGTACGGGCCCCTCACCAAGAAGGACCTGCCCCGCGGCCATTGGCGTCACCTGACCGACGGCGAGTTGAACCTGCTGAGGATGACCACATGAACCCAAGCCTGGTCATCATTCCGACGTACAACGAGAAGGAAAACGTCGTGCGAATGTTGGACACCGTCATGGGTCTGGAATTCCCTTTCGACGTCCTCGTGGTGGACGACGGATCTCCCGATGGCACGGCGACGTTGGTCAAGGAAGCCCAAACCAAACACCCCGAGCGCATTCACTTGCTCGAACGGGAAGGCAAGCTGGGTCTCGGCACAGCCTACATCGCGGGGTTTAAGTGGGCTTTGGCGCGCAACTATGGGTTCATCTTCGAGATGGATTGCGATTTCTCGCACAACCCCGAGGACCTGTTGCGCTTGCGCGCCGCATGCGACGAAGGGGGTGCGGGCATGTCTGTGGGATCACGCTACGTCAAAGGCGGCGGCGTGGCCAACTGGCCCTTGAACCGACTCATCCTGAGCTACGGCGCCTCGTTCTACGTGAACTTCGTCCTGGGGCTGGGCGTCCGCGACAGCACCGCAGGATTTGTATGCTACCGCCGAGAAACCCTGGAAGCCATCGACCTCGACGCCGTTCAATTCGTCGGGTACGCGTTCCAAATTGAAATGAAGCTCCGCTCCAAGCGCAACGGCTTCAGCATCCAAGAGGTGCCCATCACCTTCGTCGACCGGGAGTTGGGCACGTCCAAAATGAGCATGAACATTTTCCGAGAAGCGCTCTTGGGGGTCCTCCAAATGCGCTTCCAACGCATCTTCTATCCGTCCGAGAAACCCTCCTGATTCCATGAACGCCACCCTCTTCCGCCAAGCCCACGTTGTCAACGAAGGCACCGTCAAGGTGCAGGATGTGCTCATCTCGGGAGATCTCATTGTGGCTGCAGGGGTGGATTTGGCCCAAACCGCAAGCGACCCCGAGGTCCAAGCCCTCGCCGCGCAAGCCGAGGTGCACGACTGCACGGGCAAATGGCTTATGCCAGGGTGCATCGACGACCAAGTCCACTTTCGTGAGCCTGGGTTGACCCACAAAGCCGAGATCGCCACCGAATCGGCGGCAGCCGCAGCTGGGGGCATCACCTCGTTCATGGAGATGCCCAACACCGTCCCCCAGGCGCTGACGCAGGAATTGCTTCAAGACAAGTACGACCGTGCCGCGGAGGTCAGCCCTGTGAACTACAGCTTCTTCATGGGCGCAAGCAACCACAACTTGGACGAGGTCCTCAAAACCGACCCCACGCGTGTCTGCGGCATCAAAGTCTTCATGGGCTCCTCGACCGGAGACATGTTGGTCGACGAGTCCAAGGTGCTCGAAGGGATCTTCAAAGAGGCCCCCACCTTGGTGGCGACCCACTGCGAGGACGAGGCCACGGTTCGGGCCAACAGCGCCGCGGCGAAGGAGCGCCACGGCGAACACGTGCCCATCGACCAGCACCCCCTCATCCGCAGCGCCGAAGCGTGCTACCGCAGCTCGTCGAAGGCCGTGGAATTGGCCACCAAGCTCAACACGCAACTGCACATTCTGCACATCAGCACAGCCCGTGAGCTGGACCTGTTCGACGGGACCAAGGAACTGGAGGACAAGCGCATCACTGCAGAAGCGTGCATCCACCACCTTTGGTTCAGCGACGCCGACTACGCCGACAAGGGCACCCACATCAAGTGGAACCCCGCGGTCAAAACGGCCCACGACCGGGAACAGATTCGCGCGGCCATCTTGGACGGCCGCATCGACGTGGTGGCCACCGACCACGCGCCCCACACCAAGGAAGAGAAGAACAACAGCTACTTCAAGGCCCCCTCAGGCGGGCCGCTCGTCCAACACGCCCTCGTGGCCATGCTCGACCTGGTGCACGACGGGTTGCTCCCCGTCGAAAAGGTCGTGGACCTGATGTCCCATCGGGTGGCGCGCCTCTTCCGCATGGCCGACCGGGGCTTCATTCGCCCCGGCATGAAGGCTGACTTGGTGGTGGTTCAGCCCAACGACCCGTGGACGGTCCACGAGGACAACGTGATGTCCAAGTGCGGTTGGTCTCCCTTCCAAGGCCACACGTTCAAAAGCCGTGTGCACGAGACGTGGGTGAACGGCACCCAAGTGTGGAACGGCCAACGCATCACCACCACCCACGGCCACCACGTGGGGGAACGGTTGACCTTCGCCCGTTGACATGGCAGGGCGTCTGATTTGGGCAGCCCTGTTGGGCGCGATGACGCTTGGCCCAGGATGCACCACCCCGCCCGTGGACGGCCCCGTGGACCCCACGCCGCCTTCAGGGATCATGCCCAAGGACAGCTTTGTCCTGGTTCTTGCGGAAGTCCAACTTGTGGAAGGCGTCGCCCAACTGCGCACCTACCGCAACGACAACGAACGGCAGCGGTTGGCCGAGGCGTACAACGACGTGTGGGCCAGAACCGGCGTAAGTGCCGCACGCTTTGAGCGCAGCCACGCGTGGTGGTGGGGACAGCCTGCCGCCATGAAATCGGTCTTGCGGAATGTGGTGGACCGGTTGAAGGACATGGAGGCCGAGCTCAACCGCAACGACACCACGGTGTCTGGCCAATCCGCCAAGTTCCGCGCACCAAGCCCTGACCAGGCCAACCCCAAGGGCGGCGATCAATTGCCCAACTGAGCGAGGTACGCCGCGGCCGTATCCTGGATGGCTTGTTCCAGCGGGGTGTAATTCCACTCTGGGCCCACCGTGCCCATGACCTCCACCACCCGACTGCCGTCGTAGGTGTGGTTGGCCCCGGTGTTGCCGATGCTTTCGCGGGTCGCCACGGCGCGCTTGCCCGTGATCCATTCCGCCACAGCGAAGACCCTCCAAATCAGGCCGCGCATCCAAGGATGCACGGGACGTGATGGGCGGGGTTTGCCCAGCGCGTCAGCGATGTGGTCCATCACCTTTTGGTACGGCCACTGGTCGCCGCACAACACAAAACGCTGGTCCCGAACGTCGCTCATGCCCAAGCGCACGCACACCTCCGCCACGTCCTTTGAGGCCACAAAGCCGTTGCTGCCCGTGGGGTGCCACTTCAAACCCTTGTCGATGTGGCGGAACAACGCGCCCGAGCTGCGGCTGAAGTCGCCAGGGCCCAACACCACGGTCGGGTTGACGACCACCAGGCCGCCTTCCAGCCCTTCTGCGGCGCCACGCCACGCCTCCATTTCTGCGCGGTGCTTGCTGCGGGCATATGCGGTGGTGCCTGGCTGTTCCTCGAACAACGTGTCCTCCGTGGTGGGCTCTCCGGCCTTGCGTCCCAACGCCGCGACGCTGCTCACATGCACCAAGCGCGGCGTGTTGCGATGGAGCATGGCGTTCACCAAGTGGGCCGTGCCGTCGGCGTTGATGCGGGTCATGGCCGCGGCATCAGCCGGGTGGAACGACACGAGGGCCGCGCAATGGTACACGGTGTCCACCCCGTCCAAGGCGTCTTCCAAGCTGGCTTGGTCGGTCACGTCGCCTTCGCACCACGTCAACCGGTCGAGCGCTTCGGGACACGCCTCTTGCACCGCGTCGAGGACGCGCTGGCGATGGCTGGAGGGGCGGTGAAGGGCGCGGACGGTTTGGCCTTGCTGAAGGAGCTTCACCACAATTGGCATGCCCACAATGCCTGTCGCGCCCGTGACCAAATTCATGCCCGCAAAGTACTGCGGGGGCTACCTTCGTTCGACCATGGCCGCCTCCGAACACATCCAAGCGATCTTGGACCGATTGCCGCACGAACCGGGGGTGTACCAGCACTTCGACGGCGACGGCAAACTCCTCTACATCGGGAAGGCCAAGAACCTGAAGAAGCGCGTCTCGAGCTACTTCACCAAGGGCGACCACAACGGAAAGACGGTGTTGCTGGTCCGAAAAATCCGCGACATCCAGTGGATCGTGACGGCCAGTGAAGCCGACGCCTTGTTGCTCGAGAACAACATGATCAAGGAGCACAAACCGCTCTACAACATTCAGCTCAAGGACGACAAGACCTACCCGTTCATCGTCTTGAAGAAGGAGCGCTTTCCCAGGATCTTCCCCACCCGCCAGGTGCGGCGCGACGGCAGCGAGTACTTCGGACCGTACTCCCACGTGAAGGGCATGCACGCGGTGTTGGACCTCTGCAAGAAGCTCTACCCCGTGCGCACATGCAGCTTGGCGCTCACCGAGGAGAACATCACCTCGGGCAAATTCCGCGTGTGCCTTGAATACCATATCGGCAATTGCCTTGGCCCTTGCGTCGGCAAGCAAACCGAGTCCGAGTACGCCGAAAGCATCGCCGCCATACGTCACGTGCTCAAGGGCAACTTGGGCATCGTGAAAACCACGCTGAAAGCGTCCATGGCCGAGGCGGCGGCGGACCTTCGGTTTGAGGAAGCGGAGCGCTTGAAGCTCAAGCTCGAGGCCGTGTCCAAGTTCCAAGCGAAGAGCACCGTCGTCCACCCGACCGTGTCGGACGTGGAGGTGTACGGGTTGGTGAGCGACGCGAAGTCCGCGTTTGTGCACTTCATGCGCATCCACAACGGGGCCGTGGTCCAAGGCCAAACCCTCGAATTCCGCCGCCGCCTCGACGAGCCTGACGACGAGATTTTGGCCGCGGCCATCCCCCAAGTTCGAGACCGGTTCAACGTCGCGAGCCGAACCGTGTTGGCCCAAGTGGAGGTGGACATCGTGGGGGCAGAATGTTTGGTGCCACAGCGGGGGGACAAGAAGAAGCTGCTCGAGATGGCACTGCGCAACGCCCAGTTTGCCCTGCGTGACAAGCACGCCCAATTGGAGCAAGTCGACCCGGACGCCGCGCGCGACCGGTTGATGGAAACGATGATGCACGACCTGCGCCTCAAGGAACATCCCGTGCACATGGAATGCTTCGACAACTCGAACATCCACGGCACCAACCCCGCCTCAGCGTGCGTCGTCTTCCGAAATGGCAAACCGGCCAAGCGCGACTACCGCAAATTCAACATCCGCACGGTGGAGGGGCCGGACGACTTCGCAAGCATGAAAGAGGCGGTGTACCGACGCTACAAACGGCTGCGCGACGAAGGGGAGTCGCTCCCTCAAATGGTGGTCATCGACGGCGGCAAGGGCCAACTCTCCCACGCCATGGAGGCCATCGACGAATTGGGCTTGCGCGGGAAAATCGCCTTTGTCGGCATCGCCAAGCGGCTCGAAGAATTGTACTTCCCTGGCGACAGCGTGCCCATCTACTTGGACAAGCGCTCGCCCACTCTGCGCGTCGTGCAACACATGCGGGACGAGGCGCACCGGTTCTCCCTGGCCCACCACCGCAAGCGCAGGAGCAAGGCCTTCCTGCACTCTGAGTTGGACGACATTTCAGGCATCGGGCCCAAGACGCGAACCGCGCTCATGGCGGCCTTCGGCGACGTGAAGGCCATTTCAGAAGCGTCCGAGAAGCAGCTGCTGAATGTGGTGAGCTTGAAGGTCGCACGGGCCATCCGCGTGCATTTCCACGGGAGCGAGGCCTGAGGTCGGGTCAGAATTCAAACTTCCCGCCCAGGCGCGGACCAGCCAGGTCACGGCACTCCTGCGCCAGCCTGCGCAAGAGGTCGCCTGCCGGCTCGAGGCCGTCGATCATGGACGCGATTTGGCCGATCTCGAGTTCCCCTTCGTCCAGGTCCCCCTCGAACATGCCTTGCTTCGCGCGGCCCCGGCCGAGGAGGGTCCGAAGTTCATCGGGGGTGGCGCCCCGTTGCTGGGCTTCGATGACTTGCCGGGCGAAGTCGTTGTGAAGAAGGCGGACCGGGGTGACGGATTTGAGTTCAAGGCTGGTGGCCCCTTCACCGGCCGCCAAGACGGCGTCCTTGAACGCGACGTGGGCCGAGCTTTCTGGGGTGGCGACGAAGCGAGACCCGAGCTGAACGCCATCCGCCCCGAGCACCATGGCCGCCACAATCGACCGGCCGTCGTGCAAGCCGCCCGCCGCGATGACTGGCACGTCGCACGCGTCCGACACCGCGGGCACGAGGCACATGGTCGTGGTCTCTTCACGGCCGTTGTGGCCTCCAGCTTCAAAGCCCTCCGCCACGACCGCATCCACACCAGCGGCTTGAGCCTTCAGGGCAAATTGCACGCTGCTCACCACGTGGACCACCTTGATGCCGTGTTCTTGCAAATGGGCCGTCCACGTCTTGGGGTTGCCTGCACTGGTGAACACGACGGGCACGCCAAGTTCCACGATGCTCTTCATGTGCTCCTCCACGGCGGGGTACAAGAGCGGCACATTGACGGCAAACGGTTTGCCCGGGGCGGCGGCTTGAAGCTTTTGGATTTGGTCTCTCAAGACTTCAGGGTACATGCTGCCTGCGCCCAAAATGCCGAGTCCACCGGCCGCGCTCACGGCGCTGGCCAATTCCCAACCGCTGCACCACACCATGCCCGCTTGGATGATTGGCACCTCGATGCCCAACAAATCGCAAATCCGGTTGCTCGTCTTCATGCCTCCAAGGTCGCGGTCCTCCCGCGTCATGTCAACCCATGGCGCTCCAACCAGAGCCCCAACACCATCAACGACCACATGTGGCGCCACCTTTCAGGGTCGCGGTCTTGCTGGAAAGACAATTCCAACGCGGTGAGGGCGTCTCCGTTCATCCCGCGGGTGTCCTTCAGCACTTGAAGGCCCTTCGCGGTCGTTTCGCGCCACGCCCCCAGCATCCAATTCCGCATGGGCCACGCCGGCGGAGGAGCATGGGTCTCCCCCCACGTCTCAGGAACCAACCCCTCCAGCGACCCCACAAGCAAGGGCATGGGAGAGGACGGAAATTTCTCGGCATCGGGCGCCGCCAACGCCGCGGCCACCACGCGGTGGTCCATGAACGGCAAGCGCATGCCCAGACCCAAGGCCGTCGCGCTTTGTTGGGCGCTGCGGACCAAGCTTGATCCCAGATGGCTTCTCATTTCCGCCACCGTCACCTGGCTCAGGAACGGCAAGCCAAACGACTTTCGTCCCGGCGCCAACTCCCGCACCAACGCCTGAAACACATCGTGGCGCTTGGGCACGTCTTTGGCCAGCAGGCGCTCCAAGTCGTCCTTGAAGAACAGCTGCCTCGCAATCGGATGCGTGTGGGCCAAATCGAAATGGTGACCTCCCAGCAATTCCGACGTTTTCCTCGCTTCAAAGCCCGGCTTTGACGTCACGTGGAGGCGACCCACAAGCCGACGCAACACCCCGGGCCAAGAAGCCAGCCAGTTCAGCCTTGCCAATTGGGCACTCCGTTGAAAAATCGGGTCGCCGGCAAACATGCTGCCGCCGCCCAACGCCCCCAGCGCCACCTGCACGCCAGCCTGGCGAAGGGTCGATTGCGCCACGTACGACCTGAACCCGTGGGCCACAGGCACGTCCATGGCGTCGAGAAAGCCAGGAAGCGCGCCCTCCACGTCATCACTTGTGATGCAGATTTCATGGTGGGTTGAACCCACGTGGCGGGCCACCTCACGGGCCGGCTCGGTGCCGTCCAGCCCGGGCAAGTCCGCCGCCAAGCTGAACGTGTTCAACGGGGCGTGAGACGCCTCCGCGACCAGGGCGGCAAGGGCGCTGTTGGCCAAGGCCCCGTTCAGCCACATGCCCACCTCAGACGGGGTTCGCAGTTGCCGCGACGCCGCGTCCAACAAGGTCTCTTTGAGGTGGATGCGACGCGCGTCTGAATGCATGTCGTCCACCCCCAGCGCCTCGTCAGCCGGGTCCCACCACACGTGAACGTGCACGTCCTCGTCTTGGGCCACCAACAACTCGCCTGGGCCCAGTTGCCGAACCCCCTCCACCACCGTGTTGGGCGCGTGGACCGTGCCATGCATGATTTGGTCTGCCAGGGCGTCCGTATTCAACCGTCGGGGCACCGCGTCCGACGCCAGCAGGACACGCAATTCTGTGGCAAACAAGAGCGACCCTTGCCGCGTTTGGTGCCAATGCAAGGGCACCACGCCCATGCGGTCTCGCACCAAGGTCAATCGATTCTCCTGCCCTGCCCACCACGCCAGGGCGAAGGCCCCGTGGAGTTTGGCCAAGGCAGGTTCCAGGCCCCAACAACGCAACGCGGCCAGGACCACTTCCGAACCTGTGTCGGTCTCAAATCGATGAAACCCCTCCGCTTCCAACGCGCGTCGCACCTCGGGGGCGTTGTCGACGTGGCCGTGCAGGACGAGGGCGTCCTCGGCCCAAGTGTGCGCATGGGGGCCCAACGCCGCGCACGTACCGTCGTCCCATCCCTGGCCTGAGGCCATCTCGGACAAGCAGCGCCGAACGCCTTCCAATCCCTGAAAGGACTCAAATCCGTGGATGCCGGCCAGGCCTGCCATGTGCGCGAATCAGGTCGTGGGCTGGTCCTCGGAGCGGCCTTTGATGCCGTCCCAACCCTGGGCCTGCAAGGGCACTTCAGGGCCGTTCTTGGTGACGAGGGTGAAGGCGTCGGGGGCCGCCACAGAGTGGCCAATGACCGTCAGCTTGGGGTGGTTTCTCACCTTCTCGTAATCGTCTTGCTTGATCGTGAAGAGGAGCTCGTAATCCTCGCCGCCGCTCAGCATGCACAAAGTGGGGTCGAGGTTGAACTCGCGCGCCGTCTCATACACCTTGGGGTCGATGGGCAGCTTGTCTTCGTACACCTTGAAGCCCACACCGGAGGACGTGCCCAAATGCATGACTTCGCTGGCCAAACCGTCGCTGATGTCAATCATCGACGTCGGTTTCAAACCCAAATCGCCGACCTCGCGGACGACGTCCACACGCGCCTCCGGCTTGAGTTGACGCTCCAACAAATACGCGAAGTCTTCCAATTCTGGCTGGGCCGTGGGGGCCGCTTGGAACACGGTCTTTTCCCGCTCCAGGATCTGCAAACCCATGTATGCCGCACCGAGGTCACCGCTGACCACCAACAGGTCGCCGTCGCCTGCGCCGTCGCGGCCCACCACAGCATCAGGTTCCACGAGGCCCATGGCCGTCACAGCCAAGGTCAAACCCGACGAGGTGGCCGTGGTGTCGCCCCCGACCAAATCCACCTTGTAAACCTCGCAAGCCAAGCGAATGCCGGCGTACAACTCCTCCACCGCTTCCACAGAAAATCGGTTGCTCAAGCCCAAGCCGATCACGACCTGGGTGGGCACCGCGTTCATCGCACAGATGTCGGACAGGTTCACCACCACCGCTTTATAGCCCAAGTGCTTCAGGGGCGCGTAGCTCAAGTCGAAGTGAATGCCTTCGCACAGCATGTCGGTGCTGACCACCACGCGCTTGCCCATGGGGTCAAGCACCGCGCCGTCGTCCCCCACGCCACGAAGCGTGGACGGTTGTTGGTGGGTCAATTCTTTGGTCATTCGGCCGATCAGGCCAAACTCCCCCAAGTCACTGATTTCCGTGCGTTCCATGCGGCGAAGGTACGCCACGGACCGGGCTGGACTTAGCCCCGAATGACCTTGGCAATTTCGTCGTCCAAGGCCATGTCCAGGGGCTTGGGCAACGTCCAAATGTCCAGCAAGTCTTCTGTTTGGTCCACAATGGCCGAAGGGCCGAGGGCGGCGATTTGGTCGGTCGTCAACGTGCCGTCGTCCACCAAGACCGTCCAGCCGCAACCGAGGTTCTTGGCGTCCGCCAATCCAATGGCGCGACTGGCAGCTTTGGCCACCTCATGCACAACGCCCACACCACATCTCCTCATGCTCTCCAGAATCATGTCCGGACCGGGCGTGGGGCGCTCCACTTCTTCAGACAACACCAAGGCCGAAAAGGGCGGTGATTCGTCCCAACCAAATCGTCGCAACAGCGGCTTGACCACGTCGCCATGCAGGGTGGTGGTCACGGCCACTTGAATCCCCATTGCATGCCAAATCCGGCACAACCTTTCGACCCCATGCGACGGTTGGATGCCATCCGCGTACTTCACGAGTCGCACAAGTTCCTTCACGGCCAGGTCGTGGATCGATTGCACCGAGTCCGAGTGGGGCGATTCCGAGGGGTGGAGCCATCGCAAAATGCGTTCCACCCCCACAAGTCCAGGAAATCCGATGGCGATGCTCGCCACGTCTTCGTCGATGGTTTCGCCGTGGGCCTGGAACGCTGCAGCCAGCGCCCCGCGCACGGCTCGGTCGTGCTCCACCAAGGTGCCGAGCAAATCCATCACAACAAGTTTGGGGCAATGGGTCAAGTTGGTCCCCGCCGCATCTGGTGCAGTCATGGGCCAAAGAACCGCTGTCAAAGCCAACCTCTTGTCAACCCCGAATTGGCGTTTCGTCACCGGGAGGTTGCCAAATTGTTGCCTCCCAATAAGAGGCGTTTAACCTGAAATGCCGACAACCACCCCCTCAAAATGGAGGTCCAACCCGGCCAGCGGGTGGTTGAAATCCACGTGCACGAATTCCGCTTCCACGTCGACCACGACGCCCACGATCTCTTGGCCTTCGTCGTCGCTCATGGGCACCACTTCGCCCACCTGCATCACCTCCTCGTCCAGTTTTCCGTCCACCATGAAGGTCGACTTGGGCAACGCCACCACCGCGTCGTCGGTCTCGTCGCCGTACGCGTCGTCGCACGCGATCTGAATCTCGAACGGCTCCCCGACGCGCTTGCCGATCAAGGCCGCCTCAAACGCTTCAAGCGCTTCCTCCTGGCCCACAGTGAACATGAAGGGGGTTTCCTCGTTGCACGACTCGAGCTCTTCCCCTTCTGGGCCGTCTGCCCGCAAGGTGTAAGCCACTTCCACCTGAACGCCTGGCTGCACTTCTTTCATGGTGCGAAAGTACTGCTAACTTCGAGGCATGGACTGGAAAATGCTGCTGACTTCTTTGGCCTTCGGGGCGCTCACATGCCCTGTGTTGGCCCAAAACCAAACCCTTCCCCGACTCCACGACATGGACCCCAAGGGCCGGCAGCCCTTCCTCGTTCAAGGGTGCCACGCCGACGTGTGCAGCCACGAGGGCGGCCCGCGCACCAAGGTGCTTCCGCTGGCCCAGAATTACGACATGGGGCCGAGCATCGCCCGAAGCGACAGCTTCGACGTCCAGCACTACGAACTTTTCTTGGACGTCACAGACTACGCTGGACAGCACTTGGACGCCCACGCCACCATCGACTTCACCGTGCTGCAAGACGGCGGCACACGCGTGTGGTGGGACCTGGTGGCCGCGCTGGAGGTCGACAGCTTGACGTGGAACGGCAGCCCGGTCGGGTTCTCCAGATGGGGCGACGAGCTGCACGTCGATGCGCCGGAAGCCATGACCTCTGGCGACGCCGTGACCCTGGACGTGTGGTACAGCGGGCAGCCCGGGGACGATCCGTACTGGGGCGGGATGTACTACGCCAGCGATTTGGTCTACAACCTGGGCATTGGGCTCACGTCCATCCCGCCGAATTACGGCCGGGTGTGGTACCCGTGCTTCGACAACTTCGTGGAGCGCGCCACCTACACCTACCACATCCAAAGCGCCGACGGCCGACGCGCCCACAACCAAGGCCACCTCGTGGAAGAAGTCCAACTGGGCGGCGACACGTTGCGTTCCACCTGGGCCTTGGACCACCCCATCCCCACCCACCTCAGCGCCATCGCGGTGGGCCCGTACGTGGACCACGACTACATCCACACCGGGGCCTATGGCGACATCCCGGTCCGCCTCACGTCCAAGGCTGGCGACTCCAACCTCATGCAGACCAAATTCGCGGAGCTCTCCTACGCCATCGACGCCTGCGAGCATTGGTGGGGTCCGTACGCCTGGGAGCGCATCGGCTACGTGCTCACCACCGACGGCGCCCTGGAAATTCCCACCAACATCGCCTACCCCCGGTCCATGATTGAGCAGGGGCTCTTCGCCAACGGGGACCTCTTCGCGCACGAACTGGGGCACCACTGGTGGGGCGATTTGGTGGCCCCGACCATCCACAACCACATGTGGCTGAAGGAAGGGCCGGCGGAGTACAGCAGCCACCTCTTCGTGGAGTGGAAAGACGGCCACGAGGCGTTTGTGGACGTGGTGAAGGACAACCAACAATTTGTCCTGGAAGAGTGCCACATTCAAGACGAGGGATTCCACCCCCTGTCGCCCATGCCTGACGCTGAGATCTACGGCCGGCACACCTACTACAAGGGGGCAAGCATCCTGCACAACCTGCGCGCCTACCTCGGCGATTCCCTGTACCGCCAGTCCATGCAAAACGTCATCGCCGCGCGGTTCGACAGCCACATGGACGTCACCGATTTCGAAGTGTTGCTCGAAGAGGCGAGTGGCGAGGATTTGACGCCCTTTTTCGACGCCCAGGTCTTGCAACCTGGGTTCAGCACGTGGGTCGTGGACAGCGTCACCACCGCGCCAGACAACGGATGCTTCGCCACCACCCTTCATCTGCACCAAAAGCTCCGCGCATGCACCGGGTTTCACGACAACGAGCCCTTGGACCTCACCGTCTGGGACGCCAACTGGGACACCACACTGGTGCACTCCCGGGTCGGTGGGGAGTTTGACCAAATCACGTTTTGGCACGAAGAACCCCACGCGCTGCTGGGGCTCAACGCCGACGGTAGGCTGAACCAAGGCCGCCTGGACCACACCTTCGCCATCACCGAGCCCACGGGCCTCACCAGCGTGCCTTGGGTGGACATGCGTGTGGGATGCGACGCCATTCCCGAAGGCGACAGCGTCTTGGTGCGGGTGGAACACCATTGGGCTGCCCCCGACGAAGGTGCTGCCGCCCCTTACGTGGAGGCGTTGAGCGACAGCCACTTTTGGGTCGTGGACGGCACGTGGGAGGACGGCACCCCTGGCGCCCCTCACCTGGACGCCCGGCTCACCTACGTCGGCAACGACGAAAACGACCTTGACCACGGACTCTACGGCGACACGGAAGAGGGCGGGTTCTTGGCTTGGCGTCCCCGGGCGGGCGCGCCATGGGTCCAGCATCCGCATTACACCTGGCAAGCGGGATCTCTGGCCAACGGCAGCGGCGTGTTCAAAATCGCCAAACTGTTGAAAGGCCAATACGCCTTTGCCAAAGGCGACGTCTCCGTCGGGTTGAATGAACCTGACCTTCTTGCCCAAGACATCGACCTGAACGTTTGGCCCAACCCGGCCTCGGACATGATCGACGTGCAGACCCACCTCCCTGGATTCACGCCCGACCGGATCGCGCGGATGGCCGCCTTCGATGCGGCAGGTCGTCAGGTTTGGCACAGCTCAGTGTGGACCGACCGGATCGCCGTCGGCACCTGGGCGCCTGGACTCCACACCTTGGTGGTGGAAGGTTCAGAAGGTCAAACCTGGACGTCTTCCGTCGTCGTCACGGGGCCGTCGCGCTGAGTGGCAACAGCGTGGACCGACGAACGACGCCCTCCACTTCGCGGATGTAAGGGCGCTTGTCGAAGTAAGGCGCGTACGCGTAGCCCTCGACGGTGAGGAGCCGTCCTCGCGCCTCGTCCACGATCGTGAGGCTGTAGAACGGACCGCCCATGAAGTCGTTCTCCATCTTCCACAAGCCGCGCACCTCGAGGGCGAAGTGGCCGTCGAATTCGACCTCCTCGTACGAGGGGAAGAACCGTCGCTCCGTGGCCATGTGGCTGCCTGACGTTGGGCCCGGAACGTGGGTCTTGGTGAGGGCGTCCCGACGGTTCAAGACGTGCTCGAGGCTGAGTTGGTCGGGGCTGGTGTACGGCTCGCTGTGGATGAAAAAGCCTTGTTGGATGTCGTGGTTGTCCCCGCCCTTGAGCCGGGTCAGTTGACGGTCCACCCACCAAAACTCCTCCGTCTTTTTGGCCACGCGCGCGTCCTTGGGCCACAAGCCCTGAAGGCCCCACTTCCCTGCCACCTCGCGGGCAATCACCTCGTTGGGGGACAGCGCCACGATGTCGGCGAAGCGTTTGGCCTCCTCGGCGTGCAACAGGCTGACCATCTCGCCGGCGCGCGATGCGACGACCTCAGCCAACGCCTCGGCTGAGCGCGCCTTGGCCACCATGTAGACTTGGCCTCGGCTGTACTTGTTGCGGTAGAACGTGAAGTCGGGCTCTTGGGTGTCGATGCGGTCGGCCACCTCCAAGACCAAAATGTTGCGGTGCGGCTTCCAGAACCGGTCAAACAGCTCCGGTTCCAGGTGCACCACGTCCATCAGCGGCTCGTACTGGGGCAGCACCGGGTACGGCTGCGCCATCACGGCTTGAAGCGTGTCGCCCGCCGCCCCGTTCCAGACGTCCAACTCCGCCACCACAACCAATTCCCCGGCCGCGCCAACTTTCCCCGGCAACGCCACGCGCGCCGCGTCGCCCGCACAGGACGCCACAGCGAACCACACCCCCATGACGAGGGTCCACATTGCGGGCCGGTTAAATCTTGTTGGGGTCGGCATGGATGATGAGTTTTTGGCCCACGCGGATCATGGACGAATTCAAATCGTTCCAAGCCTTCAATTGGGACACGCGCACGCCGTGCTTCGACGCGATCGTCCCCAACACGTCGCCGCTCTTCACGCGGTACACCACAGGCTCCGGCTCGTATTTGATCTCTGGGGTCAACTCCGGCTTGTGCGCACGCATCGCCTCCTCTTGGGCCAAAAATTCGGCCACACCCGTCAATGGCCAACGGATGGGGAATTGCTCGTCCGGCCCAGGCACGATGCCCAAACGGTACATGGGGTTCAGGGCGGCAACCTCGGACTCCGTGAGGGAAGTGACGGCCGCCATTTGGTCAAACCTCAACGGCCCCTGCACCATCAAGGTGTCCACGCTCAACCCGCTCGGCAAGGTGTTCTGCGGGAAGATGCCATGGTCGGCGTGGTGCTCCATGAGGTACACCACGGCGATGAAGTTGGGCACGTAGTTGCGGGTCTCACGCGGCAGAAACGGACGGACTTCCCAATAGTTGGTCTTCCCTCCTGACCGGCGAATCGCTTTGTTGACGTTGCCAGGACCGGCGTTGTACGCCGCAAGCGCGAAGTACCAGTCGTCGTACATCCTGTGCAACCGGCTCAGATGCCGGCACGCCGCCTCCGTGGCCCTTCGAGGGTCCTTCCGCTCGTCCACGTAGCCGTCGATGCGCAACCCCTCGGCCTTCGCCGTATAGTACATGAATTGCCAGAGTCCGCGGGCCCCAGCCGGCGAACGCGCCTCCGGGTTCAAGCCGCTCTCCACCACGGAGAGGTACTTCAACTCCATGGGCAACCCCTCCCTGTCCAAGACTTCCTCGAACAAAGGGAAATACATCGCGGACCGACCGAGCATGGTGCCCAGGTGCTTGGTGCGCTTCGTGCCGTAGGTCTCAATGCGCCGTTGGGCGATGGGGTTCCACCTCAAGTCGAGGCCGCTTGTTTGGTCCAGCAGGGCCATGCGGGTGGCCACCGAGGCCGAATCCAGCCCTGTGCCCACGCGGGTCACACCCACGTCTTCCACCGCCCACAACGACGTGTCAGAACTGACGCAATGCGCCGTGTTGCACCACTCCGCCCATTGACGTTCCCAATCCACGACAACCTCCTGGGACACGCTGTCCAAGGACAACGAGTCTGCGGACACGGCCAATGAATCAAATTGGGCCGTCGCCGACGCGATGCCCAAGATTCTGCCGATCCACGTCCACGTGACGACCGCGGCGCGCATCAACCTTCCTTGTCGGTGCTGTCGGATTTGTCCTGGCTTCCGTTGGAAGCGTCTTTGAATTCCTTCATGCCTTGGCCCAAACCGCGCATGAGTTCAGGGATTTTGCGTCCGCCAAACAACAGCAAGACGACAAGGGCAATGAGAAGAAGTTGTGTTGGACCGACTGCACCCATGATGAGAAGATTTGAGGCGAAGTTCTGAAATCCTGCCCAGTTCTCAACGCCCAAGGGCTCAAGCCTTCAACGGCATGTTGTCGATGAGCCTCACGCCCTCCACTTCCGCCGCCACCACCACGTAAGGCCTGGCCTCTTGACCACCTCCACTCCAGGGCACAAAGGTGAGCGCATCCAACACGTCGAGGTACTCCAGCGTCACGGCGGGGTTGGCCCTCAACGCCTCGCGTTGGGCTCGCACGGCGCGGTCCACATCCCCGTCCATGGCACCCCGCTGCACCGCAAGAAGCGCTTGGTGCAACGCCAACGCCGATGAACCGCCTTGCGTGCTCAATCGCGCGTTTCTCGAGCTCATTGCAAGGCCGGAAGGCTCGCGCACCAGCGGCGCAACCACCACCTTCAGTCCAGGGTGACGGTCCTTGGCCAGTTTCTCGATCACCCCGACCTGTTGCAAATCCTTTTCGCCAAACACCGCCAGGGTTGGATGAACCGCCTGGAACAACAAGTCCACCACAGCCACCACGCCGTCGAAATGGCCCGGGCGCCGTGCCCCCTCGTAGGCATGGGTGAGGGGCCCCCAATGCACCGCCGTCGCTTGAGGCTTCCCGCCGTAGAGCGCCTCTGCCGACGGCGCAAACACCGCGTCCGCGCCTGCCGCTTGGGCCTTGTCCATGTCGCCCTCCAGCGTCCGAGGATAGGTCTCGAAATCCTGGGCGTCGTTGAATTGAGTGGGGTTGACAAGGATGGACACGACCACCAACTCGGACTGGGATTTGGCCAACCTGATCAAGCTGGCATGCCCTTCGTGCAACGCCCCCATCGTGGGCACAAAACCGGTGACCTTCTCGTGCCACCCCATTGAAGCTTGCCATTGGGTCAAGGCGTCCAGCGACTGCAAAAGAACCATGTGGAGGGGGTCTGAACGGGCTGAAACCCGCCGTTTTACTTGGATTTTGGGGCGAATTTACCTATCTTCGGGGTTCGTTTTACTCTTGACATAACCGGAATGAGCAAGCCACGCGTCCTCTACATCTCTCAGCACCTGACCCCATACCTCCCTGAAACACCCATGAGCCATGTCTCACGGATGCTTCCCCAAGGGACGCACGAGAAGGGCAAGGAGATTCGCGTGTTCATGCCACGTTTTGGCAAGATCAACGAACGTCGTCATCAACTCCACGAGGTCATCCGCTTGAGCGGCATGAACCTGAACGTGGACGACACGGACCACCCCTTGATCATCAAGGTGGCGTCCATCCCCACTGCCCGCATCCAGGTGTACTTCATCGACAACGACACCTACTTCAAGCGCAAGGCGGTTTTGCACGACGCGGACGACAAGTTCTTCGAAGACAACGACGAGCGCAGCCTCTTCTTCGTGCGGGGTGTGCTGGAAACCGTTCGGAAGCTGGGTTGGGCACCCGACATCATCCACTGCACAGGATGGATGTCCAGCCTCGTCCCAACCTACCTCAAACACGTGTTTGCGGACGAGCCCTACTTCGAAAAGGCCAAGGTCATCTACCACGTCTTCGACGAAGGGTTTGACGGTGAGCTCAACCCGCGCATGGCGGAAAAGGCTGTGGCACAAGGCATCCCTGCCGACGCGTTGGCTGGCATCGCCAACCCCACGTTCGACAACCTCAACAGCCTGGCGATGGAAGGCGCAGACGCCATCATCGTCGGATCGGAAACGTTGACTGAAGGCACGCAAGCCACCTTGGCCAACATGGACAAGCCCATCTTGACGTACCGCGGAGAGGAAGGGTTCACAGGGGAAATCAACACCTTCTACGACGCCATCCTCGAGGGAAAAACTGAGGCTGTCGCGGAGTAATCAAGTTCTTCCTGAACTTCGTGGCTTCATGACAAGGAACCACACCCGCATCCACCCGACAGTCTGGTTGTTTTTTGGATGTCTTTTGACCGTGTTGTGGGGTTGCACCAAACCCCAAAC
>CALKFF010000022.1 GCA_938084585.1 uncultured Flavobacteriales bacterium
GACCGGAACCACGGCATCTACGGAGGCAACACCCGACTGCATCTCTTCAACATGATGATGGACTTTGTGAAGGACCACTTCTGAAGACACCGACTTGCAAATTCAAACCCCTTAAACACACGATCTCATGGCCCAATTGAAACTTGCCGCAGGGCATCCTCAAGGCTTGATGACCCTCTTCTTCTCGGAGATGTGGGAGCGCTTCTGCTACTACGGCATGCGCGTTTTGTTGACCCTCTTCTTGGTCAAATCCTTGCTCAAAGGCGATTCTGACGCCGCCCTCATCTACGGCGCCTACACGGCACTCATCTACGCAGCCCCCGTGCTCGGTGGCAAGATGGCCGACCAGTACCTCGGCTACCGTTACGCCATCCTCCTTGGCGCCGTACTCATGGCCATCGGAGAATTCTTGATGGTGGGAGGTGCCATCGGAGGGCCTGACGCCATCGCCCAAAGCGAGATGCTCATGCTCTTTGGCATGGGCGCTTTGATTGTCGGCAACGGCTTCTTCAAAGCCAACATCTCCACCATTGTCGGCAAGCTGTACGAAGACAACGACCCACGTCGCGATTCAGGCTTCACGATCTTCTACATTGGAATCAACATCGGTGCGCTTCTCGCCACCACTTTGGTCGCTTTTGTGGGCGAGACCTACGGCTTCGAATACGGCTTTGGGCTCGCGGGCATTGGCATGTTGGCCGGCCTCTTCATCTTCTGGAGCGGACGTACGAACTACGCTGCGGCCCCAGGCTTGGACATCACTGAAGCAGGCCACAAGCAAGCTGGACCGCTCAAGGTGTACCAGTGGATCTCAGTCGGCTCCCTGGCCCTCATTCCTGCGTGCTACTTCTTGATCAGCCAAAACGACTGGATGACCTACTTGCTCACCGGCTTGTTCGTGCTCGTGGCAGCGTCTTTGGTCCGCGCAGGCATCAAGGAAGGCCCCATGTGGCGCGACCGCATGATTGCCCTGGTCATCTTCATGGTCATCAACATTGTGTTCTGGGCCTGCTTCGAGCAAGCCGGCACGTCGTTGACCCTGTTCGCAGACCGCAACGTGAGCCGCGAAATCCTCGGATGGACCATGCCTGCGTCCATGACCCAGTTTTTCAACCCTGCGTTCATCATCATCTTCGGATCGATCTTCTCTGTGATGTGGGTGAAGCTTGACAAGCTTGGCAAGAACCCGAGCATCCCCATGAAGTTCGCGCTGGGCATTTTGCAACTCGGCGCAGGCTTCTTGATCACCATCGTGGGCCTGCAGTTCGCGGACGAGCAAGCCATGGTGCCACTCTTGACCCTCGTGTTCTTGTACTTGTTGCACACCACCGGCGAACTCTTCTTGTCCCCCATCGGCTTGTCGATGGTCACCAAGCTTTCTCCCAAGAGCATGGCTGGAACCGCCATGGGTGGATGGTTCCTGAGCTTCGCCATCGCCAACTACGCGGGCGGCCTCATCGCCACCCTGACCGGCGGACATGGCGACTCTGGCGAAGAGCTTGACGCCGCGGCAGGATTGATGAAGTACACCGAAGTCTTCTCCACCATCGGCTGGACCTGCGTGGGCATTGCCGTGTTGATTGCGGTGCTCAACAAGCCGTTGAACAAGTTGATGCACGGGGTCAAGTGATTTCCGGCAGACAAAAGCATGTGAAAGGCGCCTTCGGGCGCCTTTTTCTTTGCGATATTGCAGCCATGCGGAATCTCTTTTTCTCCTTGATGTGCATGGTGGTTTGCAGCGTGGCTTTGGGCCAGGCGGCAAGCATTCAGTGGATGAGCCTGGAAGAGGCTGTGGAAGCCCAAAAGAAGGAGCCCCGCAAAATCATGATGGACGTGTACACCCAATGGTGCGGGCCTTGCAAAATGATGATGGCCAACACGTTCACCAACGCCAATGTGATCAACTACGTGAACGCCAACTACTACGCGGTCAAGTTCGACGCAGAGTCGCCCGGCGACATCCAATTCCAAGGCGAGACTTACAGCAACCCCACGTACGACCCCAATCGACGTGGGCGCAACGGGGTGCACGAATTGTCCCGCGCCCTCGGTGTGAACGCCTACCCGACGCTCGTGTACTTCGACGAGAAAGCAGGCGTGATTGCGCCCATCAGTGGGTACAAGCAGCCCGGCCAAATGGAGCTGTACCTCAAGTTTTTCCACGAGGCGTACCGGCCCGGGGCAGGACAAGAAGCGTGGGAGCAATACCGCGACAGCTTCCAGTACACTTGGCGTTGATTCTGGGCGCCTTTGAGGCCCCGGTTCCCCCTATCTTTGCGACGCAAGGACGCCTGACAGCAGGCGTCTGCATTGCTTGACACCCTAACCCTACACCACGTTCCCATGAGCGAAACTGCACGCATGATCCTGGATGGCCAGGAATACGAGTTCCCGGTCATCTCCGGCTCTGAAAACGAGAAAGCGATCGACATCTCCAAATTGCGTGGCAGCACTGGGTACATCACGATGGACCCCGGGTTCAAAAACACGGGTTCCACACAAAGCGGCATCACCTACCTCGACGGCGAGAATGGCGTGTTGCGCTACCGCGGCTACGCCATTGAAGAATTGGCCGAGAAAGCCTCCTTCATCGAGGTGGCGTACTTGCTGATTTACGGCGACCTCCCCAACAAGGAGCAGCTCCAGTACTTCAACGACAGCGTCACGCGCCACACCATTGTTCACGAGAACATGAAGCGCTTCTTCGACGCGTTCCCCCTTGGGGCCCACCCCATGGGCATGTTGAGCAGCATGGTGGCGTCCTTGTCGACGTTCTACCCGGAATCTCAGAACCCCAACCGTGACATCACGGACATCGATTTGACCATCCATCGGTTGATCGCGAAGTTGCCCACCTTGGCGGCACAAGCCTACAAGCACAACGTGGGGCTGCCCACGATGTACCCCAAGAACGACTTGAGCTACGTCGGCAACTTCATGCACATGATGTGGGGTGTTCCTGCAGAGGACTACGAAGTCAACCCCATCGTGGAATCGGCGTTGAACAAGCTGTTCATTTTGCACGCCGACCACGAGCAAAACTGTTCCACGTCCACCGTCCGCGTGGTGGGGTCGTCTCAAGCCAACTTGTACAGCTCTGTCTCTGCCGGTGTGTCGGCCCTCTGGGGTCCTCTCCACGGCGGCGCCAACCAAGCGGTCATTGAAATGCTTGAAGCCATCCGCGCCGAAGGCAGCCCGCTCCAATCATGGATCGACCGGGCCAAGGACAAGACCGACAGCTTCCGTCTCATGGGCTTCGGACACCGTGTCTACAAGAACTTCGATCCCCGTGCGCGCATCATCAAGAAGGCCGCCGACGAAGTTTTGGGCCAACTCGGTGTCAACGACCCCGTGCTCGACATCGCCAAGCAATTGGAAGAGGTCGCCTTGAACGACGAATACTTCGTGAAACGCGGCTTGTACCCCAACGTGGATTTCTACAGCGGCATCATCTACCGCGCCTTGGGCATCCCCACAGACATGTTCACCGTGATGTTCGCCTTGGGACGTCTCCCAGGATGGATTGGCCAGTGGAAAGAGATGACCGAGAACCGTGAGCCCATTGGACGTCCACGTCAAGTGTACGTCGGGGCCACAGAGCGGGCATTCACCTCGTTGGACGCAAGATGAGTGCCCAGGCCGGGGCGTTTGTCCAAACGGAAGTGGACGACCGAGGGGTCGGCACCATCACCTTCGCGCACCCCGCCTCCAACAGCTTGCCCGGCCATTTGCTGAGAAAACTGGCCGAGTCCATCACAGCTGCCGGGAAAGCCGACGACATCAAGGTGGTCGTGCTCCGCTCGGCCGGTGACCGTGCGTTCTGTGCGGGTGCGAGTTTCGATGAACTTGTGGCCATCCAAAACGAGCAAGAAGGACTCGATTTTTTCAGCGGTTTTGCCATGGTCATCAACGCCATTCGAACTTGCCCCAAGTTTGTCGTCGGCCGCGTCCAAGGCAAAGCCGTAGGCGGCGGAGTGGGACTTGCTTCCGCCGTGGACATTTGCTACGCGACCTCTTTCGCCTCGGTCAAGCTGTCTGAACTGGCTGTGGGCATCGGCCCCTTTGTGGTGGGGCCTGCCGTGGTGCGCAAAATCGGCACCTCGGCCATGGGCATGCTCGCCATTGACGCCAAGTCCTGGAAAGATGCCCATTGGGCTGCACAACAGGGGATGTACACCGAGGTGTTTGACAACGCGTCGGACATGGACGACGCCATCGAGGCCCTCACCACAGACCTCGCCTCAAGCAACCCAGAAGCCATGTCTGAATTGAAGCGCGTGCTTTGGGAAGGCACGGAGCACTGGGACGACCTCCTGATGGAACGTGCCGCGGTGTCCGGCAGGCTCGTGCTGAGCTCCTTCACGAAAGACGCCATCGCCAGGTTCAAATCCTGAGGACGGCGCCACTTCGTTCTCAATGTTGTTGGACCCCTTTCCGCGGACTCAGTGCTGCACGAGCACCTGAGCGCGGGCAGACGACGAACCGTGGGCAATGTGGACCTGGTACGCTCCAGATGCCCATCCTGACACGTCGAGCTGCTGACGCTGCCCGGCAAATGCGCCACGCCAAACCACGCGACCGGCGTTGTCGTGAACCGTCATGGACGCTTGCCCCGCAGGCTGGCTCAACTCCACAGTCAGCACATGCTGGGTTGGGTTGGGGAAGGCGACAAATTGAACCTGGCCAAATTCATCCAGCCCGTACACGTCGTCCACCTCGTAAGGTCCCCCTTCTGCTTCACAACCGTTGGCGTCGGTCACTGTCACGCTGTACGCGAAAGGTGCAGGCAACGCGGTGATGTCCTCCTCGGCGGAAGCGAAGCTTCCCGTGCTGGTCCACTCGAACTCGTACGGCGAAGATCCCCCCGTCACTTCCAAATCAATCGCACCGGCACCTTCCTCCGCAGCATCGGTCACGTCGGCCACAAGTGACAGCGCCTCAGGCTCGAGGATGGTCAGCGTCACCTCGTCGGCCGCACAGCCATTGCCGTCGGTTGCATTCAGCACGTACTCACCTGGCGCCAGGTCGTCAAAGGCCCCCGTGGCATTGGTGTCGGCATCCGTCCCCGCGAGCACGTACTCAATGGGGAACACCCCTGTCAAAGGCACTGCGTCCACCAGGCCATCTGCCGCCCCAAAGCAACTCACGTCTTCCGACTCCACGTCCATGGTGAATGTGCCGCCGTCCTCCAAGTCAAAGTTGACCAGCGCTTCGCAAGCCACACCCTGTTGCACAACGGCGGTGTACGCACCCGCAGGAAGGCCTTCAAACACCGCCCCCGACTGCACCTCCCCGTTCAAGAGAACCACAATGCTGTCCTGGAACACCACGTTGTCGATGCCAAGCTCCACCACCGCCGTGCTGTCTCCTGCACAGACCACCTCTTGCAACACCTCCACCGTCAAGACCAAATCGCAATAGAAACAGTTGCCGTCCTCCTCCGTGGCCAAGGGATTGAAGTTGGACGCCAAGGCATCCGTGCAACCGAACACTTCGTCTTCATCACACACCCCATCGCCGTCGGCATCGTTCACGACGACAACCCCAGTTCCGTCGATTTCCCCTGAACACGACTCGCAGTTTCCATCAGGCAAAACACAACCGGTGTCAATGGTGGCGGCGGCGTCAAAGTTGCAAGCCAATGGATCGGTGCAACCCGCACACGTTTCGTACTCGCAGGATCCGTCGTCTTGGGTGGCTTCCTCCATGAAATTGCACGCCACGGGGTCGATGCATCCCAAACACGACACAAATTCACACGACCCGTCGTCGTTGGTCGCATCCATGTTGTAGTTGCAGGCGGTTTCGTCGGTGCATCCGCACACAATTTCGCTGGTGCTGTCCACCTGCCCCACGCCCGTGAACGGGATGCTGATGTCGGCGTCGTCCGTGGCCATGCCCATGTTGAACATTTGGAAATTCACTTGACCCGACAGCTCGCCGTCGGTGGTGAATTGCCCCACCAAAATGCGCAAATCGTCGCCCGACACGATGTTCTCCGAGGGATCGTTGACCACATACAAGGCGCCTCCCGTTTCGTCGTTGAGAACGACGTCTCCACCCGCTTCGAAATTGCTCAACCATCCTGACTCGGCATCTCCAATCGGAGAAGGCGCCTGATCGTTGGGGCCCGCGGGGCCGTCCAGGCCCACCGTCAACCAGCTGTCGAACTCCAACTCGGGCAGGACCTCGAACGCCAAAGGCGAGATGTTGTGTCCCAACGAGCTTCCCAACGGGTGTTGGTAGAACGACGTGCTCGTGGTGATGAGCAATGGCGTGTCCGAATCGCCCCACATGGCGCTGAACACGTCTGTGGGGTTGGGCGTGGTCACGTACATGCGGTACGTCGTCAAGCCCGCCAATTCACCTTCTTCATGAACCGCATGGGTCTCCACCAACAACCCGTAACCCTCGAACGAACTCTGTTCGCACGAGCAGTAGTCGCAGGAACCGTCCTCTTCCGTGGCGTCGATGCTGAAATTGCACGCCGCCAAATCGGTGCACCCGAGCACTTCAAATGGATCGCACACGCCATCGCCGTCCGTGTCTGCCAGGCAAGAGCCGTCGCACGCATAGCCTCCCTCGGCGTAGGTGCAGGAACTGTCGTCCACGTTGGCCACTTCGTCGAAGTTGCACGCCTCAGGGTCCATGCAACCTTCCAAGGCCAACGTCACGTCAAGGGTTTGCACGAATTCCGACGTGTTGCCACATGCGTCGGAGGCGGTGAAGGTGCGCTGAATCACAACCTCCAAGCCGTTGTCGCTCAGGGTGTCTTCCAACACCTCGTACCCCGCGTTGTCGTCGCAAGCGTCCACCACCATGGCTTCGGCCGAGGGCACCATCTCACCCGCAAGTTCATCGACCGCAATCATGTTCTCCGTGGGGAACACGAACACGGGCGCTTCCAGGTCGAGCACCGTGAACACGACGGTGTCCACAATGCTGTTGCCAGCCGCATCCGTGGCCTCGTACACCCTCGGGCAGACGTAACTCTGCAAGCATTCGAAAGGATATTCAAAGGGCCCGTCCACCAACCAAGTCACACTCACGGGGCCACAATCGTCGGACGCCTCTGGCATGGTCATGGACGGATCAGGCATGGGGTCTGCGCAAGACAACGTGTCGTCCGCAGGGAAGTAGGTCCACACCGGCGCTTCCATGTCCACACAATCGTCCACCGCATCGCAAATGCCGTCTCCATCGACATCTCCGACCAAGCATGTGCCTGCACAATCGAACCCTTCGGCTGCGTACTCGCATGACCCGTCGTCGACATCTGCAGCCGCGTCAAAGTTGCACGCGGTCATGTCTGTGCATCCTTCCTCCACGCCTTCGCAAGAGCCGTCGTCGTAATCGGCCGACGGGTCAAAATTCGTGGCCAACTCGTTGGTGCACCCGCATGCGTTGTCCGCAGGGTTTGAAGCGCTGGATCCTTGAACCTGGACGTCACGCAACTCCGCACCGGAAAGCGTTCCCCCGACCAAGATTTGGGCCTGGAATTGAACAAAAACGTCGCCTGCGGTGGTCAGCTGTCCCAGCCAGATTCGACCGTCGCCGTCCCCAGACACACCTTGGATGCCGTCAGCGGTCCAGCCACCGCCCACTTCGTCGTTGAACAGCAAACCCGCACCGCCTTCAAAGGCCGCCCACGTGCTGGAATTGCCGAGCACCGCCACTTCCTGTCCGCCTTCGCCAAAGGCCAGGTGCGAATCGTAGGGACTGCCTTCGTTTTGGAACCACGTTCCCGTGGTGGTGACCACCAACGGTGCCCCAGACTTGCCGAACACGGCCGTCAACATGTCCTCTGGAGAATCGGCCTGCAAGAACAAATGGTAGCAAGTTTGGCCACCTTCCACACCTGTGGCCACGGTTTCCAGCACCAAGCCCACGCCCTCTGCAACGCCTTCTGCACAACTGCAGAAATCGCACTCGGTCGTGTTGGGCTCGAGGTAATTGCATGCGTCAACATCCACGCAGCCGTCTTCCGTGTCGCACACGCCGTCTCCGTCTGCATCCTCGGCGCACCCGCCGCCGCACACGCCAACGGCATCCAACACGTTGCCTTCGCAATCGCAGGTTCCTTCAGCCAACCCAGGCCCGTCGCAGACCCCGCACACGTCAGGCTGCACGCAGGACCCGTCGTCGTCGCTTGCCAATTCGTTGAAGTTGCACGCCGTCGGGTCGGCGCATCCAAAGACCGGTCCAAACTCAGGATCGTAAAACACCCCTGTCCCATCAAAGGACACCGTGCGCACTTCGTCTGTCCCCAACCCCAAAGGCCCCTCAGGCAGGACTTGAAAATTCAACGTACCTCCCACCGTGCCTGTCGTCGTGATCTGCAAAATCAACACCCGCATGGATTCGTCGGGAAGGGCATTGGGTGCGTCGTTCAACACAAACCACACCGTGCCAATTTCGGAATCGGCCCGAAGTTCCTCGGCACCGTCGGCCGAGAAGAACGCTTGCACCTCAGGTTGTGAATCATCTGAAGTCAGTTGAGGGTCGGTCGCGTTGTCCAAACCAGAAAGCGACGCAGGCCCCGTCAACCCAATGGTGGCGTACGTGTCGTCCTGCAGCTCAGGGAACAAGGGGAACAACGCCGGCGTCAACCCAGCTGCGTTCCAAGACCCATTCTGGGGCGTATTGAAAGCGCCTTCGTCAACCCCCACCACCAAGGGCGTTGTGCTGTTTCCAAACACCGCCGACATCCGGTCTCCAGCCTCCATCATGTTGACGTAGAAGCGGTAGGTCGTCGCACCTTCCACAACCACAGCGGGTGTGGCTTCCACGGTCAAACTGTAATCTGGGGCCGCCACTTGGGCGTGGGACCACCCCACCATCAACACAAAAGAGCAGACCGCCGTGACGGCCTTGGCAAGGCGAGAGAATTTGAAATCGGGCATGTGTGAATCGTTGACTGGAACACAGGGTACGTGAACCTGCGCAAAAAGTTCGAGAAGAATGGGCGAGCCTGCAATCTCTCCCAAGGAAAAAGAAAAAGGGAAGGCCGATGGCCTCCCCTTTCACTTGGGTTGTCACTGGACGTGACCTCAGTTCATCTTGACAATCTGCACCGAGGTTGGCTGGCCGTTGGCCACCAACACGAGCTGGTACAAGCCTGCATCCGCGCCAGTCAAGTCAAGGGTTTCACGGAACAGTTGACCTGCTCCGACCCACTGACCTTGGGTCAGCATGCGACCTTGGGCGTCCAACACGTGAAAGTCCACGGCGCCTTGGGTTTGGCCTGCAATTTCCACGGCAAACAAACCTTGAGATGGGTTCGGGAACACAGAGGCCACCACGCCAGCCGCGATTTCTTGAATCGAAGTGGTCAGGTTGAACGTTTCATCAGAGCTGCATCCGTTGGCGTCGGTCACCTCCACGATGTACACACCTGTCGAAATGCCTGTCAAGTCCTGGTCTGTGGTTCCGCTCACACCTGGGCCGATCCACTCGTACTCGTAGGGAGGCAAACCTCCGGTGATGTTGATGTCGATGCTGCCTTCACCTGTGGCTGCGCCCTCGGACACGATGCCAGAGATTTCAATGGCTGCAGGCTCAGACACGTTGGCCATGACCGAACCGCTGCAGCCGAACTCGTCTTGGACGAAGAAGGTGTACGACCCTGCATTCAGGTCGTCGAACACATTGCCGTCGGCGAAGTTGACGCCGTCGTCGCTGTACTGGAAAGCGCCGCTGCCTCCTTCAGCTGTCACGGTCACCTCTCCATCGTTTTCACCGGCACATTCGGCATCGACGACAGACGTGCTGGCCACGATGGCCACACCAGCATCCACGGTGACGGTGGCTGTGGAAGAGCAGTTGTTGCCGTCGGTGACCACCACCTCGTAGTCCCCAGGGGCCAAATCCGACGCCGAGGTGGACGTGGTCGCTTCCCCGTTGAACGAGTAAGTGTACGCACCTTCACCTCCCACAGGAGCCCAAGACACCTCTCCGTCGTTGCCTTCGAAACAAACCTCCGCCATGGCCATGGCGTTGACTTCGATGGCCGCAGGTCCCACGACCACACTTTCAGACATGGTCACCTGGCAACCGTAGACATCTTGTGCAATCACAGTGTACGTGCCGCCAGACACCGTCACCGGGCTGGGGCTGAAGTTCATGCCGTCCACAGAGAATTGGATGGTGCCTGGGGCGTTGCCACCAAGGCCCACCAAGAAGATGCCGCCGTCCTCGGTGTCCGCGCAGGTGGCGTCCAAGATGCCTGTGCCTGACGTGGACAAGCTCACGCTGATGGGCGTGGGGCTTGTGATCGCGATGCTGTTGCTTGACTGCTGGATGCAACCGTTGCTGTCTGTGGCCCAAACCGACACGGTCTGCCCAGGCGCCAGCCCAGTCCAGGTGGTCTCCATGGTGGTGTTTTCAGGATCAATCGACAGGAAGTAAGTGAAGTCGCCTGTCCCTCCTGTGGCTGAAGCCACAGACAACTCGGCGTCCTCCTCTCCTGCGCAAGACACGGGTGCGGTCAATTCCACAACCACCTCAATCGGCTCGGTCACAGGAACCACCACTTCCACGCTGTCGCGGCAACCCGCGGCGTCCTCCACGTAAGCCATGTAGGTGCCTGCAAGCAGGTTGCCAAAGTTGCCGAAGTTCAAGCCCTGCTGGTTCCCAATGCTGTCCAGGTAGAAGTAGTCCGCACCTTGCGCCCCCATCGCTTCCACCGCGATGCTGGCGTCGGCGTCGCCGTGGCATGAAGGGGCGGTGAAGTTGGACACGGACAAATCCACGGTGCAAGGCAGCACGCACGAGAAGTCGTCGATGGTCGCAGTCGCATCGTACATGCCCTCTCCCTGCTCGTTGCCTGTGGCATCAGGGTTGGTGCAGCCAAACACGTCGGCAGCGTTGGACGAAAAGGTCAGCGTCTGCTTGATTTCCTCATCCTGGTTGCCCGCAGGGAAAACCTGCATGTTGAACACGCCGTACACGTCGCCGGTGCTGGTCAATTGGGCGAGCAGCACACGGTTGTCCGCACCTCCAAACGCCAAATCTTCATTGGCGCAAGTCTCGAGGTCCGTGATGCACTGCAGCAAATTGAACCACGAGCCGCCAATGGGGTCGCTCACCACGAATCCCTCACCTGCGTTGAAGGCGGTGAAGGCGTTTGCCAAGGTGGAAGGGGTGTTTTGCACCGCAGAGCCTTCGTTCGAGTTGGAAATGCCAATGGTCACCCAGCTGTCGTACTGAGAAGCGGGGAACACGTCGAACAACAACGGAACCACCTGCTGTCCAAAGTCTCCGCCTGTGGTGGCTTCTTGGAAAAACGTGCCGTCCGTGCCCAACATCAAAGGTGAATCTTGGTTGCCGTAGACGGCCGAGACGAAATCGGTGCTCGCAGTCACGTCGGCGTAAACGCGGTACGTGGTGTGACCGGCAAGCTCTGGGATGGTGCCATCGTGCTCCACCAAAGTCTCTACGGAGAGGCCGGTGATTTGGGCGGAGGCGAGAACCGCGGTTCCCATGGCCACCGCGAGGGTGTACAATCGCTTCATGAAGAAGGTTTATGGTTGTGAATCAGTTTGGCGCAAATATACGCGGTCGCCGCGCCGGGCTGCGGGAAGTTTTCATCAAGCCTCGCCTTCCTTTGAACAACGTTTCCTTCCTTGACGGCATCCTGTTTTTTGACACAAAAAAAGCCCGGACCGAAGCCCGAGCTTTCTTGTGCTGAAAGAGTTTGCCTTACTTGATCACCAAGCGCTGAACGCCACGGGTGCCCTCTTGCTCCACCACCACGTGGTAGAATCCGGCACGCAAGCCTTCCAGTGACAATTCGGTCTGTCCATTCAAGACCAGGTTGTCCCACACGTGGGCAGCGCGTCCTTGGGCGTCCACGATGCTCACGTGGGCGGCACCAGACAAGCCTGAGACCACTACGCGGCCTTCTGCAGGGTTGGGGAACAACATCAAAGCCTGGGTCAAATCCTGCACGAGGGCGTCGCTGCCTTCGCAGTCTGAGCAGGTGTTGAAGCACACCACGTCGAGCACCTCGTCCATGCCAGAGCGGACATGACGGCGGTTGAATCCGCCAAAGCCGTTGTCCACACCACATCCGGCGAGGGTCCAGTTGGTGGTGTCGCCGTCCATCACGAACTCCCCTGATTCCTCAATCACGCCCTCGTCGTTGGGGTGACCAATGCTGTACTTGTAGTCGATGTTGGCACCGCCAGAAATGTTTTCGGTGTGCTCCCACACGCCGTCGCCGTCGGCGTCGGTCATCTCGATGGCACCGCCTTGCCAACCTGTGAATCCACCCCACACAAACACCGCCTGCTCAGATGTCAATTCCTGCTCAGCCATGTTCACGCGGAAGGTGATGTTGGCTGGGTCGGGATCCGGCGTGCAAGACTCACCTGGGCACGTGTTGAAGCACGCGGTGTAGGTGTTGTTCATGTCGTCGAATGTGGCGAGCCGGTTTCCGCCGTTGTTGCAACCAGAGCCTTCCATGTTCTCCTCGTTGCCGTCCCACGCGTTGCTGTTGATGAACTTGAATTCGTGGGAACCTGGAGGCACCTCCAAGGACACGCTCCAAGTGCCGTCGCCGTTGTCCATCAAAGGTGTCCCAGCGGGGTCCCAACCTTGGAACGAACCTGCCAAGTGCACGCCTTCGGGCGAGACGCTTGACACCACACTCATGTCCGCAGTGAACGTGACCACCAAAGGCGCCACGCAAGCGGTGCAAGAACCGTAGCAGTAAGCTGCTCCAGTCGCGTCGGCGGCGAGCAAGATGTTCTCGCTGTCGAGCGTCAACACACGGTTGCCAGATCCATTGCCACATTCTCCATCGATCAACTCGTTGGGGTCGGACCATGTGTTGCCGTTGATGAACTTGTACTCGATGCTGGTCATGTCCATGGCATCGAAGGTTTGCACAGATTCAAAGACCATGTCTCCATCAGAATCCATGAGTTCAATGGCCCCTGGATCCCAAGCGTCTTGGAATGATCCTGCGACGTGCACCCCAAATGGAGACACCTCCTCGTTGCTCATGTCCACGCGGAACCGCACAGTGGTCATGCCGCAGGCGGCGCAGCTGTTGTAGCACACAGTCGACATCACGTCGCCCATGGCCCCGTCGACCATGATTTGGCGGTTGCCGTCGTAAGCACAGGCATCTGGAATGCTCTCGTCCAATCCATCTCCCCAGGCGTTGCCGTTGATGAACTTGTAGTGGTACGTGGCTGCAGTGTCCGAAGAGAAGCTGTAGGACCACGTGCCGTCCATGTTGTCGGTCATCGGGGTGGCCGCAGGGTCCCAACCTTGGAAGTTGCCCGCCACATGAACGCCGTCTGCGCTCACCATTTCGTTGGTCATGTCGACCGTGAGGGTCACCATGGTTTGGCCCCAGGCTGCCGAGCCCAGGAGAGCCACAGCGACAAGAGAGAAAAATTGTTTCATCGTGTAACGTTAGATGGTTTGGTGTAAAAATGACACTTTCAAGCAAATCTAGGGGGAAGGGGCCCGACATTCGTCCCCCACAGATTTCGATTTTCGCAAAATCATGAACAACACTGTCCACAACATTGCTTGCGCATTCGTCCTGGGCTTGAGCGCCTTGGCCGCGGTCGCCCAAACCGGGCATGTCGACCCTCCTGGATGGTGGGGCGACTTGGAAGAAGGAAAGGTGGAAATCCTGGTCTCGCATCCCGACCTCGGTGTTCCAAGGGACGTGGAAGCGAAAGACGAGGGGGTGACCCTGCTGAACTGGCGCCCCTCTGCCCTGCCTGGGCACGCTTGGATTGAACTGGACGTGTCCGGGGTGCAAGCGGCCACAGAAGTCACGTTGAGGGTGTTGCCGGAACGAGGGCGCTGGACATCTTTTCCGTTTCAAGTGGCGCCGTCCTTGCCGGACAACCGCCTCGACCGTTGGGAAGAAGGCCCAGCGATGTACCTCATCATGCCAGACCGGTTTGCGAACGGCGATCCGTCCAACGACGACGTGGAGGGCCAGCTGGAGCGAGGCATCGACCGAACAGAGATGTACGCACGTCACGGTGGAGACTTGGCCGGCGTGGAGTCGAAGTTGGACTATCTCGAGGACCTCGGCGTCGGCGCGGTGTGGATGACTCCGGTGGTGGCCAACGATTTGGTCAAGACGTCCTACCACGGCTACGCGTGCACAGACAGCTATGAGGTGGACCCCAGGCTGGGCACCTTGGAAGACTACAAGAGCCTCACCGCGGCAGCGCACGACCGCGAGATTCGCGTCGTGCACGATTGGGTGCCCAACCATTGGGGCAACCTTCACCGGCTTTTGACCCATCCAGTGGACAGCGCTTGGGTGCACAACTGGGCAGGCGGATTCACCGACGAAAAACGCACGAATTACAGGAGTGGCGTGGTGTTGGACCCACATGGCCAAACCCCAGACGTGGCCGGCTTCAACGACGGCTGGTTCGACCGCATGATGCCCGACATGAACCAATCGAATGCGGACTTGCAGCGCTACATGGGCACCAACATCTTATGGTGGATGGCGGAAGTCGGCATTGACGGCCTGCGCATCGACACCTACACCTACGGCCAGCAAGACGCCATGGCGGCCATGACCAAGCGGGTCTCCCGTGCGTTCCCAAACAGCTTCATGTTCGCTGAGGCATGGGTGTACGGCTCGGCGAAACAAGCGGCGCTTGTCGAAGGAAATGGGTTCGGTTGGGGCCCGACCACAGGCCTGGACGGCGCGGTGGATTTCGCATGGCACTTCGCGATGCAAGAAGCCGTGGAACACGGCGAAGGCTGGGAACACGGCATTGGCAAGGTCTACGAGGTGTTGGTCGAGGACTTCTTGTACCCCAACCCTCAAACGTTGGTGACGTTCCTGGACAACCACGACACCCACAGATGGATCGCAGAAGCCGGCGACGCCAACAAAGCGAAAGCTGGGCTCGCGATGTTGCTGATGGGCCGCGGCACGCCCTGCCTCTACTACGGCACGGAACTGGGGTTTGACACACGCTGCGAACCTGACGGCAAGGTCCGCCAGGACTTTCCGGGCGGATGGCCTGAAGACGATCGCAACGCATTCTCGGCCGAGGGGCGCACGCCTCAGGAGTCCGAATGGTTCAACCACGTCCACGGACTCTTGGCGCTGCGCAAAGCGTTTCCCCGCGCGTTTCAAGGGGGGCTGGAGCACTTCTTCCCCAGGCGGGGCGTCTACGGCTTCAGCCGAGAACAGGACGACGCGCGGATTGTCACCTTGGTCAATGCCGCAGACGAATCCCGGCCCTTGCCGTGGGGCAACCTTGCGCCATGGGTCCAAGGTGCCGTGGCCATGCAACGGTTGCAGCCCAACGGCACGCTGGCGTCCGATGCATTGAAGCCCGAGGACACCCTCGACGCCTGGTCACATCAAGTTTGGGTCGTTCGTCGCTGAAGGCGCTTTGAGGCGCTCGAGCGCGTCGCGCCACTCTTGGGGCACGGAGGTGGTCCGCTTTTCGCGGTGGTCAAAGCACACGAGCACCGTTTTGGCCTTGGCGACTGGACGGCCCTCGCACGACATGGTGTATTGCACGTCCATGCTTTTGGTTCCGACATCTCCAGCGATGCAAGACACCTCCAACGTGTCCCCGAGACGAACAGGGCTCAGGTAGTCGATGGTGTGGTGCGCCACCAACACGCCCACCTTGGTCCAATCCCACGCGCTGCCTCCCACCGCTTGGCGCCACCAATGGATGCGGGCCTGCTCCATGTAGACCAAATACTTGGCGTTGTGCACAATGCCGTACGCGTCCACGTCTGAGAACCGAATTTCAGGGCAATAAGGCTGGATGTCGTTCATGGCGCGAAGGTATTGTGGGGGTTGCGCTTTTACTTTTGCGCCATGGGGACATTGCCAAGACGCCTTCACATCTTGTTGCATCTAGGCGCGCTCGTGGTGGCGTGCGCAGGCATCGCTCAATTGCCCTCCGCCGTGGCGCCATGGGTGTGCTTGTTGGCCCACGCCATGGGCGCCCTCACCCACGTGCCCGAATCCAACCCCGATCGGGACGTGGAATTCTTGGGCATTGTGCGCGTCAGCCTCGGGGTGGTGGCCTGCCTCGTGTCCGCAGGACAACATTGGGTCGTCGGCGTCACTGGATGGGGCTATGTCGTGCTCGCCGGAAGCGTTTTGTTGCTCGAAGTCTTGCGTCCCAGGCCTGCTCAGAAGGCCTGACTTGGGCCGAAACACCCCATTTGACGCGGTTTTCAGCCGTTTTTCCTGGCCTTATCAACACAAAAGAGAGGGTTGTTCACAAAATGCACCCTGAAGCGCCACACCCCTTGCCAACACTGGGATTGCGCCTCTACATTTGGCCACGACACTCTTTTATTCATTTCAAAAACCATTCTCATGAACAAGTCTGAATTGGTCGATGCCATCGCCGCTGGCGCTGGACTCTCTAAGGCCGACGCCGCTCGCGCCCTCGACGCCACAACTGGTGCCATCCACGGTGCTTTGAAGTCTGGTGACCGCGTGTCACTCGTTGGCTTCGGTTCTTTCTCTGTGAGCAAGCGTGCTGCACGCACTGGCCGCAACCCACAGACCGGCGCTGAAATCCAGATCGCTGCCAAGAACGTTGTGAAGTTCAAGGCCGGCGCTGGCTTGACTGTCTGATTGACAAGCCTCCTTTTTGGAAGTCCCTTTGCCCGCGGGTGGAGGGGCTTTCTTTTTGTCCAAATTTGCACCCGTGCCCTACCCCACGCCCACGTCTTCCCGAGTTGATCACGCCCGCGCATGCATGGACCTGCTGCGCCCCCTCCTGACCGAGGCGCGTCTGGGGCAAATCGAACGTGTGTCCGCAGGACGCACCCGGCACCTTTCTGTGGTGTTGGAAAACGTGTACCAAAGCCGCAACGCCAGCGCCGTGATGCGGAGCGCGGACGGCTTTGGGCTGCTCGATGTGCACCTCATCGAGAACGAGAACGCCTGGTCCCGAAACAAGGGCGTGGCCAAAGGCGCGTCGCAATGGCTCCAACTGCACCGTTACCTAGGCGCAGACGACGCCAAGCAAGCGTGCGTCGACCGCATCAAGTCCCATGGACATCGGCTGGTGGTCACCTCTCCCCACGCGTCGGGACACACCCCTGAGACGTTGCCCTTGGACCAACCTTTGGCCTTGGTGATGGGAACCGAATTCTCAGGAGCTTCCGAATTCATGATGGAGCACGCCGATGCCTTTGTGGAAATCCCCATGCATGGGTTCACGGAGAGCTTCAACATCAGCGTGGCTGCGGCCGTGCTCATGCACCGACTCAACCAGCGCCTGCGCGCCTCGGACATCGCCTGGACGTTGCATCCAGACGAACTGGACGTGCTGCGGGCGGAATGGATGTTCAAGTCTGTCCGACACGCTTCCGGCATCCTGGCGCGGGAAGGACTGACCCCACCCGCCACACTTCTTTCCAACTTGTGAGCGCCTCTCCCCTGTCCATTCGTCCCCGCGATCTGCTCCGCATCGCCGTGCCCATTTCGCTCGGAAGCTTGGTGCAGTTCTTTGTCGTGCTCACGGACAATTTGTTCCTGAGCCGCGCTGGCGAATTGGAATTGAACGCCGCCGGCAACGCCGCCCTCGTCTACCTCACGTTTGTGATGGTGCTCACCGGCGGCAGCATGGGCATCCAAATTTTGGTCGCCCGACATCAAGGAACCGGACAATTGGACCGCATGGCCTTGGCTTCGCGCACCGGCAGGGTCGCCTTGGTGGTCCTCGGCGCGATCTTGACGGCCCTGGTGCTGGGCGTCAACGCCTGGGGCGGTTGGGAACCGTTGATGGCCAACGAGGCGGTCCAAGACCTGTTTACCCCGTTTTTGGCCATCCGGGGCTGGGGATTCGTGCCTTACGCCCTCCTGATGGCCCTGGAAGCCGATTGGATTGGACAGGCCAAAACCAAGCCCCTTCTCCCCCTCGCCTTGATCATGGCCGGCATCAACATCGTCCTGGATGCGTACTGGGTGGAAGGACTTTGGGGCGGCCCCCAACTAGGCGCCCGAGGCGCAGCCCAAGCTTCGCTCATTGCAGAAACAACCGGCGCCCTGCTGGCGTGGGGCATCGCCAGATTTCACATGCACCCGGCGTCCTTCATGGGACGGGCTCGCGTGTGCCGAGACACCCTTCGACAGTGGTGGAATTTGGCCATGCCGGTGATGGCCCAATTTGGCCTGACCATTTCCACCTGGGCCAGCTTCTTTTTCTTCGTCGAGCGCGTGGGCATGATGGAGCTGAAAGTGAGCCACCTCACACGGAACGCGTTCATGTTGGCTTTTGTGGTGTGCACAGGGTTGGGCCAAACCACCCGGACCGTGGTCTCGACGCTGATCGGCGAAGGACGTCAACACGACCTGCCCAGGGCCTTGCTCACCCTCGTGGCGCTGAGCTACCTCGGCGTGTGGTCCTTGACCCACGGCTACGTGGCCTACCCTGATTGGATTTCGGGACACTTTTTCAACCCTGCCGAGGACCCGGCGGGGCACGCGGCCATGTCCAGCACGTTGGGCACCGCATGGGTGGCCATCCAGTGCTACGCCCTCAGCGCCATCGCCATTGCCGTGCTGCAGGGCGCAGGATTCACCAAGCACGCCTTTTGGATTGAACTCACGAGCGTGTCGGTGTACATCGTGGTCGCCTACATGCTAGCCTTGGAATGGCACTCGCCCATCCATGTGATTTGGCGGGCCGACTGGGTGTACTTCGGCGGAATCCTGGTGGGGTCGGCCGCGTGCCTGAAACTCGTGGGTTGGCGCGAAGGACATCCCTCCCTGCACGATTCTTGAACGGGTTGTTGGACCTTTGCAAGGCATGACACACCACGCCCCGCCCCTGCGCATCGTTTTCCTTGGAACCCCTGGGTTCGCCGCCACTTGCCTGGAACGGCTGTTGGAATCTCACCACCAGGTCGTGGGCGTCGTGACGGCACCCGACCGGCCGGCCGGCCGAGGGCGCTCCCTGCGCGCTTCCGAAGTGAAGGTGGTGGCGGAAAAGCATGGCCTCCCCCTGGCGCAGCCTGAGAAGTTGAAGTCGTCCAAATTCAGAACCACCCTTGAATCGTGGGCGCCCGACCTGGGGGTGGTGGTCGCCTTCCGAATGTTGCCAGAAGTGGTTTGGAATTTCCCCCGCCTGGGCACCATCAACCTTCACGGATCTCTGCTGCCGCAATACCGTGGTGCGGCCCCCATTCACTGGGCGGTCTTGAATGGCGAAACGGTGTCAGGGGCCACCACGTTTTTGCTCCAACACCAAATCGACACGGGCCATGTGCTCGGTCGCGTGGAAGTCCCCATCGGGCCTGACGACACCACAGGGGACGTGCACGACCTCATTTTGGAGGCAGGAAAGCACCTTCTTGTGGAAAGCGTCGACACCCTGGCCGCCGGAAGCGCGGAGTCTGTGCCTCAGGAATCCATGTTGCCGGAACATGGAGCGCTCAAGGAAGCACCCAAGCTTTTCAAAGAACACGGCCGGATCGACTGGGGCAAGTCGGCCCAGGAGGTGCACAACCTCGTGCGCGGGCTGAACCCTTTTCCGGGCGCATGGACCACCTTGCCCGACGGCACCACCCTTCGCGTGCACCAGTCCCGCAAATCCGGCGTGGATTTCGGCGGACAGCCCGGCACCGTGCACATGGGCAAAGGCCAACTCAGCGTGCAATGCGGCGACGGCGCCATCGACGTCCTTCGTTTGCAACCTCAGGGGAAGCCTGCCATGGACGTCAAGTCGTTCCTGAATGGCCTGCGGTCACCGCTTCGTATTTTGGGGTCATGAAGAAGTTGCACCTCATGGGCTTGGTTTTGATGTGGGCCTGGCTTGGCGCCTCCACGGCCATGGCCCAAGAATACGTCCCAGCGTTGGGGCCTGCGTTTTTGGAAGATGAGGTGGCCACGGTCCGTTTGACCCTCAGCGAAAACGACTGGGCCTACATCCTGAACCCAGACAACGCGTACAGCAACCAAGAATGGCCCGCGACCTTCGTGTACGAAAGTTCGGCTGGCATCGACACGTTGGAGAATGTGGGAATGCGCCTGCGGGGGAACACCTCGCGCGAGGCCGCCAAGAAAAGCTTCAAGGTGAGCTTCAACACATTCACACAAGGCGGCAGCTGGAATGGCCTGGAAAAGCTCAACCTCAACGGCAACCACAACGACCCATCCATGCTCCGCGCACGGATGGTGTGGGAATTCATGCGTGCCCAAGGCCACGTGGCACCGCGCGTGAGCCATGTGCGTGTGTACGTCAACGGCGAGTACCGAGGGCTGTACCTCAACGTGGAACACGTGGACGAAGAGTTCATTCAAAAGCGCTTCAAGCACGACGACGGAAACTTGTGGAAGTGCACTTATCCAGGGGATTTGGCCTACCTCGGGGAGGACCCTGAAGCGTACAAACTGTCCCCATGGTGGTCCGACCAAAGGGTGTATGAACTCAAGACGAACACGGTCGAGGACGATTACAGCGCCATCGCCGAATTGTGCTCGGTGATTGGGACTGCTCCCGACGACGAATTCGAATGTGCGCTCGAAGCCATCTTCGACGTGGACGCCTTCTTGAAGACGGCTGCAATGGAAATCCTTGTGGGCCACTGGGACAACTACATCGGCAACCACAACAACTACTACCTCTACGAGCGTCCCACCGACGGGCGTTTGATGATGATCTCCTACGACGTGGACAACTCCTTGGGCATCGAATGGGGCGGCGGTTGGGCCACACACAACGTGTACCAATGGGACCAGTGGGGCGAGCGCCCTTTGTACGAGCGGGTGATGGGGATCGAGCAATACCGCACCCGCCTAGGCTGGTACGTGCGTGAACTTTTGGACAACGGATTCAACGGGTCCGCCTGGCTGCAACATGGCAGCACGCTGCGCACCCTGTGCACCTCTGCTGCGCTCGAGGATGTCTACCGCACGTACGACTACGGATTCAACGACGACGCCTTTTTGGATTGCCTCACCGGCTCCTGGGGCGGGCACGTGACCCAAGGCATCGCCTCCTACGTCAACACGCGCGCCTCCTCCGCCTACGGCCAAACCAACGACGCCCAATTTCCCCGAGACATCCAAGCTTGGGTGTACACCCCCGTGGTGGACGACACCCTGCGCGTCAAGGCCGAAGTCGCAGGCGCACCGATGTCGGTGCAAGCCCACGTGAGTGTGGACGGTGGCCCCTTCGGCTCCTACCCCATGTTGGACGACGGCATGAACGGCGATGGCGAGGCTGGCGACGCACGCTACGGCATCCGTCTAGGATTTCCTGGTGCGGAACAGGTGTCGTGGTACACCTCCGCCACCTACCTCGACGGGGCACAACCCACAGACCCGTGCGTTCCCTCTTCAGCATGGATCAGCCGCGCCACAGACGTCCCGTTCAAATTGAACGAATTGATGGCGCTGAACAACTCATTCCTCGCCGACGAAGCCGGCGGATTTGCGGATTGGGTGGAAATCGTGAACGTCAGCGAATCGTTCGCCAACCCCGTGGGCTTGGCGTTGACCGACAAGCGCTCCAGCCCGGACGCCTACCTCTTCCCTGCGTTCACCATGGACCCTGGCGACCACAGGGTGGTCTGGTGCGACAACGATTTGGAGGACGGTCCGCTCCATGCCCCATTCAACCTTGACGCAGAACAAGACAACCTGATCCTCTCCGTCTGGGACCAATTTGGATGGCGGTGCGTTGACCACATCGAATGGGAGAACGACCCCATTCCCAATTCCAGCTTGGGACGTGTCACCGACGGGGCTGAGGAATGGGTGACGTTTGTGTCGGGGACCACCACCCCTCCGACCCCCAATGCTGCAAATGCAGGTCCGGATTCTGCAGGCTGTCCAGAAGATTTGGACGGCGACCTGCTGGTCGGGGTGTCCGACGTGTTGATGGTGTTGGGTGAATTTGGTTGCACGCAAGGATGCGGCACCGGAGACATCGACGGGGACGGCGTGGTGGCCGTGGGCGATGTGCTCGCCATCCTCAGTTCGTTCGGGGAGGTGTGCTGAGGAACCCTCTGCGCTCGAGCAAGTCTCAGCCGTACGCTTCCAACATCAATTCCAAGATGTCCTTGGCACTTGCCGTGATTGGCGTCCCAGGCCCAAACACACCCACCACGCCGTGGTTGTAAAGGGCGTCGTAATCGCCAGGAGGAATGACCCCGCCTGCCACCACGAGAATGTCGGGCCTGCCTGCGTCTTTCAACGCTTGAATCAAGCCGGGGACCAACGTGAGGTGACCTGCCGCCAAGGTGCTGACACCGACCAGATGCACGTCGTTTTCCATGGCTTGACGGGCCACCTCTTCCGGCGTGGAAAACAGCGGACCCAGGTCGACGTCGAAGCCCAAATCGGCGAAGGACGACGCGACCACTTTGGCGCCACGGTCGTGGCCGTCTTGGCCCATTTTGGCGACCAAAATGCGCGGCCGGCGGCCCGCCAGCGACGCAAACGCGTCGCTCATGTCGCGAACTTCGTCGTACGCCTCTGAGCCTTCCATGGCCCGTGAAAATACACCTGAGACCCGACGGTCTGCAGGCGAGAACCGGTCGAACACCACTTCAAGCGCCGCGCTGATTTCGCCCAGGGTCGCGCGTGAACGCGCGGCCTTCACCGAAGCCTCCAGCAAATTGCCTCCCTCTCGGGCAGCCTCGGTCAAGTTGGCCAACGCGGAATCCACCTGTGTTTGGTCGCGGGCGTCCTTCAACACTACCAAACCCTCCAACTGTTGCCGCTGCACCTCTTCTTGGTCCACCACCAACACTTCCACGTCGTCTTCCCCTTCCACCGCAAACAAGTTGACCCCGATGATCTTGTCACGGCCCCGGTCGATGTTGGCCTGTTTCTCGGCGGCCGCCTCCTCGATGCGCAACTTGGGCAATCCCTCGTCGATGGCCTTGGCCATGCCTCCCTTGTCGGCGATTTCTGCCATCAACTTTTCCGCATCAGCCATCATTTCAGCTGTCATGGCCTCGACAACATCGCTTCCCGCCCAAGGGTCGACAGCTGCGGTGTACCCCGCCTCCGTTTGAAGCAACAGCTGGGTGTTCCGGGCAATGCGTGCCGACATGTCTGTAGGCAAGGCGATCGCCTCGTCCAAGGAGTTGGTGTGCAAGGATTGCGTGCCACCCATTGTGGCCGACAAGGCCTCAATGGCCGTACGCGCCACGTTGTTCCATGGGTCCTGGGCCGTCAACGACCAGCCTGACGTTTGGGTGTGGGTTCGGAGCATTTGACCTTTGGCGTTGGCCCCAAATTCACCACGCATCCGATCTGCCCAGAGCAACCTTCCTGCCCGCATTTTGGCGATTTCCTTAAGGTGGGCCATGCCGTTGGCCCAAAAGAAACTGAGTCGGGGCGCGAAGGCGTCCACATCCAAACCAGCCTCCACCCCTGTTTTCACGTACTCGAAGCCGTCGGCCAAGGTGTACGCCAACTCGATTTCTTGCGTGGCGCCGGCCTCCTGCATGTGGTAGCCACTGATGCTGATGGAATTGAAGCGAGGCATGTGCTCCGCCGTGTAGGCGAAGATGTCGCTGATGATGCGCATGGACGGCGAGGGCGGATAAATGAACGTGTTTCGCACCATAAACTCCTTGAGGATGTCGTTCTGGATGGTCCCGGTCAACTGTTCCTGCCCCACCCCTTGCTCCTCGGCCGCGACGATGTAGAACGCCAGAATGGGCAACACGGCGCCGTTCATGGTCATGCTGACGCTCATTTGGTCCAGCGGAATGCCCTCAAAGAGGCGCTTCATGTCCTCGACGCTGTCGATGGCCACGCCCGCCTTGCCCACATCCCCCTGGACGCGCGGATGATCGCTGTCATAGCCCCGGTGGGTGGCCAAATCGAACGCCACACTCAACCCCTTTTGGCCCGCCGCCAGGTTGCGGCGGTAAAAAGCGTTGCTTTCCTCGGCCGTGGAAAACCCTGCGTACTGTCGCACGGTCCAGGGGCGCACGGCGTACATCGTGGAATACGGCCCTCCGAGGTAAGGAGCCACGCCTGGCCCAAACTGCTCGTGGGGGTGCCACTCCCGCTTCGCCTCATGGCCGCGGGTCAGGGCCTGCGGCCAGGCAAGGGCCTCGAAAGGCGCGCGACAGGGCGCTTCTGCAGGGTGGTCCAATGCGTAGAAACGCGCTTCCGCGTTTTGGGCCCAAGGCGCCGTGCCACGTGCCATGTCGGTCGACACGTACCAAGGACGGGCCAAGTGGGCACGCTGCCCCTCCAAGGTCCATTGGCGGATGAGGTCGTCGCATGCGCGCCACCCTCCCGCGGCTTCGAGCGTTTCAAAACGCGTCCACGCCTGTTCAGCCATTTGCCGGGTCAACGCCTCCAAGGCATGGCTGCCCTTCATCGCGTCGGCATGGGCGCCCAGTCCGGCCTCTTCCCGCAACACGTGTTGGATGTTTCTGGCCCAACGCAACGCCCTGGTGTGTTCCACGTCTTGGGTCTCGTGCCCGTCGTGCGACCTGAAATCGTGGGGCCGCACTTCCAACCCATCCACTCCACCCACAACGGCCGCGTAGGCCGCGACGGTGTTGGACAACAACGCATCACGTCTGCCTTCGGCGTGCAGCCCAAGGGTGGAGGTTTGGGCCTCCAAGCGCAGTGCACCGGCATTCAGACACCCCATCTCGCTCAACAATCGGTGCCACATGGCCCGCGCCGCGCGGACCATCGCCACGCTCGACAACACGTCCGTGCCCATGGCCACCCGCATGGTGGCATGTTGGGCGGCGGACTCCAACGACCAGCCTCGTTCCAACAAGACGTTCAACCCTGCTTTGGCCGCGCTCATCATGGCGCCCAAGGCGTCCACAGGCAGCATGCCACGGTCCTGCCACTTGGCGGCGTCCACACCCCAAACTTGGAAGGCAGGCATCGCCGCATGCCACGCTTCTGCGTGAAGCGCCAAAGCCTCCTGGTCGAAGGCGCAAGACCGGCCGACATCCCATGTGCTCGAACCCTTCACCTCCACGGCACCGGCCCACGCCACCACGGCACGCAAGGCGCCCACGGTGTCGTATCCATCCACATGCAACGCCACCATCTCTGGGTGCACCTCTTTGAGCAAGTCCCGAATTTGTGGACCATCGACGCCTTCGGCGGAGGTGCGAATGCCCTCGACGCCATGCATCAAGCCTTGCATCAAGGCCTCATGAGTGCCGAACCCTTGCTGGATTTCCCACCCTGTTTCAGAAGCCGGAAAGGCCAATGGCGAGGCAGGATTCACCACCACTTGGGGAATGGCCAACCCATCCCACCGAACTTGACCGGTCACGTCCTCTTGTCCCCTTGCACCACGCAACCAAGCTTCGGTTGTCCACGGAGAAAATTGCTCAGTGTTCATGCCTTCGAAATTAAGGTGATTAGGTTTGCAGCATGAGCCTTCGACCATGCTTGTTTTTGGACCGCGATGGGGTGATCAACCACGACCCGGGAGACTACACCAAGAACCTCTCTGAGTTCACCATCCTCCCCACCGTGATGGAGGCGCTGACTCTGGCGAAGGGTGCCGGCTTTGAAGTCGTGCTCATCACCAACCAAGGTGGGCTTGCCAAGGGCCTGTACACCCACCAAGACGTCGCCGACATCCACGCCCACCTCAATGACGTGTGTGAAGAGAACGGCACGCCGATTTTGGACATTTTCTACAGCCCCCACCACCCTTCCACGGGAAAGTCGCTCAGCCGGAAACCCGGCAGCTTGATGGTGGAACGGGCGTGCGCAAAACACCAACTCGACCCGGCTCGGTCGTGGATGGTCGGAGACAAGCAGCGCGACTTGGACGCAGCGTCGCCTGTGGGCGTTCGCGGCGTGCTCATCGAACCGAACGCCCCGTTGCTCGACGCGGTGAACTTCATTTTGGACGAATGCTCCTGAACGGCGCAGTTGTCGGCGAGCAAGACGCCCCCAAGGCCTTCGCCAACCGCGGGTTTTTGGTGGCCGATGGCGTCTTCGAGTCGATGCGTGTCACCGACGGACGCGTGCCCTTCCTGGGCCTGCATGTCGCTCGGCTGCATGCGGCTTTGGAAGCCCATGGCATGAACGTCCCCGAGAGCCTGCAGGAATCACCTTTGACAGAAAGCCTGGACGCGTGGAATCAGACTTGGTCGTTTGACGGCGACGCACGCATCCGCCTGACCGTCTACCGCGAGGGCCAAGGCAAGTACACGCCAGACACCGACGACACGTCGTGGGTGGCCACAGTGGAACGCATGGACGCGCGTGGGTACTCGCTTGCCCCCAAAGGGCTCGATGTGGACATTTACCAAGACATGCACAAGCACGTCTCGCCCGTCAGCCGGTACAAAAACATCGCCTCGACGGTCTACGTGCACGCCGCAAGGCACGCGCGCATTCAAGGATGGGGCGACGCCTTGATTTTGAACGCCGACCAAAAAATCATCGAATCCTCCCGGTCGAACTTGTTCGTGGTGTCCAACGGCGTGCTGTACACCCCAAGCTTGGACGACGGATGCGTGGGGGGCATCATGCGCGCCGTCTTGATCCGAACCGCCCTGGACCACGGGATCAAGGTGTACGAATGCACCCTGACGCCGCAAACGCTGCTGCAGGCCGACGAACTGTTTTTGACCAATGCCGTCCGCGGCATCGAGTGGGTGGCCAGCTACAAGACCAAGCGTTACTTCCACAGCATGGCCGAAAAACTGACCGCCTGGATTCAGGAGGACCTCACTTCATCCTGACGCGCGGGTCCAACCACCCGTACATGGCATCCACCGCCATGTTCACGGCGACAAACACAGTCGCCACCACCATCACGCCCCCCATGACCACAGGCAAGTCGCCGGCTTCCAGGGCCCGGAACATGAGCAACCCCATGCCGTTCCATCCAAAAACAAATTCCACGAACACCGCCCCGGCCAACATGCTGGCAAACCAGCCACTGGCCGCCGTCAGCACGGGGTTCATGGCGTTGCGCAAGACGTGCCGACGCATCAACCTCCACCCCCCGACACCTTTGGCCCGGGCGGTCCGGATGTACGACTGGGCGAGCACGTCTTCCGCGGCGTTTCTCGTGAGTTGAATCACGACGGACAACGGACGTATGCCAAGGGTCAAGGCGGGCAAAATCAGATGATGCCAAGCGACCTGCGGACCTTCAAAGGGATCCAACACGCGCCACCCCCCAGAAGGAGGCAAGCCCGTCATGTCATGCCACACCACGCCAAACAGCCATGCCACGAGGATGGCGACGAAAAACGACGGCGCACTCATGCCCAGCGTGGCCAACCCAATGACCGCCCGTGCCACCGGGCCGTCACCTCGCCATGCCAACACCAAGCCCAGGGACACCCCGATCACCAGCGCCAACCCCATGGCCGTCACCGCAAGCAACAGCGTGGCAGGCAATGCCTCCAGCAAGGCCTCCACCACAGGCCGCTCTCCGAAGTAACTGACGCCGAGGCTTGGCGCCTTCAATCCCCACCCCGTTTCATGCGGGCCCCACGGTGACAATTCGCCCAAAAACCGCAAGTAACGCTGCCCCAGAGGCAGGTCGAGGCCATGAACACGTCGGAAGGCATCCATGGCTTCCTGACGCTCGTTTTGTCCTGCAATGGCCCTGGCCGGGTCTGGGACTTGGGAAAAAATCAGGAACACCAACGTGGCGCTGCCCCACAACACACTCAGCCCTTGGGCCAGACGTCGGAGCACCCGCCCCATGGTCAGCGGCCTTGTTCGATGCGTGCGGCGAGTTCTTCCACAGATGGCACGTCTCTGCCCGCATACTTCTCCATGACCACACCGCCCTGAATCCACACCAACCCCGGGTTGGCCCGGACGACAATCTTCAATTCGGTTTGGTCGCAGGTCAAGAAGGGATACGTGGCCCCTTCTGCCGCCTCAAACGCCGCGTGCTCCTCGGCAGTGGCGTTCGTCAAACCGTACATGGCCCACCCTTGGGCTTTTGCCGCAGCACCCAACGCGTTGAACTCGTCCTGCCACGACGTGGACATTGCGTCCAAATCCTTGGAGACATGCAGCAAGACGGGCGCGTCCGAGCCGAGGATGGCGTCGGTCAGGTCGTTGCCCTCGGCGTCGACCATTTGGAAATCGAGGATGCGCTGTTCGTATCCGTCCTTGATTTTCACCTCACGGGCATGCTCCCAGTCGCCTTCGGGGTACATCGCCATGAAAGAGGTGCCAGGTTCGTTGGCCTTGTCCCAAAGTTTTTGGGCCATGTACTCCGATTGCATGACAAGCGTCTCGGCCCCAGTCTCGGGATGGAAGAAACGGATCTCCTTGTCAAACACCGGCCCCTCCAACCCCAACTCCTCGGCCGTCATTCGGTTTTCCAAGACGTTTTCGCCCACCGCGTAGGGACGGTAATCCTTCAAAGGAAGGTGGCTCAAAGTCCAGAACTGCACAAACCCGCTGACGACGACCACCGCCACGGCCATGCCCCACTCTTTTTGGGGGTGGTTCCAGCGGCGCTTGACCGCCTCCGCGGCGATCAGGTTCAAGGCGAGGTAGAGGACCGGGAAATTCCACTCCAGCATCATCTCGCCGAACAAGTAAGTCACCACCATGGCCGCCGCGTACACCGCCGTGCCTTGACGAGGCGTGTTCAACTGGATGCGTCCCAAAAACGCCGACAAGACGATGGGCACCACGAAGATGAGCAACACCACGTCCTTCAAGAAGCTCTGATACGCGGTCAAAGGAATGGCGTTGCCGAAGCATCCGCACTCCAACACGCACTGGTTGGCGATCTCCACCACCGCGCCCGACGCGTCCACAATCTCTTTGGTCCCAAACGGGTCGCACGTCGCCGTGTACCAGGTCAGCCATGTGAAAAACACCATCATGACCGTGGTCAACACGGACGTCAACTTGGGAAGCGCCCCCACGAGGATGGCGATGCCGAGCAAGATCTCAGCGATGCACACAAACACGGCCAACTCCAACGCCCAAGGCCCGAGGAATTCAAGGTTCATGGCCCCCGGCTCGAAGTACTCCTCCAGCTTGTACATGAACCCCAAGGCGTCGTTGGACTTGATCAATCCCGACACCACGAACAGCGCCCCAACCAACACGCGGGACACCCAAGTCAATCCATCCAATGCTTTCAACATTCCTTCTACTGTAGGTTTATACAGAAACTCCTTCTGAACTCAATATCAACGCAAACAGAGCGTAGTTTGCCATGTCCATGTAGTTGGCTTCCACCCCTTCACTGACCAGGGTCTTGCCGTTGTTGTCCTCGATTTGCTTGACCCGAAGGAGCTTCATCAAGATCAAATCCGTCAACGACGAAATGCGCATGTCGCGCCAAGCCTCGCCGTAGTCGTGGTTCTTCTTTTGCATCAAGTCGCGCGTGGCGTCTTTGGCCGCATGGTACAACCGGTTGGCCTCGTCCACTGGCAACTCAAGCGGCGCCGAACCGTCCAAGTCGCATTGAATCATCGCCATGAAGCAGTAGTTGACGATGCCAATGAATTCCGGCTCAATGCCCTCGCCCACTTTCGACTCCCCAACCTCCTGCAGTGTGCGGATGCGGTTGGCCTTGATGAAGATTTGGTCGGTCAACGAGGACGGACGCAAAATGCGCCACGCCGTGCCGTAATCCTGGGTTTTTCGTTCGAACAAATCCACGCAGCTGGCGAGGCATTTGTCGTATTGTGCGAGGGTCTCCATGCTAACTTGCGGCAAGTTACAATCCACGTCGTGACACCTTCAATCACACTCCACGGTTCCGTGGTGAATTTTCACCAACCTTGGGTGATGGGCATCCTGAACCTCACCCCCGATTCCTTCCACGACGGAGGTGCGTGGGACAAGCCTTCTGCGGCCCTGGGGCAAGCTGAACGCATGCTGAACGAAGGCGCCGACGTGCTCGACTTGGGGGCCCAATCGACGCGCCCAGGCGCCGACATGTTGGGGACGGAAGCCGAATGGCAGCGACTCGAGCCCGTCCTGGTCGCGCTGAAACGCGCCCACCCCGATGCCATCTTGAGTGTCGACACCTTCCACGCCGAAGTGGCGCGGCGGGCCTTGGCTGAAGGAGCTGACGTGATCAACGACGTGTCGGGCGGCGACGCCGATCCAGACATGTGGAAGGTGGTGGCACAAGCCCGGGCTCCCTACGTGCTGATGCACATGCAAGGGACACCCGCCACCATGCAAGACAACCCCACTTACGACGACGTCGTGCACGAGGTGGTGACCCATTTGCAACGCCGGGTCCACGCAGCTTACCAAGCGGGTGTGACGGACGTCATTGCCGACGTGGGGTTTGGGTTTGGGAAAACGGTGGCACACAACTACGCGCTGCTCAACGCCCTGGACCAATTCCGAGAATTGCGGTGCCCCATCCTGGCCGGGGTGAGCCGAAAGTCGATGATCCAAAAGGTGCTCGACACCGACAGCCAGCACGCGCTGAACGGCACAACCGCCTTGCACGCTTGGGCGTTGGACCGCGGGGCACACATCCTGCGGGCGCACGACGTGGCCGAAGCGAAGGAAGTCGTGGCCTTGCACAGCGCCCTTGTCCAATCCCGCACCCCTGACGCACCATGACACCCATCCTCGCATTTGAACTTTGGGAGGCCATCTCCCCGTTCTTGACGCTGGGCGCCCAAGTTCTGGATTTGGCCCTCGTGGGGCTGATTGTATTTTACGTCTACCGCTTGACCAAAGGGACTTCAGCCATCCCCGTCTTCCTGGGGTTGCTGGCCATCTACCTCATCTGGAAGTTGGTCACCCTCATGGGCATGCGCTTCATGGGGGAGATTTTGGGCCAATTCATCGCCGTGGGAATCCTGGCGATCATCATCGTCTTCCAACAAGAACTCCGACAATTCCTGTTCTCCATCGGCGACAGGGCCTCGCTGAAGGAGCCGCCAGAGTGGCTCCTCAAAATGCTGCCTCAGCGCACCCAAGAGGGCCGCAAGGCATTTCCCGTGGAAGAAGTGGTGCGCGCGTTGGACCGCCTGTCTTCTCGAAAAGAAGGGGCCCTCATCATCGTGCAGCGTGAATCCGACCTGACGCACCACATCCAAAGCCACACCAAGCTCGTGGCCGACATCTACGCGCCGTTGATTGAAGCCATCTTCCACAAGGAGTGCAGCATGCACGACGGGGCTTTGTACATCGCTGTGGGACGCGTGCGGGGCGTGCGATGCATCCTCCCCGTCAGTCAAAGTCAGCACCTGCCCGTCGAATTGGGCATGCGCCACAGGGCGGCGCTGGGCCTTTCTGAAGTGACGGACGCGCTGGTGTGGGTCGTCAGCGAAGAAACAGGGACCATCAGCCTGGCTCACGAAGGCGAGCTCCGCCGGGCGTTGCACCCCAACGATTGTCGGGAGATCATGCACGAGCTCCTCAACCCCAGACAGGGCTGAAGCTCAGCGCTGGATCAACACTTGCACAGACTGGACTTGGCCTTGGTCGGTCTCGGCGTGCACCACGTACATGCCCTCGGCGAGGTGCCCGATGTCGAACGACAACCCCGTCAACCCGGGCACAGCGCGACGCGCCACGACTTCCTGGCCTGAAACATTCACCACGCGCACAAAGGCGGCGCGCGGCATCCCTTTCAAAGTCATGACAGACTGGGCTGGGTTGGGGGACGCCTTCAACGACGCATCTGCAAGGTGAACGTTGCCAACGCTGGTTGGGTCGTACGTCGGGTCGCTGACCATGAACAAGCCCACCGACCGACATGAAATGGCGATGTTGCCGCTCGGGAAATAAGGGTAGTTGCTCCACGTGCCATAGAACGCCACCGAATCCGAATCGGGGTTGGTGTCGAAGTAAGCGTAGGGCGTCAAGTTGCCGTTGGGGCCGATTTCGGACACCCGCAAACCGCTGAGGTAGTTGGAGGCGTAGATCTTGTTGCCGCGCACGTAGAGGTTGTGATCCACAGACGTGTTGTCTGCTTCGTAAAACCCAATCACGACCGGCGCGTCCAAGTCCGACACGTCGGCGATGTAGGTGCGGGTGCCGTTGCCGTAGTTGCTCTCGTCCAACTCGTCGTTGAAGTACAAGAAACGACCGTCCTCGCTCAACCACCCTTGGTGCGTGTATGCCGATTGGCTGTAGTTGAACGCGGTGATTTGGACCATGTCGGATTTGTCGGTGACGTCCACGATGGCCACGCCACCGCTGCCGTTGAAACAAAACGCCACTTCCTTGCCCGCATAATCGGGGTCCGGGCCATTGTAAAGCACCACCTGGGCGTCGTGCGTGTAGGGGCCGTCGTTGGTCCCCGCCACAGATGGGGCGCCTGGGTTGGAGATGTCGATGGCATGCAGCCCCCCGCCTGCGGTGTTGGTTCCCACCGCGTAGGCGAAACCGGTCTCCTCGTTGATGGCGATGTTGTGGGCGTTGCCAAATCCGATGTAGCTCGACACGGGTGTGAGCACCACAGGCCCGTCGGTGACCTCCAGCACCTGGGTCAGGTCCACCACTTGCATGCCGTGGTTGGCCGCCTCGCTGACGATGAACGCGTGGTTGTTGTGCACCTTGACGTCGCGCCAGAGGCTGGGTGTCGTGGCCGTCGGTACGCGCCCCACAAACAAGGGATTCACCGCATCCGTGACGTCCACAATGGACAACCCGTCGTGGCGCCCAAACAACACGAATTCGCGTTGGGAAGCCGGATCCACCCACCCCCAACAGTCGTTGCCGTTGGCGCCACCCCCCAATTCCTCGAGGGTGCGCACGGAGAGCAAATCAAGCCCTGAGCAAGGGTATCCGTCTGCAAAGCCGTCGACACAAGGGGTTTGGGCGAAGGCTGAGAATGCCAAGCCAAGGCAGGCCGCGGAAAGGAAGTGTTTCATCATGTTGAAGCGCAATGGTGCAAAGGAACAACAAACCGCCCCGCCGTGATGTTGCACGACGGGGCGGTTCACCAGGCTGAAAAGCCCAATCAGTTGACGTCTGGCAGGAAGCTGAATCGCTCGCTGTAGTGGAGCATTTGGCCTGTGAAATCGTCGGGATACGACACCTCCACAGATTCAATCTGTCCTTCAGCGTCGCGAATGGCAATCATCTCTGGGTTGATGAATCCTCCGTAAGGAGCCACGCCCAACACCGCCACACGGTCCAACACCTCTTGGTGCACTGCGGGGTCGACCTTCACGCCGTAGCCCTCCACGAGCGCCTTGGCCGCGTCGTAATCGCCTTGCGACTTGATGCGCTGCACCTCCCGCAGAAGCTCGCCAAACAACTCGCGCAGGCGGTCGTAGTCCTTGATGTCGATGTAGGTCTTGCCCTCGCGAACGACCTTGACCACAGCCCCTTCGGGCTCCGCCTTTTCAAAGCACCAGTTGCTCACCCAGGCACGGTTGCGCATGTGGGCCTCTTCAATGTCTGCTCCGAGCTCCAAGCGCTGCAATTGGGTCAACATGCCGTTCCGCAAGTAGCTGTCGTACTCGGCGCGGCCCACGTCCAAATTCTTCATCAACCCGAGCTCCACCATCTTGGGGTCGAGCAAGAAGTACAAGGCCACCAAATCGGCCCGGCCTTCCTCGAGGGTCGAGCTGTACTCTGCGATGGTTTCTTTGGGAGTGCCCACACCGGGCTCCAGTTGGCCCGAAGCGTGGCCAATCACCTCGTGCATGGCCGTGTGGAGCTTGCCGGCAAGCTCTCCGTGCGCTTGGGTGCGCACAAGCTCAAGCTGGTCGTGGGTGAACTCGGCCAACACGCCACCGCCAGCGGCCTTGTCGTAGGCATTCACGATGTTGCCCAGCGACACCGACTTGGAGCCATGGACTTGACGGATCCAGTTGCTGTTGGGCAAGTTCACCCCGATGGGGGTGCTGGGCGAAGCATCGCCCGCTTCCCCTGCCACGTTCACCACGTTGTAGGTGATGCCGACCACTTCCTTCTTCTTGTGGGAATCCATGAACGGCATGTGGTCTTCAAACCACTGGGCGTTGTCCATCAGCGTCGCCATGCGCGAGCTGGCGTCGAAGTCCTTGATCTCCACGATGGTCTCGTAGCTGCCAGTGTAACCGAGGGGGTCGTTGTACACTTCCACAAACCCGTTGATGTAATCCACGTCGCCTTCGGTGTCCTGCACCCAGTTGATGTTGTAAAGGCTCCACTTTTCAAGGTCGCCTGTTTCGTAGTAAGCCACCAGGTTGCGCAACGCCGCCGCTTGCTTGTCGTTCTCCGCGTACTGAATGGCCTCTTTGAGCCACTTCACGATTTCGGAAATGCTCTCACCGTAGAGTCCACCCACTTTGTAGACGTTCTCGTACACCTGACCATCCGCGTCTTTTTCCAAGCGACTGTTCAGACCGTACTCCACAGGGCTCCGGCTTCCCTTGTCCACGATGCTCTCGAAGTAGGCCTTGGCCTCGTCTGTGGTCACGTCGGGGGCGTAAAAGTTGACCGCGGAACTTTCCACCAAGCCCTTGGTGCCGTCCTGCTCCACTTTCTTGGCCTCCAACGCGGGGTCAAACACCACGGCGCGCAACTCCGCATCGATGCTGTTGCCTGTCTCCACCAACAAGTGGTCGAAGTAGGCCTCGCTGAATTCGGGGAGGTGCTTGGTGTTGGCGTAGTGGTGGTGGATGCCGTTGGAGAACCAAATGCGCTTCAAGTACACCTCAAACGCTTGCCACCCCACCGTGCCTCGGTCGCCCTCGTAGCCGATGTAGATGTCCTCCAACAGACGGCGGATGCGCAAGTTGTAACGGTTGTTTTGGTCGTACATGATGTCGCGGCCGCTCAGCCCCGCCATGTTGAGGCAATACACCAACGCCTGCTGCTTGTCGGAGAGCTTCTCCCATCCCGGGATTTGGTACCGAACAATTTTCAGGTCCGCAAACTGTTCTGTTTTCCACACGAAGCCCGCTTCGTCGGGGGCGCTTGCCGTGGACTCCACCGCGGGAGCGGCCTCAAAATCCGGGCCGGAAGGCGCAGGACCGCCGCAGCCGGCCAAGAACGTCAACAGGGCTGCGGCGCACGTGGCACTGCCCACAAAAGAAGAGAATTGTCGCATGGTTGATGTCATTTGCCGCCCAAGGTAAAGGACATTCCAGGAGTATCTTCGGGGCGTGCGGACCTCCCGTCTCATGTTGCGCGCCTTCCTCGGTCCTTTCGCGGTGACCTTGCCCGTCGCGTTGTTCATTTTGGACATGCAATTTCTTTGGGTCTACGCCGACGACATGATTGGCAAGGGCCTGGAATTGTGGGTCGTGTTCAAGCTCATGGTCTTCGCCTCCGCACGCCTGGTCAACTTGGCCCTGCCCCTGGCGGTGTTGGTGGCTTCCATCATGGCGCTGGGCAACCTCGCCGAGCGCAACGAGCTCACCGCCATGAAGGCGTCCGGCATGTCCTTCCTTCGCATCCTGCGGCCCCTGGTTGTCTGCATGGTCCTTCTCTGCGGCGCAGCACTTTGGTTCAGCAACACAGGCTGGCCCGCCGCCAACATGAAATTCAGGGCCCTCCTCTATTCTGTGACCAAACAAAAACCCGCCTTCAACCTCCGCGAGGGGGTGTTCTACAACGGCATCGACGGCTTCTCGATCCGGGTGGGCACGAAGCACGCAGACGGAAGGCTGGAGGACCTGCTGGTGCACGACCACAGGGACGCCCAAGGACAACGCGTGCTCGTGGTGCAAGCTGAGCGTGGAAACATGTCGGAGTCGGACGGCCATTTGGTCATTGAACTGGAAGAAGGCGTCAGCTACGAGGAACACCAAGAGACCATGTCCCGTTCCAAGGAGCGGGTGTACCCCCACGTCCGCAGCACCTTCCAGCGGCAAACCCTGCGCATCCCCCTGCACAGCCTGGATTTCTCCATGGCCAACGAAGACCTTTTTCGGCGTTCCTACGAGCGCATGACCTTGGCCGAGCTGGCCCAAGCCAGCGATTCTCTGGGCACCGAAATCCGGCGAGAAGGGCAGGAACTTCAGAATTACGGAAAGCGCAATGTGGCCTGGCGAAACGACACCACAGGTTGGTACGCCACAGCCGCCGCCGCGTCACAACCGACGGTCCGCTCACCCTGGGCCGCCAGCCTCGCCTCCAAAACCAGGACGCGCGCCTTTCATTCGGCAAAAGAACTCTCGCGCAACCAAATCCGAAGCATCGACAACGCCGTCGCCAACATGGAGGGCAAGTTGCTTCGTCAACACCGGCACGACATCGAATGGCACCGCAAGTACATCTTGGCCTTGGGATGCATGGTGCTCTTCTTGGTGGGGAGCTCGTTGGGGGCGCTCGTGGGCAAAGGCGGATTGGGCCTGCCCACGCTGTTGGCCCTTTGCGTGTTCTTGCTGTACTACGTGGTCTCGATGGTCGGCGAGCAATTGGTGAAATCCGGCACGCTGGAGCCTTGGTCCGGCATGTGGTTGAGCACGCTGTTGCTGACGCCTTTGGCGGCACTTTTGATGTGGAGCACGTTGAAAGAACGACGCTGGCTGCCCCATGCAGGCGGGTGATTGAAAACTACTTTTGCTGTGCCCATGGCGAGAACCCTCCGCATCCTGCAAATCTGCCACAAGCCGCCACGCCCGTCCGTGGATGGCGGTTGCTTGGCGATGGACAGCCTGACGCGTGGGCTTTTGGACATGGGGCACCAGGTGAAGGTGGTGTCCATCCACACGGACAAGCACCCCTTCCTGCCGGATCAAATTGAACTGGACTACTTGGCGCAAACCCAACTCGAAGTCGCCTACGCCGACACCGAGCTGAACGTCCGGGACGCCTTGTCTCACCTCGTCACCGGGGAGAGCTACCACTTGTCCCGGTTTTTGGTGCCCGAAATGGAACGGACCGTGGAAGACGCGCTGCGCGCGCAGGTCTACGATGTTGTGCTCCTGGAGTCCCTGTTCACCACGGCTTACATCCCGGCGATTCGCCGTTTGAGCGACGCCGACCTTGTGCTCCGGGCGCACAACGTGGAACACGCCTTGTGGGACGAGGTCGCGGCGGACATGACCTCCAGACCCAAACGCTGGCTCCTCAACCGGTTCAAGTCCAAGCTTGAATCGGAGGAAGTCAAGGTGCTTGCTGCGTTGGATGGCGTGGTGACCATCACCCGCGACGACGCCGCGTGGTTTGAAGTGACCCTCCAAAACGTGCATCCCACGTCGAAGTGCCGCGTGGAGGTTGTGCCCTTCGGCATGGACGTGGACGGCACGCCGCATGCCGCAATGAACGAAGCGCCCACACGGGCCTTGCACCTGGGCGCCATGGACTGGGCCCCCAACCACCAGGGCGTGTCGTGGTTTGTCCAAGACGTTTGGCCCTTGGTGCGTCAGGCCCTCCCGGAAGCGCAAGTGGCCCTGGCCGGCCGAAACATGGGCCCAGAATGGACTTCCGACGAAAACGCAGGGGTCCACGTGCTGGGCGAGGTGGACGACGCCGCCGCCACATACGACACCCCCAGCGTGGTGGTGGTGCCCCTTCACGCAGGCTCAGGCATGCGCATCAAGATCGCAGAAGCCTTGGCCGCCGGACGCCCCATCGTGACCACCACCAAAGGCATGACCGGCCTCCCCTTGGAACACGAGGAACACGTCATGGTGGCCGACACCCCAGAACACTTTGCAAAAGCGTTGGTCGAGTTGCTGTCCAACGGGGACAAGGCCACGGCCATGGGCCAACGCGGACGAGCTTGGGCCCAAGTCAACTTGCAGCACCGCGCTCGGGCAGAACGGTTGACCGCGTTCCTTGAAGAATTGGTGGCCTCGTGAACATCTTGGTCATCGCTTCCCGGGTTCCGTTCCCCCTTGAGAAGGGGGACAAGCTTCGGCTGTACCACCAACTGAAGCACCTGTCCTCCAAGCACACCCTGACGCTGTGCGCCCTTCAAGACCACCCGTTGACCGACGCGCAACTGGAGGCGCTCCGTCCGCTGGCCCAACACATCCACGTGCTCCGCACCCCACTTCTGAGGAAGCTCTGGCGCATGATGTGGGCCTGGACCTCCGAGTTGCCCTTCCAGGTGACTTGGTTCACCGACCGCAAGGCCAAACGCCAACTTGAACGCATCGTCGCGGACACCCAACCCGACTTGATCTACTGCCAACTTGTTCGGTGTGCGGAATACGTGAAGGACCTGCACTCCTACCCCAAGGTGTTGGATTACATGGATGCGTTCAGTGCGGGCATGCACCGCCGAAGCCATCAGGAACGAGGTCTTCTGGGGCTGTTCCGACAGGCCGTGATGCGGGCCGAGGGCACGCGTTTGGCCAGGCATGAATCGCGGACGTTTGACTATTTCGACGCCCACACGATCATCTCCGAGAACGACCGGCTGCTGATCCCCCACCTGCACCGGGACACCATCCGAATCGTCCCCAACGGCGTGGACTTGGAGGCGTTCAGCGGCGCAGAGGGCACTGCCCCCGACGTGCCCACCCTGTTGTTCACAGGCAACATGTCGTACGCGCCCAACGTGGATGCGGCGCAGCATTTGGTCAAGGACATCCTGCCCCACATTCAAACGCGCCCGATTCGGGTGGTCCTTGCGGGCGCAGAACCCGCCCCAAGTGTGGCTGCCCTCGCCAGCGACGATGTGACGGTCACAGGATGGGTGGACGACATTGCGGCCGAGTACACGCGGGCCACCCTGTTTGTGGCGCCACTTCGCTTGGGCACGGGGCTTCAGAACAAGGTGCTCGAAGCCATGGCCTCCGCCCTCCCCTGCGTCCTTTCACCCCACGCCTTCGCCCCCTTGGGCATGCCGGCCCACGGCCACGCCGAAATCTGCAACCAGCCTGAGGAATTTGCCGAAGGCATTGACAGGCTTTTGGCCCACCCTGAAGAAGCGCAAGGCATGGCGCAGATGGCGCAAGGCGCCGTGTCACGCAAATTCGCATGGACGACCCATGGCGAGACGCTCGACCAAGTCCTTCAAGACGCCCTGTCCCCACATTGACCCAACTTTCTCGACCTTAGTGACATGAAGAACCCTCCTGCCAGCCTCGCCCACCTCGACTTTGTCGCAGGCATCCCGTCGCTCGACTTGAGCCATTTCACCTCAGGCACACCTGCCCAGCGCAGCCAATTCGTCCAAGACCTGGGCGCCGCCTACCGGGAAGTGGGGTTCGTGGCCATTGGCGGCCACGGCATCCCGCAGGATGTGATTGACGGACTGTACAGCGAGGCTGAGGCGTTCTTTGCGCTGCCGGCGGAAACCAAGGCCCGGCATGAGCATCCCGAGCACAACAGGCAACGGGGGTTTGTCAGCTTCGGGACGGAGCATGCCAAGGACAGCGACGCGGCCGACTTGAAAGAATTCTGGCAAGTCGGACAGTGCGATGTCCCGGAAGGCGCCGACATGAAGCACTACCCGCCGAACGCGGTTGTCGCCGAACGCCCTCAGTTGTCGGTCAAATCCGAGGCCTTGTACCGGAACATGGAAGCGGTTGGACGCGACGTGCTGAAAGCCATCGCCTTGCACTTGGAGCTGGAGGAGGACTATTTTGAGGCCTTCGTGCCCGGCGGCAACAGCATCTTGCGGTTGATCCATTACCCCCCCATCCTGAAGGAGCCCCAATCCAGCGTCCGGGCAGGCCAACATGAGGACATCAACCTCATCACCTTGTTGGTGGGCGCTTCTGCATCTGGATTGGAAGTGATGGACACTGCCGGAAACTGGACCCCAGTGACTGCACTGCCTAACCAACTGGTGGTCAACGTGGGCGACATGCTTCAACGGCTCACCAACCAAGAGCTCAAGTCGACGACCCACCGTGTCGTCAACCCACCCAAAGAACTTTGGGGCAAGCCTCGTTTCAGCATGCCGTTCTTCTGCCACCCTGTGCCGCACATGAGTCTGGCCGCGTTAACGCAGTGCGTGCCCGCTGGTGAACAGCCGAAGGAAGCCCCCATCACCGCGGGGACTTACCTCGAGGAACGCCTCCGCGAAATCGGCCTCATCGGCGACGCTTCCTCTGAAAAAGAGTGAATCCCGTAGGGCGTTCAGATTTCTTGACAATTCTTGAGGAGAACATCGCGCTGACCCATTCGTTCTTTGGGTCATGCAGTGGTCTTCCCTTCTTCAATGGTCTGCCGCAGGGGCGGCATGTGGTTTGACGTTTGGCGCCATGTCTTGGGTGAAAAGCCCAAACCCCAGCCCAGCACCCACCGTGCACACCACGTCCCACACCTGGACGCCAAGCACTGGCGCCTTGTCACCTGAGGCCAGGCCTGCCACCGAGACCCCGCTCTCGGACGACGCATTTGTGTGCGCGGCGCAGGCCTCTGTGAACGCCGTGGTCCACGTTCAAACCGCCGCGGTCGTCCCCGCCCAGAGCAACCCTTGGCTGAGCATGCTGGGCATGGACCCAGGTCGTGTCGCGCAGGGGTCTGGCAGCGGGGTCATCCTGGACCGCCAAGGATGGATTGTCACGAACCACCACGTCATCGACGGGGCGCAGCGCATCCAAGTCGCCCTGTCCGACGGCTCCACCATGGAAGCCGAGTTGATTGGAAGCGACCCAAGCACGGATTTGGCCCTCCTTAAGACCACGCCCGCCAAGAACCTGCCCACGCTCAGCTTTGGCAATTCAGACGAAGTGAATGTCGGCGAGTGGGTGCTTGCGGTGGGCAACCCCTTGAATTTGACCTCGACCGTCACGGCAGGCATCGTCAGTGCCAAAGGGCGCAATCTCCGCTTGTTGGAGCCGGACGCCAGAAGGGACATCTACCCTGTGGAGAGCTTTTTGCAAACCGACGCCGCGGTGAATCCAGGGAACAGCGGTGGCGCATTGGTCAACCTCGAGGGCGAACTGATTGGCATCAACACGGCCATCGCTTCTCAAACAGGCAGCTACGCTGGATACTCGTTTGCGATTCCGTCCTCCATCGTCCGCAAGGTGGTGGACGATTTGCGCGAGTACGGCCGCGTCCAACGGGCCTACCTCGGCATCCAAGTCGACCAACGCGACCCAGGCGTCCGTGTGGCAGGCGTGTTCCGCGGGAGTGGGGCCAACGCAGCTGGGCTGCAACCCGGTGACCGCATCGAAGCCATCGACGGCATCCCTGTGTCCACCTTCCCTGCCTTGCAGGAGCAGTTGTCCAAACATCGCCCAGGCGCACGCATTGCCGTGCAACTCCGCCGAGACGGACGGCAACTCCAGAAAGAAGTGGAACTCCAAGGGCGAAACGCACTGGTGTCCACGCCCGACGATCCTCCAGCCACCCGCACCCCAGGTGAGGAAGATTTCCTTCCCAACTGGGGGGTCAGGCTGTCCCCAGCAACTGCCCAAGTCCAAGCGCGCTTGGACGTCAGGGGTGGCCTGGTCGTCACCGACATGCGACCTGGCGAGTGGTTGGACGAGGGCATCCGCCGCGGGGCCGTGCTGTTGCGCGTGGACGGCCAACCGCTTGAGTCTGAGGAAGACTTGAACAAGGCCCTGGACAGGTCGAGGGAGGCCGGGCAACGCGGCGTCCTGCTGGAAGGCGTCCAGGCCAACGGCCAACAGTTCTACGCAGGGGTCCTGCTCCCCTGAGGTCACTCAGCCCCTCCACCCCCGCTCCGGTGCCCCGCGGTGCCCCGCACGTCCAAGCGTTGTGGTACCCTTGTGGCATGCACATTCCACTCTTCCCTTTGCGCATGTTGCCTTTGCCCGGGGAATTTGTGGAACTCCACATTTTTGAACCACGCTACCAACGGCTGTTCAACGAATTGGAAAACATGAAGCTGGTGGAATTTGGGATTCCCTGCGCCCACGAGGGCCAAATCCGGCGCACCGGGGCTGTCATGCGCCTTGTCAATGTGTCGCGACGCGAAGCCAACGGCCGACGAGACGTGACCGTCAAAGCCACAGGATTGTTTCGGCTGGAATCCTTCGACATGAGGGACGGCCAACTGGCCTATCCTCTGGGAGAAGCGGCTGACGTGTCGGACTGGAAAACGTGGACCTTGGACGAAGATTGTCGGGCGGTGCGCGACACGCTTGTGGGCCTGATGGTGGTCCACGGCCTGAACCCCAAACCCCTCGAGCAAGAGGGACTCATCGCGGTGTTGACCCACTTGGAGCGCGACCCCGTGCAGCGCGCTGAAATTCTGGAAGGTGCGAGCCTGGAAGAGATGCAGCTCCGCCTGAAACAACACCTCGAGTTGGCCGTGCAAATCCTGACGCAAAACCCCCAGGACGACGCCAACATTTTCGTGAATTGACCCTGTATCTTTGGGTCATGAAGATCCAATCAAACTGGCCCGTGTTGGCCATGGCGGCAGCCCTGGGATTGTGGGCGTGCGGAGACGACCAAGGCCCCAATACGCAAGACGCTAAAACGACTTCTTCTGCCGAGGTGTTTGGGGGCCCCACAGGCACCACCAACTTGCGTGTGCCTGACTTGGAATTTCACCCGGAACTCGACCCCCTCAAAGTCACCACGGCCGGAGACAACTTGGTGACCTTCATGTCCAAGGACTCTTCAGACGTCGTCCTGGGCGACTTGTACAATTACTTCCACTTTTCCAACGTGGGCGAATGGGACGCCATGTTTGAGCACTTTCCCTCCCACCGCACGGAAGACACCGCCATGGTGCGCATGCAACGCGAGATGATGGACAAGTGGTTCCACAAAGGCCTGCGCAACCGCGCCGGTGGCGCACACATCCGCTACGTCAGCCCGTGGGTGGAGGAAGACGACCAGCGCGTCGCGTTGCTGGGGCTGGACCTCAACTACTTCCTCGATTTCTTCGAGAATTTCGAGGGCAACCCTGAGGGCATGCGCCTCTCGTTGCAAGACCAATACGGACGGGACGCCATCGAGTGGCACGAGTTTGACCAAATCGACGAAGGCGACACCGCCCTGATCCGGCAGTTTGAGGTGAACGCGGAGATCGTGATGTACGCGTTGAGCTCGCTCGACAGCCTCCACTGCACGTTCCTCCCGCCTCAGATCAGCAAGTCGCCCAAGCTCGCGGCCGAGATGATGGACAACGAGACCATGCTCACCCTGCTACGCCACAAGCGCGAGAACTACGACAAGAACTGAGCGTCAGGTCGCCATGCAACTTCGCGCCACCAACGAATGGGCCACCTTGAAGAAGGTGGTTGTCGGCACCGCCCAATCCATGGGAGGGACGCCCGCGTTGGAGGACGCCTACGACCCCAAGTCCAAGGAGCACATCGCAGCAGGCACCTTCCCGTCGGAAGGCGATTGTGTCCGTGATCTGGACGGCTTGGCCCACCTGTTGCAAGGCATGGACGTGGAGGTGGTGCGCCCCGAGGTGGTGCCCAACTTGAACCAAATCTTCGCCCGCGACGTGGGCATCGTGGTGGAAGACCGCCTGGTGGCCACCCGCATGATCGCGGACAGGGCGGACGAATGGCAAGGCGTCGCGCCGTTGCTTAACGACGTGCCTCCCTCCCACATCCTGCACCCGCCCAAGGGCGTGCGCGTGGAAGGCGGCGACGTGATGCCTCGTGACGGAGAGCTTTGGGTGGGCTACAGCGCGGCGGACGACTTTGAGGCGTTCACCACTTCGCGCACCAACGAAGCCGCCTTGGATTGGTTGTCGGACCAATTCCCGGACTGGAACGTTCGGGGATTCCAATTGCAGAAGTCCGACACAGATCCCAAGGCAAACGCCCTTCACTTGGACTGCTGCTTGAGCACGTTGGCCGGTGGACACGCCGTCTTTCACCCTGAAGGACTGAAATTGGCGGAAGACGTGGCTTTCGTGCGCGACACCTTCCAAGGTCACGTCCTGGAAGTGGGCGCCGAAGAGATGTACCACATGCAATGCAACTTGATTTCCGTGACGCCAGAAGATGTGGTTTCCTGCCCTCCTTTTGACGCGGTGAACCACCAACTGGAAGCATGGGGGTACCGCGTGCACACCACCCCCCTTCAGGAAGTGGCGAAAATGGAAGGCCTCCTGCGCTGCGTCACCATGCCTTTGCACCGGGATTGAACCTTTGAACCTACCCCTTGACATGAGCCACCCTGCCCAAAGCACCTGCCACATTCTGATGGTTCGGCCTGCGACGTTCCGCAAAAACGAGGAAACCGCCGGCAACAACCACTACCAACAGGACGCCCAAATCGACGACGTGCACCAAGCCGCCCTCGACGAATTCGACGGCATGGTGGACGACTTGCGCGGACGCGGCGTGAACGTCATGGTGGTGGAGGACGACCCCACGACGGACACGCCAGACGCGCTGTTCCCCAACAACTGGGTGTCGTTCCACGCCGACGGCCGTGTGGGGTTGTACCCCATGTTTGCGCCCAACCGTCGGTTGGAGCGGCGCGAAGACATCCTACACGATTTGGTCCACGTGAATGGATTTGACATGGATGAAATCGTGGACTTCACCGAATTCGAGGGGCACAACGCGTTTCTCGAGGGCACGGGGAGCATGGTCCTGGACCGGGTGCACGGCAAAGCCTACGCCGCCTTGAGCCCACGCACCGACCGCGACGCCTTCGCCCATTGGTGCGAGTCGATGGACCTGGAGGGCGTGATTTTCGAGGCCAACCAAACGGTCGATGAGGCGCGCATGCCCATCTACCACACCAACGTGATGATGGCGGTGGGCACCGGCTGGGCGGCCGTGTGCCTCGACTCCATCGACCACCCCGACGACCGTGCGCTGGTGCTTGAATCCCTTAAAGAGGATGGCCTGACCGTCGTCGACCTCACCGAAGACCAAATCAACCGCTTCGCCGGCAACATGCTCGAAGTGGCCACCGACCAAGGCGACAAACTCATCGTGATGAGTTCCCGTGCCCACGACGCACTGACCGACGACCAGCAGGCCACGCTTGGGAAGTTTGGCACCCTGGTCCACAACGACTTGCATCACATCGAAACCTGCGGCGGCGGTTCTGCCCGCTGCATGATGGCGGAAGTCCATCTCCCCCGCCCTGCCCTAACCAACGACGCACACGCATGATTCACGGCATTGACGCACGGCTTCACCAAGCCGTCCTAGACACCTTCGAAGCCACCTTTGGCAAGCGCCCCGCTGACCGTCAAATTCAAATCCAGACGACCCGCGCCGAGTTTGAAGGCGACCGCACCCTGGTGGTGTTCCCCCTCGCAGGCATGGCTGGGGCACCCCCGCATGTCGCCGCCGACGCTTTGGGACAAGCCCTCACTGAAGCGTGCGACTGGATTTCCGGCTTCAACGTGGTGAAAGGGTTCCTGAACCTTTCCCTGACCGACGCGTGCTGGAACGCCGCGATCCAAGAGGCGCTAACCCTGCCCAATTGGGGCCATGCTCCCACAGGCTCCAAATCACAGGTGATGGTCGAATACAGCTCGCCCAACACCAACAAACCATTGCACCTGGGCCACCTCAGGAACAACTTCCTGGGCTACAGCGTGTCCCGCATCCTCGAGGCCGCCGGCCACGACGTCAAGAAAGTCCAAATCATCAACGACCGCGGCATCCACATCTGCAAGTCCATGGTGGCCTGGCAAAAATTGGGGCAAGGCGAGACGCCAGCATCGACCGGCGAAAAGGGCGACAAGCTCGTGGGCCGATACTACGTCGCGTTCGACAAGGCGTTCAAGGCGGAAGTGGCAGAAGGCGTGGCCAATGGACTCGACCCCAAAGAAGCCGAGGCCGCCAGCCCCATGTTGCAAGAAGCCCGCACGATGCTGCAGCGCTGGGAGGAAGGCGACGAAGAGGTCGTGGCGCTTTGGAAAACCATGAACGGCTGGGTGTACGAAGGCTTCGACGCGACCTACAACGCCATGGGCGTGTCGTTCGACAAGCTCTACTACGAGTCGGACACCTATTTGCTGGGCAAAAAGCATGTGGAGCAAGGCTTGGCCGACGGGGTGTTCTTCCAAAAAGAAGACGGCTCCATCTGGGTGGACCTCACCGACGACGGCCTGGACGAAAAGCTCCTGCTCCGCGGCGACGGCACCGCAGTCTACATGACCCAAGACATCGGCACCGCCATCCTCAGGTTTGCCGACTTCCCCGACCTCGACCGCCAAGTGTACACCGTGGGCAACGAGCAAGAGTATCACTTCAAGGTGCTCTTCTTGATCCTCAAAAAGCTTGGGTTTGCCCAAGCGGAAGCCAACCACCACCTCAGCTACGGCATGGTGGAACTGCCTGAGGGCAAGATGAAGTCCCGCGAAGGCACCGTGGTCGACGCGGACGACCTGTTGCTGGAAATGCGTAACACGGCGCGCAGCATCTCTGACGAGCTCGGCAAGGTGGACGACTTCAGCGAAGACGACAAGGTGCAGCTGGCCACCCAAGTGGGGCACGGCGCGCTCAAGTACTTCCTGCTGAAGGTGGCCCCGGCCAAGTCCATGATGTTCGACCCCAAGAGCAGCATCGATTTCTTTGGCAACACGGCACCTTTCATCCAATTCAACGTGGTCCGGTGCAAAAGCATCTTGCGCAACACAGGAGCCACCACGTCAACCTTGACGTGGGACCAGGCCACACCGCTGGATGCTGCCGAGCGTCATTTGGCCGCAGGCATCCTCGGGTTCCCGGATGTGGTCCAAGAAGCCGCCGCCAGCTACGACCCTTCGCTCATCGCGAACCACTGTTACGACTTGATCAAGGCCTTCTCAAGCTTCTACCAGGACCACCCAATCGCCAAAGAAGAGGACGCCGCAACCCGTGAGGCACGACTTGGCCTGACCGCCTTGGTCAGCGAAACGGTTTCGAACGGCATGGCCATGCTCGGCATCGACATGCCCGAACGCATGTGAGGCTCAGCCCTTGAGCTGCAGCCTCCGTTCCGTGCGGTGACCCTCGCACGCCATGCGTATGGTGACACTTTCCGTGCCATCAGGGACGGCCACGCTCCTCGCGTGGACACCCACTTCAAGCGCTCCTTCATGCACCAGGGTGTTGTGGTCGTCCATGTGGACATTCAATGTCACCTCTCCAGCACGCACAACGCGAAGGTGGATGTCCACCACCCCGCTGGACCACAGCGCCCCCTCTCCTTCCCAATCCGCAGCCACCGGGGGCGGCACGCCCTTTCCGAAGGAGGCCCGCATGCGATGCCACAAAACATACAGAAGCATGCCCAACAGGCCCACCAACATCGTCCACTGAAGCGTCTCCATGGAGCTGGCGGTCAGAGGGAGAAGATGCCTGGAATCTTGGACGCAGCCTCGTAACGGGCAAAGATGTCGTCTGGTCCAGCCACCTTCTCGTCCACTGTCACTGCCCGGTAATTCCCCTTGGAGGATTCACGCACTTGAAACGCAGCCTTGGTGCCAAAGATGGCGCGAAGCGACGCCTCGTTCTCAGGCTTGGCCGGCACAATGAATTTGAACTTGAACACGCACGGCCAGGTGTGGGTGTCGTTCAATTGTTGCCGCAGCTGTTCGCGCTTTTCGTCGTCTTGAGGGGTCATGTTGCCGGGAACTTGGGAGTCCAAAAATAAGAACGGGCCGCCCGAAGGCGACCCGTTCAAGTCATTCTAAGTCAGACCAGAATCAGTCGACAATCCATGGGCAAACGTTGCCCCACAACTGGAAGAAGTCGAGGAGGTCGTTCACGTCCACTTCACCGTCGCCGGTGAAGTCCCCTGGGCAAGGATCGAGGTAGACACACTCGCCTGGGTAGTTGGCCGACGCGTCGAAGTTCAACGCCGTCTCGTCCTGACAGCCGATGAACAAGCATGAACCGTCGTCCACAGCGAGCGTCCAAGTGGCGCCAACCATGAGGTTTCCTCCGAAGGAATCCGCGAGGAAGGAGTTGCCACTGTAGTTGGGGTCAGAAGCGATGAGGTTCCACGCTTGGTTCTCTTCGTTTCCGAAACCGCCACCATCAAGCACGCAAGTCAATGTCTGGCCATCCATCTCCAAGATCAGGGTTGCTCCATCCACCATGTACTCGCTGTACTGCTCGTACAAGTCGTATTCGATGCCGAAGTGACCCCATGGGTAACCGTTGTCCAAGTGCCAGCTGTCTTCAGCCGCCACAACTTGGCCTGAAATCACGCTGCTTGAGAACGCGTCGTAGTTGATGGCATTCGGATCGCTGCAACCTGTGGTCAAGCAGCTGAAGTCACAGCTCTGGTCGTCGAAGACCTCCTGGCCTTGAGCCGCTGCGAAGGCAATCACTTCTGCGTTGTAGTTGCAAGCGTCCTCGTAGAGGCAGCCTTCCAACAAGTCACAGATGCCGTTCATGTTTTCGTCAATCAGTTCACAAGAACCGTCGTCGAACGTGAGGTCAGCTTCGTAGTTGCAAGCCAGTGGGTCCATGCAACCACCTTGGTCGAAGCAGTCCACCACACCGTTCATGTCGGCGTCGAATTCAGGGAAGATCACGCCTTCACAGTTTGTGAATACGTAGTATTCGCCGTCGAGTGGGCAGAACTGCGCTTCCACGTAGATGCACTCTCCAGCGTCTGTCGCCGCGGGGTCGTAGTTGCACGCGTTGGTTCCGCCAAGGGCGTCCAAAGACCCGTCCTGACATCCAACCACTTCGTCTTCGTCACACACTCCATCGCCGTCAGCGTCGTTGAAGCACACCCCGTCACAATCGAGGTTCTCCGCCTCAGAGTAGGTGCACGATCCATCGTCGTACGTGGCATTTGGGTTGTAGTTGCAAGCTGCGTAGCTCACGCCGTCGAAGGCCAAGCTGTCGTCTGTACATCCGCAAGAAGGCGCACCGAAGCTCAACGTCAGGTACTCGGCGTCCGCGCCCACCCCGTTCGGGAAGACTTGCACGTAGAGTTGACCGGTCAACGTTCCGTCGGTGGTCAACTGCGCGATCAACACACGGTTGTCGTCACCAGCCACACCGTTGGACACGAGGTTGGTTGTGAACCAGCTGCCTCCGAAGAAGCTGTTGAGTTCAAGGTTTCCTCCGGCTTCGAAGTCTGCCGCCCAAGTGTCGCCTGCCGCAGAGGCCAGGGTCACGTCCTGCACGCTGTCGTCGCCAGCTGCTGGAGCCTGATCGATGCCGATGGTCAACCAGCTGTCGTACGCAGAACTTGGGAAGAAGTCGAACAACAAGGGGTTGATCGCACCTGCGGTCAAGCCGCCGTTCTCGTCCTGGTAGAAGCTTGTGCTTGTGCGCAAGTAAGATGGGTTCAACTCGTCACCAGCCACAGCGGACACGAAGTCGGTTGGGCCTGGCGTGGTCACGTACAAGCGGTACGTGGTCATGCCTGCAATGCCGCCCACCGCGTGCTCCTCCACTGCAAGACCGAAGCCATTTTGGCCACCGTCGCCGTCAAGGGCGCACGAGCAATAGTCGCAAGAACCGTCGTCGATCAAAGAACCGAGGGTGTAGTTGCATGCGAGGACGTCCGTACATCCGAGGCACGTTTCGTATTCACAAGAACCATCCTCTTCTGTGGCTTCAACTGAGTAGTTGCATGCACCTGCTTCTTGACATCCGTAGATCTCTTCGCAGTCACGCACACCGTCGCCGTCAGTGTCCACGTCGTCCGTCACGTCGATGTCAGCCAAAATCGCAGCCACGGCCTCAGCACCGGTGACGTTGCACACCTCACAACCCTCCAATGGGATCACGGCTGGCTGCAAATCGGTCACGCCTTCCACGTAGTTGCATGCGGTTGGAACCGGGCTACCCAAGATTTCGAGTTCGTCGCACACCCCGTCGCCGTCGGCGTCGTTGATGCAAGTCTCTCCATCGCACTCGTAGAATTCTGGAGCGTAGTAGCACGCCAACTCAGAGCCAGACACCATCACTTCCACAGAAGCAGAAGACCCAGTGACTGTCAGCATTGAAACGTTGTCTCCGTCCATGATGGTCATCTCTGCACCATTCCATCCGTCGCCGTAAGAATCAATCCCTTCGATCACGTATGAACCGGCGTCCAAGGCAATGAATCCTTCAAATGGAGCCCCGTAGGTCACACCATTCAACGTCCAAGAAATTTCAGAAGGCCATGACCCTGCGGTCAGAGCAATGCTCAAGCCTGAGGCTGGAGCTGGATCGGTGGCTTCTGGCATGTAGTTGCAGGCCATGTCGTCTTGACACCCCTCCACTTCATCTCCGTCACACACACCGTCGCCGTCCACGTCCGCGAGTGTCACTCCTCCATTGTCGTTGCAGAACAGGCAGTTCACTTCGTCCGAGAACACACATCCCGCAGCGGCAACAGCCACTTCCACCTCCGCGTCGCTTCCACTCACAGTAAATGAAGTACTTGCACCTGAGTTGGGGTCAGTGATGGTCATGACAGCACCGTTCCAACCGTCGCCGTAGGCATCTGCACCGCCCACAACATACAGGCCTTCTTCCAACGCGATGAATCCGTCGTAAGGCGCCGACAATGTGTCGCCATTGAGGCTCCAAGAAATCTCGCTGGGCCATGAGCCCGCAGTCAAAGAGATCTGGAGACCAGACACCGCTGAGTCAGTGGCGTCGGGGTTGTAGTTGCATGCAGATTCATCCTGGCAACCAGCGATCTCTTCGCCGTCGCACACGCCGTCGCCATCGGCATCGATGATCGTCACAACACCGTCAATGCACTCGGTGCATCCTTCCGTGATGTAAGCGCAAGAAGCGTCGTCAATGACAGCATCGGCGTTGTAGTTGCAGGCCGCTTCATCCATGCAGCCGTACACACAGTCTTCGCACTGGTTGTAGCACACGCTGTCCACAGTCATGTGACCAGTCACTTCAACCACACGATTGACAAACTCTGCAGGTGGAGTCGTGCACGACTCAGAACCGTCGAACTGTTCAGCCAAGGCCCAATCGGCGTTGCCCAAGAACTTGTACTCCTGAGGCCCAGCGGTCAACTCAACAGTGATGCTGTAGATGCCGTCTCCATCGCTGTCGTCCATGAGGTTTGAACCGTTGTTCCAGCCATTGAAGGTGCCCGCCATGGACACAGACCCGAAGCTCTCAGCGTTCACGTTCACGGAGAAGGTCACGTCGTACAGACAAGAACCGTTGTCCTGCTCTGCGAGTGAATCGTAGTTGTTGGCGTTGACGTCCATGCAACCGTAGACAATCTGACCGCTGCAGTTGGTGCAGCTGCCGAAAGTGTCGTTGGTGCTTGCACCCGCAGCCACCAAACGGTTGGCGTAGCCAGCGCCGTCGGTGATTGGAGCGCACTCCGCCCCACTTTGGACATCGTCAATCAAATTCTCTTGGTCTGCAAACCCATTGATGGCGTATTTGTACTCCACGTCTCCCGCTGGGAAATCCAAAGTCACAGAGTAAACCATGTCACCATCATCGTCTGTCAACTGGTTGTAACCGTCGTTGGCAGCCCAACCAAACACAGGACCTGTCACAAACACTTCCGTGAATTCCGTTGCACCATTCAAACTGGCACCGGAGTTGTCGAAGCAGCTCATGTCCACGTTGAACGTGGTGGCGTACAAACAAGAACCGTCATCTGCACAAGCGAGGTCGTTGTAGTTGCTTGCGCCTTCGTCGGTGCAACCGAGGACACCTGTCCCGCCACACACACCACATGCATCAAGCACGTTGCCGTCGCAGTCACACTCTCCTTCAGCGATGCCA